>NZ_FNWP01000034.1:0-42687 GCF_900108435.1 Methylobacterium sp. 275MFSha3.1 | reverse complement strand
GGCCGCCTCGGCTACGCCTTCGACCGCACCCTCGTGTACGGCACCGGCGGCTTCGCCTACGGCTCGGGCAGCGCCGACCGCTCCTTCGGCGGCTACGCCGGCAACGACAGCTTCCGCACCGGCTGGGCCGTCGGCGGCGGCATCGAGTACGCCCTGCCCACCGACTCGTTCCTGAACTTCTTCCGCTCCTCGGCCGTGACGCTCAAGGTCGAAGGCCTGTACGTCAACCTCGACCGCAACACCCGCAACCAGGGCGCGTTCGTCATCAACGCCGCCAACAACTTCCCGGTCGTCTACAGCGGCATCGGCCGCCGCTCCGACGAGTTCGCCGTCGTCCGCGCCGGCCTGAACTACAAGTTCGGCTCCTACTGAGATCGACCAGCGACGGTCGGGTGCGACGCTCGCATCCCGACCGTCGCACCCGACCCGACACGCGAAGGGGCCGCTTCCCACAGGAGGCGGCCCCTTCGCCGTTCAGGCGGGCCGAACGCGGCCCGCCGTCCTCGCGAGCGCGGCGGCGCGGAAGCTCGACGGCCGGCCGACGATGCGGCCGGCCCGGGATCGAGCCTCAGCCGATCGCCCAGAAGAGCGGCAGGGCGCCCGCCAGGAACAGCGCTGAGGAGATGAGCACGGCGACGCGCTCGCGATGGCGGAGGATGAGGGCGTGGGGCTGGGCGAACATGGGATGGCGGAGCTGAGGGAGCCGGATCGGAGGTGCGCGGTCACGCTGGCATCCGAACCTTGACGGATCGGGGGCAGGTCGCGTCATCCACAGGCGGTCGTCGGCGGGTGTCGCGGCCGTGCCACAGAGGCCGGCGGCAGGGCCGCCGCTCGGCGCTCCGCACCGGTACCGCGACGAGCGTTCGGGCGTCCGGGCCGTCGCCGGGGCGTCGCGGCGCGCCTCAGGCGACGGCCGAGTCGGGGCGGCCGGGTGGCACGAACGTTTCGGACGCGTCGATCTGCGCGGCGAACCGCTCGATCGGCTGCGGACTGCTGATCAGGTAGCCCTGGACCTCGTCGCAGGCCTCCGCGGCCAGGAAGCGCATCTGCGCCTCCGTCTCGACGCCCTCCGCCACGACGCTCATCCCGAGGCTGCGGCCGAGCCCCAGAACCGCCCGCACGATCACCGCCGCCTGCGGGCTGACCTCGACATGGCCCACGAAGGACCGGTCGATCTTGATCTTGTCGAAGGGGAAGGCCTGCAGCGTCGCGAGGGACGAGTAGCCGGTGCCGAAATCGTCCATCGCGATGGACACGCCGAAGGCCTTCAGCCGGCGCAGGATGCCGAGCGCCCGCGCCATGTCGTTGATGATCAGGGTCTCGGTGATCTCGAGTTCGAGCCGCGTCGGCGCGAGGCCCGTCTCGGTCAGGATGGCCAGCACGCGCTCGGGCAGATCCGCCTGCTGGAACTGGCGCGGCGACAGGTTCACCGCCACCTTCAGCGGGTGCGCCCAGCGGGCCGCCTCGCGGCAGGCGGCCCGGAGCACCCACTCGCCGAGCGGCAGGATCAGCCCGCTCTCCTCCGCCAGGGGGATGAAGGCGTTCGGCGGCACGAGGCCGCGGGTCGGATGCTCCCAGCGCACGAGCGCCTCGAACCCGAGAAGCCGGCCGGTGGCGGTGCTCACCTGCGGTTGATAGTGCAGGATGAGCTCGTCGCCCTCGATCGCCTGGCGCAGGTCGCGCTCCAGATCGCGCCGGGCCGCCTCGGCCGCGTCCATCGCGGGCTCGAACACCCGGTGGGTGTTCCGCCCCTCGGTCTTCGCCCGGTACAGGGCGAGGTCGGCGCGGCGGACCAGCGTCTCGCTGTCGAAGCCGTGGCCGGGTGCCCGGGCGATGCCGACGCTCAGGCCCACCTTCAGCCGCCGCTTGCCGAAGGGGATCGGCGCCTGGACGGCCGCGATCAGGCGCGCCGCCAGGGCCTCCGCGCGGGTGGGGTCGTCCGCATCGGCAACCAGCACGGCGAACTCGTCGCCGCTGAAGCGCGCCACCATGTCGTCGGCCCGCAGCACCGCGCGGATGCGATGGGCCACCGCCCGGAGCAGGAAGTCCCCGGCCGCGTGGCCGAGGCTGTCGTTGACGGCCTTGAAGCGGTCGAGGTCGAGGCACAGCACCGCGCAGGTGCCGCCGTTCAGATGCAGGTCGGCGAGCCGGATCTCGAGCCGCTCGTAGAACAGGGCGCGGTTGGGCAGGTCGGTGAGGCCGTCGTGGCGCGCCATGTGGGCGACCTGCCCCTCGGCGGCCTTGCGGGCGCTGATGTCGATCTGGGTGCCGATGAAGCGCACCGCGCGGCCGTCGGCGGCGCGCGCCACCACCTTGCCGCGCGTCATCATCCAGGCCCAGGAGCCGTCCTTGCGGCGCATGCGATGCTCGGACATGTAGGTCGGCGCCCGCCCGCTCAGGTGCTCGATCAGGGCCCGCTCGGCCGCGCCCGCATCCTCCGGGTGGAGCAGGGCCCGCCACGTCCGCGCGTGGCTCGCCAGTTCGCCGGGCTCGTAGCCCAGGACCCCCCACCAGCGGTCGGAGGACCACGCCTCCCCGGTCGTGAGATCGCAGTCCCAGAGCCCGTCGCTGCCCGCATCCTGCGCCAGGGCGAGGCGGGTCTCGCTGACCTGCAGCGTCTCCTCCGCCCGCTTGCGCGCGGTGATGTCCGTGAAGGTCCGCACCGCACCGCCGTCGGGCAGCGGCACGGTGCGGATCTCCAGCACGGTGCCGTCGGGGCGCTCGCGCTCGTAGGTGTGGGCGCGGCACTCCAGGCCGCCCGCGGCCACCCAGCGCTGCAGGGTCTCGCTCGCCTTCCCGAACTCGCCCCGCGCGATCTGGTATTGCCGCACCGCCTCGAAGGTCGGGCGGGACCGCATCAGGTCCGGCGGCAGGTCGAGCAGCGCGAGGGCGCGGGCATTACAGACCTGAACGACGCCGGCGGCGTCGATCATCATCAGCCCCTGATCCATCGTGTCGAGAACGGTGTCGAGGAGCTTCGCCTTCTCCCGCAGCGCGACCGTCCCACTGTTCATACCCGGGGATCCCAATCGTCCGCCTGGGCGAACATTCTGCTGGACGGTGCGAGGTCCCACCGGCGCGGACGGTACCATCGGGGAGCTTTCCGGATTCTTTCCGGAGGCCCGCTTTCAATCGCTGCGTGCACTTCCGGGCGGCGGACCGCGACGAGGCCGGGGCGCGGATTCCCGAGGCGCCGTCCCGGGCCTTGCCGGGCCGCCCGCGGAGCCCTCTGATAGGCGGCGCGCAGCGGGGACCGGGCCATGGCCGTGAAGCGGATCGTCACCAACATCCGGACCACGCAGGTCGAGGCGGCGCGGTCCTTCTACGCGGAGGTGCTCGGCCTGGAAGTGGTCATGGATCACGGCTGGATCCTGACCTTCGCGGCCCCCGGGATGTCGGCGACGCCGCAGATCAGCGTGGCCAGCGCGGGCGGCTCGGGCACGCCGGTTCCCGACATCTCGGTCGAGGTCGACGACCTGGCGGAGGTCCTCGCCCGCGTGAGGCGGGCGGGCCTGCCCGTGCTGTACGGCCCGGCCCGTGAGCCCTGGGGCGTGGAGCGGTTCTACGTCCGCGACCCGTTCGACCGGCTGGTCAACATCGTCGCCCATCTGGCGTGAGGCCGCGCGCGAGGCCCTCCGTGAGGCCGGGCCGGCCGCTCACTCGGCCTCGTCCCGGACCAGGGAGATGCAGGTCCGCACCATCTCCTCGAGCCGCAGGTCCTTGGTGTCCCCGATATTGGCGGTCTCCTCCAGACAGCGCATGAAGTACGCCGCGTCCAGCTTGGGCGACAGCGTGTGGAAGGCCCGGCCCATCCGGGTCGAGAAATCGATCTTGTCGGTCGCGCTCGCCCGCGGCCACAGCGAGGCCTTGTCGTCCACGGTCAGGCGGGCGGCCTTCGCCGGCAAAGTCGCGCAGGCCAGAGTCACTAAGACGATTATAAGCTTGGTCTGCATTGTAAATCTCCGATCCAGCGGCATAGAACTGCGCGACTCTTCGCAGCGGTGACGGTCGACGGACGCGCTGCTCCTGCGACTGGATGGGAGAAGCGATGCGCGCGATCCGTCTTTCCGGCCCGATCTCGGCCGGCCTCCTGGGTCTTCTGACGGCCCAGGCCCACGCTCAGGCGCAGCCCCCCGCGCAGCCCATCCCGCAACCCCCGATCCAGCCCCAGGGACAGCCCCCGATGCAGGCGCAGGACCCGGCGGCCGCCGATCCGCGGCGCAATCAGGCCGCGAAGCTCGCGGGGCTCGCCGGTTTCGTGAACCTCGAATGTCCCGGCCTGCGCAGCGATCCCGCGCGCCTCAAGCAGACCGTCGAGGCCCTGGGCGTCGACGCGGCGAGTCTGGAGACCGGCGACCTGCACCTGACCGCGACCCGCTACATCGCGGCCTACCAGAAGGACGTCGCGGCCAATTGCCGGAAGGCCGAGGCGACGTTCGGGCCGCAGGGATCGATCGTTCCCGGCCTGATCGTGCCGCGGTAGCCCCGGCCCGCTGACGGCGGTCGTCGTCACACCGGGCGCCCGTCCCGCGACAGGGCGATGCGCAGGAGGTCGGCTAGGCTGCCGGCGCCGAGCTTCTGCTTCATGCCCGAGACGACGGCCGACACGCTCCGGTGGCTCATCGACAGGCTGTCGGCGATCGCCTCGTTGGACTTGCCCGCCCCCAGCAGCGACAGCACCTGAACCTCCCGCGCGGTCAGGCGTGCCAGGGGCGATTCCAGGAGCCCGGCATTCAGCATCGCGATCTTGGTCGCGACCTCGTGCGGCAGGTAGCTGTGCCCGGCCGACACGGTCGCCAGCGCCTCGTGGAAGCGCGTCACCGCCGTGTCCTTCAGGACGAAGCCGTGCGCCCCGCCCTCGATGGCCCGGGCGACGATCACCGGATCGTCGTGCATGCTGAAGGCGAGGATCCGGGTCGCCGGCTCGAGGGCCCGCACCCGGCGGATCAGCGACAGGCCCGACAGCCCCTGGTCGCGGAAGCCCAGGTCGGTCACCACCAGCCCGGGCCGGTGGCGGTGGAAGGTGCGGTAGCCCGACACCACGTCCGCGGCCTCGTGGACCGCCCGGACGCCGGCATCCTCGGCGAGATGGCGGAAGCCGCGCCGCACGACCGGGTGGTCGTCGACGATCAGCACCGCGTCGAGAACCCGCGGGCCGTCCCGCCCCGCCGGACGGTCGGCCGAGGCCCGGGCGACGCTCACGGCGTCCCCTCGCCGACCGGGTGCGGGCCGGCGAGGCGCGCCAGCGCGGCCGCGTGGTCGGCCCCCTGCATCCGGGCGTTGTAGTAGTGCTGGCACATCTCGCCGTAGAGGCTCTTGCGGCGGCCGCGCCCCGCCGCGATGCCGCCGAGACCGTCGAGGATCGCGCCGTAGCCCTCGCCGATGTCGGCCTCGGCCAGCATCTGGCCGAGCTGGACGGTGCGGTTGGCGATCATGCGCGGGTCCTCGATGAAGCCGTCCCGGGCTCCGGCCAGCGCCGTCGCCATCGCGCGCACGCGGGGATCGTCGGCCGGCAGGGCCTTGCCGGCCTCGCGGCCCGCGAGCCAGCGGGCCGGGTCGGTCCCGTCGGTCGGCGCGAGCCAGGCCGGCAGGGTGCCCTCGGCGGTGGTGGCCACCACCGCGCCGGCCTCGTCGGCGCGCGCGTCGGCGCGCTCGTCCGCCCCGCGGTCGCAGGCGCCGAGGGCCAGCAGGACCAGCCCGGACGCGATCCCGATGCGGCCGGCCCGTCTCATCGCGCGGGCTCCCCCGCCAGGACCGTGCGCGGGCCCTCCGCCACCTTGATGCGCGCCGTCTCGCGCCACGTGGCGAGGTCGATCACCGAGACGTCGTCCGAGAACCAGTTCGCCACGTAGGCAAGCGGACCTGCCACCGCGATGCCCTCGGGATAGGGGCCCACCGCCACGGTGGCGACGATCTCGAGCCGGGCCGCGTCGATCACCGTCACGGCGGCGGCGTGCTGGTTAGTGACCAGGACGCGGCTGCCGTCCCCGGTGACCGCCACGCCGTAGGGCATCCGGCCGGCCGGAACCGTGGCGCGGGCCCGCAGCGTCGCCGTGTCGATCACCGTGAGGTCGCCGCTGCGCACGTTGGCGACGTAGAGGCTGGCCTCGTCCGGTGCGAGCGCCAGGGCGAAGGGCGCCTCGCCGGTCGGGACCACGGCCACGCGGGCCATCGTCCCGGTGTCGATCACGCTGACCTGACGACTCTCGCGGTCGGCGACGTAGAGCCGCCCGCGCCGGTCGAGGACGAGGTGGGCCGGGTCGCGGCCCACCGCCGCCGCGCCCTCGACGGCGCCGGTCGCCGCGGAGATCCGCAGGACGCGGTCGCCCGACCAGTCGCCGACGAAGAGGTGCGCCCCGTCCGGGCTCGCCGCGAGGCCGAAGGCCTGGCCGGGGACGGGCAGGCGCCGGGGCGGCGCGCCGGGCGCGACGACGGTGACGGCGTGCCCGTCCGGGTGGGTCAGATAGAGGCGGCCGGCCCGGTCGGTCGCCGCCGCCACCGGCGCCGGTCCGAGCGGGATCCGCCCGGCCACTTTCCCGGCCTCGATCCGCGCCAGCTCGGCCCCCTGCTGGCTGACGACCCAGACCGGGTCGCCGGCCGCGGACGCGTCACTGGTCCCGGCGCCGGTCCCGGCCGCGACCGCGACCGCGAGCGTCGCGATCAGCCACAGGTGGCGCATGCGGGGCCTCAATGGGTCGTCCGGCCCTCGACGGCCGCCTTCAAGCCCTTGAGCCCGTCCGCGAAGTAGCGGTTCATCGCCGTGCGCCCGGCCTCGTCGCTGAGAGTCTCCGGCGGCTCGTTGCCGGTGTCGCCCCGGTAGAAGCGGCCGATCCACGACACCTTGGAGCCGGTCCCGTCCGGGGTCACGGTGAGCGTCGCCGAGTAGGAGGAGACGGGGAGCGCCTTCAGGTCCGGGTCGGACATTCGGTACGAGTAGGTCCGGCCGTCGGCCAGCCACTCGTCCAGCCCCTCGACCAGGGTGCCGCCGGCCTTGAGGGTCACCCGGCGGGTCGTGCCCTCGACGTTGCCGCCACTGGCCTCGGCCTTGGCCACGTCCGGGTGCCAGCGCCCGATGCCGCCGAAATCGCCCACCACCTTCCAGACCGCCTCCGGGGGCGCCTGGATGGTGATCGACTGGTCGATCTTCTGCGGCGTCGGCCCGTGGGCCAGCGCCGCGCCGGCGAGGCCGACGACGGCGAGGGCCGGGGCGAGGGCCGGAAAGAGGGCGAGGGGCATCCGCATGGTCAGGTCCTGATCGCTCCGGTTGGAGCAGGGGTTAGAGCAGGGTGGCCCGCGCGCCCGCGGAGCGCGCGAAGGGCGCGGGCGAGGGGGCCCGCCAGGAGGGCCAGGAGCGTCAGAACCAGGGCCGTCGCCAGGAGGGCGGGCCGCGGGTCGAGGCGGCCGGGCAGCGGGCGCGGCGTCGCCGCGGCGCGCAGAGGGGCGGCGAGACCGCCCGGGCCGTCGAGATGGACGTAGTCGAGGCCGGTCTCGGCGGCGAGGCGCTTCAGGTAGGGCTCGCGGACCGACGAGAGGTGCTCGGTGCCGTGGGCGGCCTGGGCTCCGAAGGGGGCGTTGCGCGGGTTGTAGCCCTCGCGCGACTCCGCGTCGGCCGGGGGCGGCCCGGAGCGGTTCTCCTGCTGGACGTCGCCCTCGCCGAGGAAGCCCGTCTCGCGCCCGCGATCGTCGAAGCGCGGGATCGGCGACAGGCCGTAGCCGCCCGCGCCGACGATCAGCCCGCGCACCGCGCCGGGCCTGCCGTCGAAGGTCGGGCCGCCGGAGGCGGGCAGGGGCGGCGTCTCCTGGCCGTCGGTGAGGAACAGGAGGTCGGCGTCGATCTCCCCCGCCATGGCGATCGACCGGAACAGGCCGGCCGCGATGCGGCTGTCCCCCTCCCAGGCCATGCGCGGGTCGAGGGCCGCGATGGCGCCGTCCAGCGGCGCGAAGTCGGCGCAGACCTCGACCGGCGTGAACAGCAGGAACGGCCGCCGGTCGGTGAACAGGCCGAGCGCCACCCGCGAGCCGCAGGGGAGGTCGGGCAGCATCGCCCGCAGCGCCGCCTTTACGGTCTCGAGCCGGCTCATCGACCCGCCGGCGGCAGGATAGTCGCGCACCGCCATGCTGCCGGTGATGTCGACCAACGCCAACACCGACACGCCGGTGCGGGTGACCGGGATCGGCGGCGCGACCAGGGCCGCCAGCGCCAGCGCGAGGGCGGCCGCCAGGGCGCGGAACCGCCCGTCGCGCAGGTTGCGGGCGACGAGGGTGGGCAGGACCGAGGGCAGGACGGGGGGAAGGACGCGCCGCGGGCTCACGGGCCGCCCCGCGGCTGGCCGGGGATGTCGGTCCAGATCTTCTTCGGCTCGGCGCGCAGCTCGTCCCCGGTCTTGCGGTCGAATTCCGGGTAGTCGCGCACGAGGCGCGAGGCGACGTCGAGGTTGTACTTGGCGTCCCAGAACTCGGGCCGGGCCTGGAGGGCGCGGCGGTAATCCTGCCGCGCCAGCGTCACCTGGGGCGCGGCCTTGTCGAGGTCGCCCCGGCCGATCAGCGCGAAGGCCTGCCGCATCCGCGCGTTGCCGATGACGTACCGCGCCCGGGCCGCCTCCCGCACCGCGCCGGCGCGGTCGAGGGCGTCGAGGAGGGGCTCGGTCTCGCCGAGACGGTCCCGGGCGGCGAGGAATCCGATCCGCGCCGCCAGGAGGGCCGGCCGCGCATCCGGCTCGACCGGCCGGTCGCGGCCCGCCTCCAGGGCGGCGATCCGGTCGTCGTCGCGCGCGGCTCTCCAGCCCGAGACGGCGAACCACAGGGCGGCGGCCGCGAGGACCAGCGGCAGCGCGACCAGCAGGGCCGGCCGGACCCGGCGCCACGCCGCCGCGGCGCCGAGGCGGGGGAGGGCGGCGCGGCGGCGCGGGGCCGGGCCGTCGAGGAGGGCGCCGGCGCTCATGCCGCCCTCCGCGCCGCCGCGCCCGCGGCCTCCGTCGCGGTCTCCGCACCGGCCGGGGCCCCCGCGAGGTCCGCCTCGGCGAGCTTGGCCAGGACGAGCGCGGCGAGGCCGAGGGCGGCGAGCGCGGCGGCGAGCCCGGTCAGGTCCCGGCGCGGGCGCTCCTCGACGTAGGGGATCGGGTCCCGCTCCAGGGCCTCGATCTGCCGGATGGCGGCGGCCACCGCCTCGGCGCCCTCGGCCTCGAAGGCGCGGTAGGGCACGCCGAGGCTCTTGAAGAACAGGTCGAGATGGCGCTCCGGAGCGGCCTGGGGCGTGTCCTCGCCGGCCGGCCGGTCGGCGATGCCGGGCGATCCCTGCGTGCGCAGGAACAGCCAGTACAGGTTCGGCCGGATTCGCGCGACCGCGGCGCGCAGCTGGTCCTGGATGCGCGGGTCGATCACCGCCGCGCCGTCGGAGACCAGCAGGAGAACCCGCGAGGCGCCGACATCGATTCCGAACTGCGACAGGGCCATGCCGAGGCCCCGGCCGATATTGGTGTAGTCGAGGCCGGGCCGGTCGATGGCGGCGATCGCCGCCCGCACGGCGTCGTGGCGGTCGGTCATCGGCATGACCAGCATCGGCGCGGTGGAGAAGGCCGTCACGGCGAACAGATCGTGCGCCCGGGCGCCGACGAAATCGGCCAGGAGGCGCCGGGAGGCCGCGGCCTTCGATTCCTCGGCGCCGGAGGGCTGCCGGCCCGCGAAGGTCTCGTTCATGCTGCCCGAGCGGTCGATCAGCAGCGAGACCTGCGCGCCGATGCCGAGGCGCTCGATCCTTGCGCCCGTCCGGTAGGGGCCCGCCAGGGCCACGATCAGGCCGGCGATGGCCAGGACGCCGGCGAGCGTCAGCGCCCGGCCGAGCCAGGCCGAGAGGGGGTCGGCCGGGGCGGCGGCGACCGCCGGCACGGCCGTCCGGCGCAGGGCCGAGCGGGCCAGCGGCAGCAGCGCCAGCGGCAGCAGCCACAGGACCCAGGGATCGGTCGCGCCGAGGCGGGCGAGGAGATCGGTCACGGCCTCACGCGCTCCGCTCCGCCGCCGCGAGGCGCGCCAGGAGCGCCTCGGCCTCGGCGCGGGGCCAAGCCGCGCGCGCGGCCGGCAGGCGACCGCCGAAGAAGGCGAGGCGCGAGGCCTCGAAGAAGCGCGCGAGCCCCGCCGCCTGGCCCCTGAAGGCCCCGTGCCGGGCGAGGAAGGCGCCGAGATCGTCGGCCAGCACCCGCCTCCCGTCGGTCCCATCGAGGCCCCGGTGCAGGGCCAGCAGCGCCGCCCGGTAGGCCTGATCGGGCCCGGCCCCCGCCCGCTGCCGCCGGAGCGCGCGCAGAGCCGCCGCGAAGGGCCGGCCCCGCCGCTGCCGGAACGGTCCCCAGGCCCGATCGTGCGCCAGCGCCAGCGCGGCGAGGCCCGCGAGGGCGCCGAGACCCGCCGCCGCCGCGACGTCCGGCCCGGGATCGATCCGCCCGCTCCGGCCGTCCGGGCGCAGGTACTCGGCCGGATCCTCGCGCCGCTGCGGCTGCACCTCGCGCAGGGGCGAGACGCCGAGGCTCCAGCCCGGCACCTGGACGGCCGCGGTGGTGAGCCCGGTCGCCGCCTCGCTCGCCAGCGTCAGGGGGAAGCCCGGCACCTCCAGGGTGCGGGCGTCGAGGGCGGCGTAGAAGCTCTGGTAGGTGAGGCGCAGGCGCACCCGCCGGCCGCCGGCCGCCGGGGCCTCGTCGACCGCGACGGCGCGCAGGTCGAGCCAGTAGGTCACCGGACCGGGTCGGGGCAGGGTCGCGCGCTGCAGCCGGAAGTCGGGATCGGCCAGGATCTCCACCTGCGCCTCGACCAGGTCGCCCAGGAAGATCCCGAAGGGCCGGGGGCTGCGCACCTCGACGGAGCGCACCTGCGCGGCGGCCGGGCCGGCCGTCAGGGCGAGCGGCGCGGCCAGGATGCCGGCCAGGACACCGGCGAGGACGCCGGCGCGGAGGCTGGCGAAGAGGCTGGCGGAGAGGCCGGCGGAGAGGCCGGCCGGCAGGAGGGCGGGACCGCGCGCGCCCATGCTCAGGTCGTCATCAGGTGGCGGGTGAGCGCCTGGGCGTCGAAGCGCCCGGCGAGCTGGAAGACCCGGCGGGCGAAGGGCGCGGCGGCGCGCTCCAGGGCGGCGATCCGGTCCCGCTCCCGGGCGATCCAGGCCCGGCGCAGGCTCGGGCGCAGCAGGACCACGCGGCGGCCGCCGCCCTCGAGATCGTCGAGTTCGACGAGGCCGAAGGCCGGCAGCGCCTCCGCCTCGGCGGGGTCGGCGAGCAGGATCGGCACCGTGTCGTGCGGCGCCAGGGCGGCGAAGACCCGGGCGATCAGGGCCTCGGGCCAGCGGAAGTCGGAGGCGAGGAAGACGAGCTTCGGCCGCCCGGCGAGCCGCCGCGCGGCCTCGAGCATGCCGGCGCAGCCGCGTCCCGCGCGCGGCGCGCCCGCGACCCGCTCGGCCGCGGCGACGGCCGCGCCCCGGTGGCGGGTGGCGGGCAGGGTGAGGTCGTCGCGCAGGGTCTCGTCGCAGCCGATCAGGCCGAACCCGTCGCTGATCCGGGTCGCCGACACGGCCAGGGCCCGGCAGAGATCGCCCGTGAGCCGCGCCCGGTCGGCCGTGCCGGAAAAGCCCATCGAGGCCGAGAGATCGACCAGGACCCAGGTCTCGACCGCGGTCCGCGCCTCGAAGCGGCGGACATGCACGCCCTCGAACGGGTCGCGCAGCGTCGCGCGCAGGTCGATGCGGCGGGCATCCGGCAGTTGCAGGAACGGCACCTGATCGCGGAACGGGCCGGCGCCGCCGGCGTCGCGCCCCCGGTGGAGGCCGGCCCGGCTGCCGCGCGGCCGCCAGCGCGGCAGGTAGACGATGTCGGCCGTGCGCGGGTCGCTCACGGCGCCGGCACCGTCTCGAACGCGGCCCGGCACAGGGCGGGCACGATCGCGCCGCGCTGCAATTCGTGGACGGGCTCGAGGAAGACGCGGTGGGCCATCACCTCGGTGAAGACCGCCCGCACGTCCTCCGGCACCAGCCACTCGCGGCCCTCCAGCCACGCCCGCACCCGGGCGGCGCGCACCAGGAAGGCGACGCCGCGCGGGGAGGCACCGCCCTGCACCAGGGTGGCGGTGTCGAGGCCCGGGAGCCGGATCCCGGCCTCCGCGGGGCGGACCAGCGCGTCCCAGAGGGCCACCACGTAGGCCTCGATCGACGGCTCCGCGCGGACGGCATGCTGGATCGCGGCCGCGATGCCGCCGATCCGGGCGTGGTCGAGCACGCCCTCGGCGACCGCGCCGACGAGGGCGTCGGTGTCGTGGAAGCGCGGGTCGAAGACCAGGCTCCGGCGCACCGCCGCGTCCCGGGGCGCCTCCAGCCCGATCTCCATCAGGAAGCGGTCGCGGGCCGCGGCCGGCAGCTCGAAGGTCTCCTCGCGCTCGACGCGGTTGCGGTCGGCGAAGACCTGCAGGTTCGGGAACGCGTAGGTGCGGCCGAAGGCCTGGACGCTGCGCTCGGCCATCAGCCGGAGCAGCAGGGCGTGGACCTGCGGCCGCGCCCGGTTGATCTCGTTGAAGAAGAACACCGAGAGATCCTCGGCCCGGGCCAGGACCGGGCCGGGATCGACCCGCGGCCGGCCGTCGGGGCCGAGATAGGTGTGGTAGATCAGGTCGGTCGGCATCATGTCGACCGTGCCCTCGACGCGCTCGTAGGCCCCGCCCAGCGCCCGGGCCACCGCCCGCAGCAGGGTGGTCTTGCCGACGCCGACATCGCCCTCGAGCATCACGTGGCCGCGGGCGAAGATCGCGATCGTCACGAGGCGGATCGCCCGCTCCTGGCCGACCACCGCCTTGGCGACCTCCGCCTCGAAGCGGGCCGCCGCCGCCCGCCAGTCGGTGAGCATCGTGTCTCCGGAACGGAGGGTGTTCATGAGGCGGTGCCTGCGCGTGTCGATGCGGCGTGCGCTGCCGAGCGTCGCTGTGGGCCGGCGCCGCGGCGCGGGCCGGCCCCAGGACGGTCGGATCGGTCGCGATCAGTTCGAAGAGATCTTGGCGACGTCGTACTCGAACTTGCCGGTCTTCTTGGCGTTCTCGATCCGCTTCCTGTTGCGCTCCTCCATCTGCTTGATGGATTCGGCCTGCTTGCTGACCTCCTTCGGGTCGTGCTTGGGATCGTACTTGGTCCCGGCGACCTTCTCGGGGAAGCCGGGCTTCGGCTGCCAGCAATTGCCCGGCGCCTTGCAGGTCTGACCGTCGTAGGCCAGCGCCGGCACCGCGAAGGCCGCCCCCGCGATCAGCATCGCCGCCGTGATCACTGTGCGCATCGTAGATTCCTCCGTCTCTTCCTGGGGCGGCCGGTCGGGCCGCCGGTTCGCCCCGTCTTGCGCGGGGCGCGACTTGCCGAGAACGGCTAGTCCAGCGGCTTGCACTGGCCGGGCACGTCCTTGGCAAAGGTCTCGCCCTCCTTGAAGGGCTTGTAGGTCTTCTTCTGCTCGTCGGTGAGCCACTCGGCATCCTTCACCGGGCCCGTGTAGAGATGACGGATCCAGGCGATGACCTGCAGCATCTCGTCGGGATTGAGATCCTCGTTGTGCGGTCCCATCATGCCGTTGGCGCCGCCCCAGAGGGTCGCGAACAGGCCGACATCGGTCGTGTTCGCCGGGTAGGTCCAGTAATCGTCGTTGAGGCCGGGCCCGACCTTGCCCTCGCCGAGATGGCCGTGGCAGCCGGAGCACGAGGTCAGGAACAGGCTCTCGCCGTTCCGCAGGCAGGACTTGTCGTCGATGTAGAGGTTCTTCCCGGTCTGGAAGAAGGTCTTGACCGCCTGCGTGTCCCGCCCGCCCGGCTTGCCCTCGGCCGTGTCCATCGCCTCGCCGGTGATGGTGTTGCGGAAGACGATGCCGGTCTGCGGGCCGGACTGGGGCTGCGCGCGGGCCGCGGCGGGCATCGCCACGGCGAGGGTGAGAAGGGCGACGCGGGCCGAACGTACGATGTGCATCTGTTGAGCGGGTCCTGATGTCCTGATCGATGGCCCGGACGCGCCGGGCCGGTCTCGGTGGGGCGGTCTCGGTGGGGCGGTCTCGGTGGGGCAGCCTCAGTTCGAGGCGACGACCGGCACACCGTCCTGCTTGAGGATCGTCGCGATGGCGGGCCGGGCCTTCTCGATCCCGGCGTCGAGGGCCTTGCGCAGGGCCTCGTCGTCCTTGCGCACGCCCATCGACTGGTCGAAGACCTGCGGGACCTTGCGGCCGTCGCTGCCGACCGTGTCGGCCGGGACCAGCGTCATGCGCAGCGGCGTCGGGGAATCCTTGACGTAGCGGGCCACGTCCGGGCCGAAGGCGACGCCGACATCGGCCTTGTCGTTGGCGACCTCGCTGACGATGCGGGCCGGGTCGATCTGGGTGTACTGGTTGCGCGGCGAGCGGAAGTTCACCAGCGAGTAGAGGTAGGCCATGTCCTCCTCGTAGCGGCCGATATCCTTGAGCATCGCCTCGCCGGGGGAGCCGAACGGCACCACCATGTGGTCGAGGGTCTTGAGCCGCGGGTCGGACCAGGACTTCACGTCGAGATCCTTGTCGGCGCGGGTGATGAAGACGTAGCCGCTCCGGTAGTACGGCCGGGTGGTCAGCACCCGCGGGTCGTCGCTGTCGAGGCCGACGACCACGTCGCAGGTCCGCTTCTCCAGGCCGTCGCGGACGAGGTAGATCGCGGGCTTCTCGAGCCAGACGAAGACGGGCTTCTTCCCCATCGCCTCGGCGACGGCGACCGCGACGCGGTTCTCGAGCCCGGAGCCGTCCTTCATCGAGAGGGGCGGCTGCTTCTCGGAGGCGCAGATCCGCAGGGTCGCGGGGTCGGCCGGCGGGGCGGCCGGGGCCTTGCCGGGATCCGACTGGATGGCCTGGGCCTCGGATTCCTGGGCCGCCACCGGCCCGGCGGCCAGGGTGGCGAGCGTCAGGACGGCGGCGAAGCGGGCCGCCAGGATGCGTGCGCGCGGGCGCGGCATGGACGTTGATCCCTGTTGTCGAAGCGTTTCTTGATGGCATGTCCGGATGGCATGTCCGGAGGGACAGGCGGGGCGCCAGAGGGCCTCGCCTGTCGGGATCTGATCCCAGCACCCCGCCGGCCGAGGGGCCGACGGGATGCAGGCGGCGGTTACTGGGGGGCCTTACTTGGCGGCGTGCTGCGCGTACTCGCCGACGTTCGGGTCGTCGTACGGGCCCTTGCCGTCCAGCGAGAACACCATCACGCCGCCGCCCATCTGGGTGTAGTTGGCGAGCTTCTTGAAGGCGCCCACCGCGCCGAGACCGGCGGTCGGGTCGGCGAGGTCGAACACCAGGCCCACGCCCGGCCAGCCGCCGACGCCGTAGTAGATGGCGACGTACTGCGTGCCCTTGTGGGTGTAGGTGATCGGGTAGCCGATGGCGCCCGACGGCAGCTTGAACTTCCAGAGGAGGTCGCCGTTGTCGGAGTCGCGCGCCTTGATGAAGCCGTCCAGCGTCCCGTAGAGGACGAGGTCGCCGGCGGTGGCGGTGGTGCCACCCCAGACCGCGAAGCGCTCCATCTTCTCCCAGTTGAACTTGCCGGTGATGGCGTTGTAGCTCTTGATCTGGCCGAGGCCCTCGTAGTTCTGCCGGTCACCCTTCGGGCCCGGATACATGTTCAGCGTCGCACCGACGAAGAACTGACCCGCGCGGTAGGGCAGCATGAAGGGCTCCCAATCCATGCAGATGTGGTTGATGCCCATGTAGAAGGCTTGCCGCTTCGGGTCGTAGGAATCGTGGCCCTGGTTGTGGTAGCCCATCGCCGAGGGGCAGATGTCCTTGGCGAGGTGGTCCATCCGGGTGCCGTATTCCGGATCGCGCACCGGCGTGCCGGTCTTCAGATCCACCGACTTGAACACGTTGACGGTGTCGTCGATCTTGTTGGCCGAGACCAGCGTGCCGTCCGTCCGGTCGAGGGTGTAGACGATGCCGTTGCGGTCCGGGTGGGTGAGGAGCTTCCTCATCTTCCCGTCCTTGTCCTTCTGGTCGGACAGCATCATCACGTTGACGCCGGCATAGTCCCACTCGTCGTGGGGCGTCTTCTGGTAGCCGAACTTCGCCTCGCCGGTGTCGGCGTCGCGGCCGAAGATCGTCATCGTCCACTTGTTGTCGCCGGGACGCATGGTCTCGTTCCACGGCGCCGGGTTGCCGGTGCCGAAATAGATCAAGTTGGTGCCCGGATCGTAGGCGTACCAGCCCCAGTTGGTGCCGCCGCCGATCTTCCAGGCGTCGCCCTCCCAGGTCGAGGTGCCGAGGCCCTTCTGGCCGTAATGGGCGTTGTGGATGTTGAAGTCCTTGGCGAGCAGCAGGTCCTCGTCCGGGCCGGTGGCGTAGGCGCGCCAGACCTGCGCGCCGGTCTTGACGTCGTAGGCGGTGAGGTAGCCGCGCACGCCGAGCTCGGCGCCCGAGGAGCCGATGATCACCTTGTCCTTCACCACGTAGGGGGCGATCGTGAGGGTCGAGCCGACCTTGATGTCGGAGTTCTCGACCTTCCACACCGTCTCGCCGGTCTGGGCGTTGAGGGCGGCGACGTTGCCGTCGAGCTGGGTCTTGAGGATCAGCGCCGGGGTCTTGCCGTCGCCGGGCCAGTAGGCGAGGCCGCGGTTCACGAGATCGCAGCAGGCCACCGAGCGCGCGGCCGGGTTCTGCTTGGGCTTGTCCTGCCAGAGGATCTTGCCCGGATCGTCGAGGCCGAGGGCGAAGGTGTTGTTGGGGAACGAGGTGTGGATGTACATGACGCCGTCGACGACGAGCGGCGCGCCCTCGTGGCCGTTGAGCAGGCCGGTGGAGAACGTCCAGGACGGCTTGAGCTGCTTGACGTTGCTCTTGTTGATCTGCGTCAGGTCGCTGTAATTGTTCGAGTCGTAGTTCTTACCGGGCATCACCCAGTTCTCGTCGCTCTTCGATTTCTCGACGAGCTTGTCGTTGGCCTGCGCCACGCCCGCCATGGCGACCGGCGCGAGCGCCATGATCGCCAATGCCGAGACGGAATTCCGGAGCCTGATCATCCTGCGTCTCCTCGCCGGACTGCCACGCCGTTTGGCCTCGCAGTCATCGTGGTGTTGATTCGATGGCGACACGACTTTCACCGAAAAATCCGCCTCCAGCGTCGCGATAACCGGGCTATTTCCAGTATTCGCTGAGCTTATGAAAGACTTATTATCGTTGTGCGCCACTTGATTATTCGCACGGCTTGTAATGCGTGTCTTTGCAAAACGAAACATTTCTTTTCGGGATGATTTGGCAACAGAACACCGGAGATCTGGTAAGATCACGGAGACCTTGACCGAGAGCCGGCCGCTATCCCAGACAGGTGGGCCAGACAGGTGGGAACGATACGCGGGCGTGCGGGCCCGGAGCCGTCCGCCGACCCGTCCCGGGAGGACGCCATGGGTCATGTCACGGGCTGCGCGGCCCGCTCTCCGGCGCTGGCCGCCTGCTGGGCGGCTCTCGCCCTGGCGCCTGCGGCTCTGGCACCCGCGACCTTGGCGCCTGCGGCCCTGGCGGCCGGGACCGGCGGGGAACGCCGTCTCGCGGCGCTCTACCAGCAGGACGGGCGGCGCGAGCTGACGGGGGCCGACCTGGAGCGCTTTCCCGGCGCGGGTGTCCTGTGGTGCCGGCGCCCGGACGGGATTCCCCAGAAGGCCGCCGCCGCGTGGCTGATCGGGAGCCGGTCCCTCGTGCTGATGAACGCGCACAATTTCCGCAATCGACAACTGGAGGTTACTCGAAACGTCGCCGACTGCTACTTTCAGATAGCAGGTCGGAACTACGCCTTCGTGCCCGAGATCCTGGAACTCGGCGTCGAGCCCGAGGCGCGGCGCCTGCACATCACCGACGACTGGGCGCTGCTGCGCCTCGCCGAGCCGGCCGAGGCGCGGCCGCAGCCGATCCCGGACCCGCCCACCCTTCCGACCGGCGACCTGACGCTCCCGGTGACGATGGTCTCACCGGCCGGGCACGAGAACTACCGGGGGCAGAGCAGCCGGGAATCCTGCGCCGTCCGGCGGATCGATCCGCCGAGCGAGGGCGCGATCCGCCGCGCCCGCCACGATTGCAACGACGGCTACGGCGGATCGGGCTCGGGCCTGTTCGACGCGGAGGGCCATCTCATCGCGATGCAGAGCGCGTCGCTCTCGATGAACCAGCGCCACGCCTTCGACATCGAGTTCCATTACGGCTCGGCCCTGCTGATCGAGGGCCGGCTCCGCGAGGCCCTCGAGGCTCAGGCCCGCGCGACCCGGGACCGCTAGGGCGGGCCGCCCCCGGGTGTCCGCGGCGCCTCCCCGGGAATCCGGTAAGCTCCCGGTAAGCAAGGCGGCGGTTTCCGCCCCGGCGCCGGGGGAAGCGCTCGACGGCGCCGCGGCGGCAAGCCAAAACTTAACGTTGAACCTCGAATCTGGTCCCGCGAGGGAGCCGGTATGCCCGCTGTCGGAACGTTCAGGGTCTGCGCGCCGGGACGGCCGCCGTTCGCGGCGGCCGTGGCAGAGGGCGTGGCCGAGGCGGTCGCGCTACCATCCGTGCTCGTCACGATGCTGGGCAGCCTGATCGAGGCCTGGCCCCGGCAGATCTACACACAACCCCTGGTGACCACCCGCTTCCTCGGCCAGCGGACCACCTACGTCTGCGATCCCGGCCACATCCGCGGCCTGATGGTCGACCAGGCCGAGGCGCTGGAGCGGGAGCCGTTCATGCTCCGGGCGCTGGCCCCGGCCCTCGGGGCGGGGGTCCTCACCGCGGACGGGGACCACTGGCGGCGTCAGCGCAGGACCGCGACCCCGATGTTCCGCCCGGACCGGGTCCGGAGCTTCGTGCCGGCCATGGCCCGGGCCGCCGCGGCGACGCGGGCGCGCTGGCGCGACGCCGGTCCCGCCGGGAGCGAGCGGGACATCCTGCGCGAGATGATGCGCACGACGTTCGACGTCATCGTCGCCACGATGGTGTCGGGCGATCCCCACCTGGAGGTCGGGTCCTTCGGGGCCGCGATGGACGCCTATCTCGGCCAGACCAGCTGGAAGATCGCCCTGGAGATGCTGCGGGCGCCGGCCTGGGTCCCGCATCCGGGGTCCCGGGCCGGGGCGGAGGCGGTGCGCTACCTGCGCGGCGAGGTCGCCCGCACGATCGCGCGCCGCCGGGCCCGCGGCGAGCCCGGCTCCGACCTCCTCGGCCTCCTGCTGCAGGCGCGGGACCCGGAGACCGGCGCGCCGCTCACGGAGGCGAGCCTCGTCGACAACCTGCTGACCTTCGTGTCCGCCGGCCACGAGACCACCGCCCTGGCGCTGGCCTGGACCTTCCGGGTCCTGGCCGAGCACCCGGAGGTGGAGGAGCGCGTCGTCGCCGAGATGGCGCGCCTCGGCGCCGATCCCGAGTCCGATCCCGGTTCCGTGGACCGGCTCCCCTACACGCGTCAGGTGCTCCTTGAGGTGATGCGCCTCTATCCGCCGGCCCCGCTGATCGTGCGGCGGACGCGGGCCCCGGTCCGGCTCGGGGACACGATCGTGCCGGCCGGGCAGTCGGTCCACGTGCCGGTCTACGCCCTGCACCGGCACGCGCTGCTCTGGGACAGGCCGGAGGCGTTCGACCCGGGCCGCTTCGCGCCGGAGCGGGCCGCCGCGCGCGACCGCTACGCCTACCTGCCGTTCGGAGCCGGCCCGCGGGTCTGCATCGGCATGGGCCTCGCCCTGACCGAGTGCCTCGTCGTCCTGGCGACGCTGCTGCCCGCCTTCCGCCTCCGGCCGGTGACGGCGGAGATGCCGGCGGCGCAGTTCCGCGTGACCCTGCGGCCCAGGGGCGGCCTGACCATGAGGGTCGCGCCCCGCCACGGGGCCGGGCAGGGGGACGGGCACGGGGCCGAGCAGGGGGCGGCCCATGCCGCCTGAGATGTCGCCCGAGGTGTCGCCCGAGATCTCCGCGGGCGCGACCGGGCCGGGCGCGCGGCGGGGGACCTGGCCGGACCGCCGGCCGGGATCGCTGCTCGGCCGCCTCTTCGGTCCCGACGCCGACGACGCGCTGCCGAGCCGCTACCGCCTGCAGGTGCGGGCGGGGCTCCTCGACGAGACGCTGAAGCTCGCCACCTACTCGGCGGTGACGCACCTGATCATCGCGCTGGCCGTCGCGTACTTCTTCTGGAGTTCGGCCTCGCACACCTACCTCCTCGGCCTGCTCGCCGTGGTCGCGGTGCTGATCACGGCGGCGACCTACGCGACCTGGCTCTACTGGCGCACCCACGGCGACACCGCCTCGGCGCACACCGTCCGGTGGGGCTGCCGGATCTCCGCCGGCCTCGCCTTCGCCCTGGGCCTCGCCTGGGCGACCCTGCCGGTCGTGCTGTTCGCCCCCTCCGGCGGCGACGCGCGGCTGCTCGTCGTCGCCATCGTGGCCGGCCTGATCTCGGACGCCTACGTGGTCGGCCCGCTCCTGTCGGTCTCGTACCTGTTCGCGGTCCCGGTCATCGTCGGCAGCTTCGTCGGGCTGGCCCGGTCCGGGGAGCCGGTCGCGCTCAGCATCGGCTTCCTGCTCGCCGTCTACGCGATCTTCGTGGTGACGAGCGTGAGCCGCATGAGCCGCCTGTCGCGCCAGCGCATCCTCGACCGCGTGCGGGTCGAGGACCAGAGCGAGACGATCGGGCTGCTGCTCAACGCCTTCGAGGCGAATGCCAGCGACTGGCTGTGGGAGACGGACGGGACCGGACGGTTCCAGCACGTCTCCACCCGGATGGCGGACGTGCTGGCCTGCCCGGTGCAGAGGCTCCAGCACGCCTCGTTCCCGGCGCTGCTCGCCGGCCGGGCGGAGGCGCCCCCCGAGGCCGACCAGAGCGCCGACCTCGTGGACCGTCTCCGGCGCGGCGTCGCCTTCCACCAGCACCTGATCGCCGTCGACACGCCGGCCGGCCGGCGCTGGCTCCGGCTGAGCGGCAAGCCGTTCCTCGACCAGAAGGGGCGCTTCGCCGGGTTCCGGGGCGTCGGCTCCGACGTGACCGAGGCCCGCCGGGCGGAGGCGCACATCGCCTATCTGGCCACCCGGGACCCGATGACCGGCCTGTCGAACCGGGTCATGTTCCACGACGTCGCGTCCGAGGCCTGCGCGGCCGCCGCGCAGAATGCGCCGCAGAACGCGCAACCGGCCCCGGACGCGACGGTCAGCCTGCTCTACCTCGACCTCGACGGCTTCAAGACCGTCAACGACAGCATCGGCCACGCCGCGGGCGACGCCCTGCTGGGGCAGGTCGCCGATCGCCTGCGCGCCCTGCTCCCGGCCGACGCGCAGGCGTTCCGTCTCGGGGGCGACGAGTTCGCGATCCTGCAGCGCGGCCGGGACGGCGCGGCCGCGCAGGCCCTGGCCGAGGCCACGATCGCGACCCTGCGCGAGCCCTACCTCATCGACGGCGTCCGGGCGGAGATCGGCGTCAGCATCGGGATCGCCTGCGCCCCCGCGGACGCGACCGAGCCCGAGGACCTGCTCCGGAAGGCGGATCTCGCGCTCTACAGCGCCAAGCAGGGCGGCAAGGGGCGCTGGCGGGGCTTCGACCGCGACCTGGACGTGCGCGTCCAGCGCCGGCACGAACTCGACGAGGCGATGCGCCAGGCCCTAGCCGACGGCGAGATGGCGCTGCACTACCAGCCTTTGGTCAGCCTGCAGGACGGCCAAGTGGTCGGCTGCGAGGCGCTGCTCCGCTGGACCCGGCCCGGTCTCGGCCCCGTCTCGCCCGCCGAGCTGATCCCGATCGCCGAGGGAACGGGCTTCATCCTCGCGCTCGGGCGCTGGGCCCTGCGGCGGGCCTGCGCGGAGGCGCTGACCTGGCCGGTGCGCCTGCGCGTCGCCGTCAACATCTCGTCGGTCCATTTCCGCCGGCCCGACTTCTTCGCCGACGTCGCGGCGGTGCTGGTCGAGACCGGCCTCGCGGCGGACCGCCTGGAGATCGAGATCACCGAGTCGATCTTCCTCGCCAACACGCCGCACGTGCTGGACAATCTCCGCTCCTTGCGGGCGCTCGGCGTGCGGATCGCCCTCGACGATTTCGGGACGGGCTACTCCTCGCTGAGCTACCTGACGCAGTTCCCGGTCGACAAGATCAAGATCGACCGCGCCTTCGTGCGCGACCTGAGCAGCCGCCCCGAATGCCTGACGGTGATCGAGGCGATCATGGTCATCGCCCGCGACCTGCGCATCGACGTCACCGTGGAGGGCGTCGAGACCGAGCAGCAGGCCGAGCTGCTCCGGCTGCGGCGCTGCAACAGCGCGCAGGGCTTCCTGTACAGCCCGGCCCGGCCGCCCGAGGAGATCCCCGGCCTGATCGAGAGCCTGCCCCGGCGGGCGCTCCCGACGGAGCGGGCGGTCCGCGCGGTCGCCTGAGGGCGGGCGAACCCGGATCCGGGTTGCCACGCGGGCCGGAACGGCTCTAGCGGGAGACGACCACGCGGAACCGGGACACAGGCGCGCCATGCCCAAGGTCGTCATCAGCGAGTTCATGGACGAGGCCGCGATCGCGGCCGAGCTCGCCGGCCTCGACGTGCAGTACGATCCGGGTCTCGTCGACCGGCCCGGGGACCTCGCCGCCGCCGTGGCCCGGGCCGACGCCCTGATCGTGCGCAACCGGACGCAGGTGCGCGGCGCGCTGCTCGACGCCGCCCGCGACCTCAAGGTCGTCGGCCGCCTCGGCGTCGGCCTCGACAACATCGACGTCCCGGCCTGCCGGGACCGGGGCATCGCGGTCTACCCGGCCACCGGCGCCAACGACGGCGCGGTCGCCGAGTACGTGGTCGCCACCGCGCTGCTGCTCCTGCGCGGCGCCTACGGGGCCACGGCCCGCGTGGCGGCCGGGACGTGGCCGCGCAACGCCCTGATGGGCCGCGAGATCGCCGGCAAGCGCCTCGGCCTCGTCGGCTTCGGGTCGATCGCCCGCGAGACCGCCCGGAGGGCGGCGGCCCTCGGCATGACGGTCGCCGCCCACGACCCCTTCGTGGCCGCGGGCGACCCGGCCTGGAACCCGGCCTACGGCCCTGTGCGGCCCCTGGCGCTCGACGCGCTGATCGCCCAGAGCGACGTGCTCTCGCTGCACGTGCCACTCACCGATCAGACCCGCGGGTTGATCGACGCGGCGGTGCTGGCGCGGATGCCGAAGGGCGCGATCCTGATCAACGCGGCAAGGGGCGGGGTGGTGGACGAGGCCGCCGTGGCGCAAGCCCTGCGGTCCGGCCATCTCGGCGGCGCGGCGCTGGACGTGTTCGACCGCGAGCCCCTCGACGCGGCGGCGGGCGCCGTCTTCGCCGACGTGCCGAACCTGATCCTCACGCCGCACATCGCCGGGGTGACGCAGGAATCGAACGTGCGCGTCTCCGCCGTCACGGCCGCGGCCGTCCGCCGCCACCTCACGAGGGACTGAACCGGAGGGCCCGCGCGCTGATGCACATCGACGGCAACCTGCGCGCCGCGCGGGTCGCCTTCGACGGGCTCGACCGGGAGGCTCAGCGCAGGGCGAGCACCTGGGCAGCGTGCGAGGCGACGGCCTGCACGGCCGGGAGATCGTAGGCGTAGACGCGGCCGGCCAGGATCGCGAGCGCCAGCGTCCAGAACACCGCACCGCCGACGCGCCGCGCCGTGCGGTCGCCGGTCGAGGTGGCCGGGCAGGCGCCGGCGACGCCGTCGGCGACGGGCTCGCCGAACGGATCGAAGGCCGGCGACTGGTTTTCAGAGGCGCTGCGCATGGTGCCGAATGTCGCGCTCGGCAGGTCCGTTCGCAATGGACACGTCTTTCGAATTTCGCTGCGCACGGAGATGCTTGTTCTCCATTCGATCCCGACGACAGGCAGGTTCTTCTCAGAGGGCCGGTTCGACCGCCGGAAACGCGATATCTTCTTCCCGGCGGGGGCCGGGACCGCCCGCTCCCGGGGCGGCGGGCGTGTGGTAGGCCATGGGCTCGCGGCGCCCCCGCAGGGGCTCGCGGCTGACTTCGCGCCACGCCTCGGCCGGCGCCCCCGCGGCCCGCCGCGCGGCCTCCGAGACCAGGATCGGGACGCCGTGGAGCTTGGTCGCCTGCTCGAGGCGGGCGGCGACGTTGACGGCGTCGCCCAGCACGGTGAACTCGTAGCGCGCCTCCTCGCCGATGATCCCGCAGAACACCTCGCCGTGATGGACGCCGACACCGATGCGCACGGCCTGCGCGGGTGCGGCCCTGTCGGTCCAGCGGGCGATCACCGCGACGAGGTCCTGCGCGAAGGCGAGGGCGCGGGCCGCGTCGTCGGGCCGGGGCTCGGGCAGGCCGAACACCACCAGGGCGCCGTCGCCGATGAACTTGTCGACCACGCCGCCCCGCAGGCGGGCGAGGCGCGTCACCCGCCGCCGGAAGGCGGACAGGAACTCGGAGAGCCGGTGCGGATCCAGGCTCTCGGCCAGGGTGGTCGAGCCGCGCATGTCGACGAACACGATGGCGGCCTGCTGGCGGCGGCCGGCCTTCAGGCTCCCGTCGCCGTCGGCGAGCCGCAGGACCAGCTCCTGCGGCAGGAACCGCGACAGCCGGTTGCGCCGGGTCGCCTCCCGCAGGGCCGACACGGCGAACAGCACGAACAGCACCGCCAGGGCCCCGACCATGACCCAGATGGCCAGGGCGATCCGCGACACCGTCGCCTGCCGCCGCTCCATCCGCCGCGCCTCGTGCGCCTCCATGCGGCGCACCCGGTTGCGGATCGCGTCCATCACCTGCTTGCCGCGCCCGTCCGCCACGGAGGCGCGGGCCGCCGCGCCGTCGCCGGCGCGCGTGAGGGCGACGCTGGCGCCGAGCTCGTCGAGCTTCCGGCGGATCAGCCCGGCCAGGGTGTCGAGGTCGCCCCGCTGGTCGGGATCGTCCTGGACGAGGTCGCGCAGGAGATCGAGCTGCTGGTCGACGTTCAGCCGCCCCTCTGTGAAGGGCAGCAGGAAGGCCTCGTCGCCGGTGAGCAGGTAGCCGCGCTGGCCGGTCTCGGCGTCCTGCACCGCCGACAGGACCCGGGCGAGGCGCCCGTCCACCGCCACGGTGTGGCGCACGGCGTCGACGCCGCGCTGCTGGTACACGAAGGCGCCGAGCGCGATGGCGGTCATCACCAGGATCGTGGCGAACCCCACCGTCATCCAGGTCACGGTGCGCGAGCGCAGGGATCGCTGCACCCGCGCCCCCACGCGCGCGCCGACACGCGCCCTGACCGAGGCGGCGTCCGGCGCGGCGTCGCTCCGGTCCGATTCTGTTGCGGTGGCGGGCACGGCGGCGGGCGCGGGCGCTGGGACGGACATGTCAGGCCCCGCCCGCGCCGTGCAGCCGGACGGGCCGCCCGGTCCGCCCCCCGTCCTCGGCCGCCCGCGCCCGGCAATCCGCGATGGTCGCCCGCGCCGTGTCGATCGCGACGGACGCCGCCGACATGGTGCGGGTGTCCGGCTCCCGCTCGCGGGCGTAGCGGACGACGTCCATGGCCAGCGCGTCGACCTCGACGGTGAGCGCCTCGATCGCCGCCGGGTCGCGCAGCGCCCGGGCCTGCCCGGCGATCTCCAGGAGCCGGTCCAGGAGCTCGTCGATGCGCTCGCGGCGCAGGCTGGCGAGGCGCTGCCGGATCCAGGCCAGCACCGAGACGAGGCCGCCCACCAGCGCGCCGAGGAGGTAGAGCGTGTCGCCGTAGCGCTCGATGAAGCCGTGCTGGTCGCGCTCGTAATAGTCGATCGCCCCCGGATGGATCGGGATGCGGGCGCTGGTGGCCGCCACGGTCGTGTCGTAGGCCGGGGCCTGGACGTACTCGGCGGCGTCCGTCGCCAGGGCGGCGGCGCCGCGCTTCTCGAAGAGCTGCTGGGTCACGTCGGCCGCCACGACGCGGCTTAAGGAAGCCCGGGCCATCAGCCGGTACGAGGCGCCCACCGTCTTCACGTCGTCGGCCGGCAGCTTCGGGCGGCCGCCGAACAGGCCGCCCGGGACGGTGACCGCCTGGAGCCGCGGGAAGCGCTCGATCACCGCGCCGTCATCCTCCACGGCGACGAACGCCACCTTGCCGCCGCGGGCGACGCCCTGCACGGCCGAGACCAGGGCCAGCGCCTTCGGCGCCGAGGGCGCGATGATGCTGACGAAGGCGTCGATCCGCTTCTCGCGGAAGGCGCCGGCCACCGCCTCCTGGTCGACCGGGACCAGCAGGACCGTCGAGTCCCGGGCCGGGCCGGCGGCCTCCTCCAGGGTGAGCCCGTAATAGCCGAGGAGGTTCCGGAGCAGCCAGAGATCGGCGTCCCGGTGCGCCGCGATGCCGAGCCGCTTGCCGGCGAGCTTCGGGAAGCTGGTGATCCCGGCCTGCTCGGGCGAGGCGATGACCATCGCCTGGTCGCGCAGGATCGCCAGGGTCAGGCCGTTCGTCGGCAGGAGCACGTCGGGGCGGACCACCGCGAGGTCGGCGCGCCCGTCCTGCAGGGCGGCGGCGCTCTCGCGCACGTCGTCGAAGGACAGGATCTTCAGCCGGACATTCTCGTGCGCGGCCTCGAGCGCGTCCGCGTAGGCCTTGATCAGGCCGGGCTCGGTCCCGTCCCGGGGAGCGACCGCGATGGTGAGCACCGTCGCCTGGAGCAGGTACCACGCCGCGACCCCGCCCGCGCCCAGGAGGGCGGCCCCGGCCAGGAGCAGGGTCTCCCGGCGCAGGATCCAGGCGGGGAGGGTCCACATCGCCCCGGCCACTCAGAACAGCGAGATCAGCACGATGCCGCCGACCATCAGGGCGGCGCCGATCAGGCGCGGCGGGCCGGCCTTGACCCGCTTCATGCCGAACCAGCCGAAATGATCGAGCGCCACCGAGGTCAGGAGGTTGGCGGTGATGAGCAGGCCGTTGAAGGCGCCGGCCCCGACCTTGTCGACGAAGAGCAGCCCGGCGAAGACCGCGACCGCCCCGGTGAGGCCGGCGAGGGGCATCCACCAGCGAACGCCCGCGACGTCGTCGCGGGTCGGCAGCGGCGACGGCCGCAGCAGGAACATCAGCGCGAACACGAACACGACCGGCACGAACGACACCGTCGCGGCGAGCCAGGGATTCTCCAGGGCCCCGCGGAGCTGCGCGTTCCAGACCACGCCGATCGCCATCAGGGCGCCGGCCACGAGGATGAACGGGTAGAGCAGCTTGCCGCCGACCCCCGAGCCGCCGCCGTCGCTCTTGCCGCCCGAGCGCGCGATGAAGGTGACGCCCACCGCCATCAGCAGGCCGCCGAGCCAGGGCATCGGCTTGAAGCCCGCCGCCTGCAGGCCGAACAGGCCGAGCGCGTCCATCGCCAGGGAGGTGAGGATGTTGGCGGTGAGCGTCAGGCCGTTGAACGGCCCGGCGCCGACCTTGTCGATGAAGGCGAGCCCGCCGAACACCGCGACCGCGCCGGCGAGGCCTCCGAGGGGCGCGTACCAGGGCATCTTGCCCAGGGAGTCGAGGCTCGGCAGCGGCGTCGGCATCGTGAGGAACAGGGTCGTGAACACGAAGACGATCGGCAGGAACGACACCGTCGCGGCGAGCCACGGATTGACCATGCGGCCGCGCAGCTGCGCGTTCATGGCGTTGCCGATCGCCTGCAGCGCGCCCGCCACCAGGATGAAGGGATAGAGGAGGGCAGCCGTCACGCGCGCGGACCTTCGGGTTTGCCGGGAGGGAGGGTCAGACGAGGAGCAGGCCAGCGAGCGCCAGCGCGAGGGCCGGCGGCATCACCAGCAGGCCGAGCTTGAGGAAGGTCCAGGCGCCGACATCCTGGCCCTCGCGGCGGATGGCGGTGAGCCAGAGGATCGTCGCGAGCGAGCCGGTCACCGACAGGTTCGGCCCGAGATCGACGCCGATCAGGATCGCGCCCGCCACCTTCTCGGGCACGTGGGCGGTCTGGACGGCGGCGCCCGCGATCAGCCCGGCCGGCAGGTTGTTGACGAGGTTGCACAGCACCGCGACGAGGCCGCCCGCCCCCCAGGCGGTGGCCTCCGGGGCGGCGTGGGCGTAGCCCTTGAGGAGGTCCGCCAGCATCGCCAGGACGCCGGTCTTCTCCAGGGCCTCCACCAGGACGAACAGCCCGGCCACCAGCGGCAGCACGCTCCACGACACGTCCTTGGCCACCTCGACGAGGCCGCCGCGCTTGAGCAGCAGCACGACGATCGTGGTGGCGAGCCCGGCCACGAAGGTGGGCAGGCCGAGATCGAGGCCGAGCGCGGAAGCCGCGATCAGCACGCCGCCGGTCGCCACGATGCCGATCCCCGCCACGAGGCCGGTGCGGGAGAGCGGCTGTGCCTCGACGTCGGTGGCGACCTCCTGCCCGCGCAGGGTCTTCGCCTGTGTCAGCCGCAGCACCGCGTAGGTCGTCGCGATGGCCAGCAGCGAGGGCAGGGCGAACAGGCCGAGCCAGCGCACCAGCGGCGGCATGTGCTCGGCGAAGACCACGAGGTTGGCCGGGTTCGAGATCGGCAGCACGAAGCTCGCCGCGTTGGCGATGAAGGCGCAGATGAACAGGTAGGGGAGGGGGTTCTCCACCTTGGCGGCCTTGGTGGCCGCGTAGACGGCGGGCGTGAGCACCACCGCGCAGGCGTCGTTGGACAGGAACACCGTGACGACGGTGCCGACGAGGTACACGAGGGTGAACAGCCGGGTCGCCGAGCCCTTGGCGGCGCGCACGGCGATCGAGGCGAGCCAGTCGAACAGGCCCTCCTTCCGGGCCACCTCCGACATCAGCATCATGCCGACGAGGAACAGGTAGACGTCGGTCCCCTTCAGCACGCCGTCCCAGGCGGTGGCGGGGGCGAGCAGGCCGAGGGCCACGAGGGCGCCGGCCCCGAGCACGGCCCAGATCGCCTCCGGCCACGCGAACGGCCGCAGGATGACGCCGAGGGTCGCGAGGCCGGCGATCGTCCAGGTCGCGATGTTGGGGGTCAGCGTCAGCGCGCCCATCGGTTGCGGTGGTCCTCTGGTGGGGTGGATCGTGCGGCGCGGTGTGCCGCGATTCGGGCGGGACCGGCTACCAGTGCCGGCCGTTGCGGTTCGGCCCGAGCTGGTCGCCCCGGAGCCCCTTCTCGGGCCAGGCCGGCAGGCGGAACGCGTCGCTGCCGGGCCGCTCGTGCGCGGGCGGCGGCACGAAGCTCCGGTCCACGGGCTCGATCACCTCGGTGTCGGTGTGGCCGGTGCCGTCCGCGACCGTGACGGCGAGGCGACGCGCGCCGTCCCGCCAGGGGATGCGGGCGTGGACCGTCCGGGGGCCGTCCGGCACCATCGGGTGGGCCGGGCCGCCATCGACGCGCAGGTGACAGCGCCACGCGGCCCGCGGCCGGTCCGACAGCACGAGGGCGCGCACCGAGACCGTGCCGTCGGCGGCGTCGAGGGGCGCCGTGGCGAGGCGCCGGTCGGCGGGGCTCGTGACCATCACGAAGGGCAGCGCCCGGTCGAGGGGCTTGAACCGCCAGCTCGCGACCGGCCCGTCGATCGCCGCGACCGCGTAGCCGACCGAGCCGTCCTCGTTCTGGCCGACCGAGCGGGCCGCGGCGTAGAGGGTGCGCCCGTCCGGGGCAAGCTCGTTGTAGTGGGTGTGGCCCATCTCGACGAGGCGGACGCCGTAGTGGCGGATCAGGCCGGCGAGCGCCGCCCGCTCGTCGGGCACGCAGAGGTCGTCCGGGTAGGTGTGGGCGAAGACCGCGCAGGGCTGGCCCTCCCGCTCGGCCCGGGCCAGCTCCTCGCCGAGCCACGCGAGCTGGTGGGGGCCGAGGCGGAAATCGAGGCCGAAGCCCTTCTGGCCGTAGCCGGGGCTGACCATGTCGAGGAACAGGCAGCGCACGCCCGCCCAGGTCTCGGCGAAGTAGTAGTGCGTCACCGAGACGGGGTCGCGCGGGCGCGGCAGGTCGTGGCGCCGCGCCGCGTGGCCGCCGCCGCGCGGGCTGCCCGCGACCGCGGCGAACAGGGCGTCGAAATCTGCCATCGTGCCGTGCTGGCGGTCGTGGTCGCCG
This sequence comes from Methylobacterium sp. 275MFSha3.1, assembly GCF_900108435.1. Classification (NCBI taxonomy): domain Bacteria; kingdom Pseudomonadati; phylum Pseudomonadota; class Alphaproteobacteria; order Hyphomicrobiales; family Methylobacteriaceae; genus Methylobacterium; species Methylobacterium sp. 275MFSha3.1. The sequence goes on along the minus strand of NZ_FNWP01000034.1, from coordinate 12,738 downwards.
GCGATCAGGCGCACCGGCAGGTCCGAGTGCCGGTCCAGGGCCTCGCGCAGGACCGCGTACTGCTCCGCCCGCCCGTCCTCGGCGAGGTCGCCGGGGATGTAGACGAAGTCGAGGAGACCGTGTCGGTGCAGCCCCGCCACCTCGGCGAGCATCGCCCGCAGGTCGGCGGCGTGGGGGTCGGAGGCCCGCTCGAGATGCAGGTCGCCGACATGCGCGAAGGCGAACACGCCGTGGCTCGCCGTCATGGCGCGCCCGCGCGCCGTCTGTGGTTTCCCTGAGCCATCGTGCCCCCCGGACAGGCCCGTCCGCCCCGGCCGGGAGATCGGCCGCGGTGGTCGCGACCGGCCCGACGTTTCGGAGCCGGCGGGGTTCCGGCCCCGGGGGGAGACGCGCGCCGGTGGGGCCCTACATTTTCGTGAGCGCGGGCCCGATCCGTGCCCGGCGCCGCGAAGTGTCGTGAAAACAGACACTCGCTGTCCTCTCAGCCGACAGATCCGGGCGATGTCGGCGCAAGGTCAGCCCGGGGTCAGCCCGGGGTCAGCCAATGACTCCGCCGGCCGGCGGGTTTGTCGGCGCGCCTCAGTGCACGCGCCGGAACAGGTCCGGCAGGTAGCGTTCCAGGGTCTCGTGTCCCTCGAACTGCACGTCCACGGTGGCGGCCGCGCCCCACGGGCGGTGGAGCCCCACGACCCGGCCGCGGGCATGGCGCCAGATCCCGAGGATCTCGGCGAGGTCGAGCCGGTCGAAGACCACCTCGTCGCCCGGGGCGAGGGCCGGCGCGGCGATGCCGGACCAGGCCTCGGGAACCGGGCGGCGGGGCATCTCCGCGACCCGGGAAGGCTCATCCCCCGGATCGAGGATGGGGGAGAAGGTTTCGTTCGCGGAGTGCTCGCGGAAGAGCATGATCTTCACTAAGCCGTTGCGATGACTGGATAATCGCAGGTTCAATCCGATCCGACAAGGCTTGTTCCGGCGCTCCCCCCGCCGGACCGACCTGTATTCGGCGACCGGTCCGGCCGGCCGGGACCCGCCTGGGCGCCCTGCCCAGTTTCCGCGACCGGACCGCTCGTTGAGACCGCGCGCGCGGGACGGATCGGCGCCCCGCGGGGGCGCAGCATGCGCCTCTCCGGTTCAGGGGTATCGGGAGATCGTTCGTGTCGTCGAACGACGATCTTTAGAATTTCGGGGCGGGCCGCGCTGATCTAAACCTGACGCGAGACAATCATCCACGTGAGACGGCGCCTGTCGACTTGATGGATCGTGTCCGCATGCCTTCGGATGCGGCGCGAACCATCGCGGCCCGGCAGCCGGACTTGCCCCCGTCCATCCCGATCAGAGTTCCCGCCCGATGAAGTTCCTGCGTCTCCTCGCCGTCGCGGCGCTCAGCCTCGGGGCCCTGCCGGCCGGGGCGGAGACCCTCCGGGTCGGCGTCGTGCCCGGCGCCTACGGCGACGCCGTCACGGTCGCGGCCCGGGAGGCCAAGGCCGAGGGCCTCGACGTCAAGGTGGTCGAGTTCAGCGACTGGACGACGCCCAACGTCGCCCTCGACGCCGGCGACATCGACGTGAACTTCTTCCAGCACCGCCCCTTCATGGAGAACGCCGCCAAGCAGAAGGGCTACGCGTTCGACATCGTCGGGCTCGGGATCCTGTCCAATATCGGCCTGTACTCCCTGAAGCATAAGAGCTTCGACCAGATCCCGGCGGGCGGCACGGTGGCGATCGCCAACGACCCGGTGAACCAGGGCCGCGGCCTGCTGCTCCTCCAGAAGGCCGGGCTGATCACGCTGAAGGACGGTGTCGGCTTCCTCGGCACCCTCGACGACATCGTCGAGAACCCGAAGACGCTGCGGTTCACCGAGGTCGAGGGGCCGCAGCTCGCGCGGATCACCGGCGACGTCGACCTCGCCCTGGGCTACCCGCACTTCATCGTGGCGGCCGGCAGTTTCGACCCGACCAGCGGATTGATCTATTCCGGTATCGAGGACCGGCGCTTCGCCGTGAGCTTCGTCACCAAGGCCGCCCGCAAGGAGGACCCCGTGATCCGGAAATTCGTGACGCTCTTCCAGAACTCGGAGGCCGTGAAACAGCAGATCCGCAAGTCCTTCGCCAACAGCGACAAGCTCTACCTGCTGGCGTGGCAGAACTGATGGTCGGCCTGATCTTCGACAGCCTGCGCGATCCGGGCACGCCGGCCGCGGCCGGGCGGACGAGCCCGGGCGCCGCGACCGCCGCCCGGACCCCGGTCGCCGCGCCCGGCAGCGAGGCCGGCCGGGAGACCGGAACGGTGCGGTTCGAGTCCGTCTCGAAGACCTACCGCTCGGCCGCCGGACCGGTGCAGGCGCTCGACCGGGTGGACCTCGCGATCCCCGCCGGGGCGATCTTCGGCATCATCGGCCGCTCGGGGGCGGGCAAGTCGAGCCTCCTGCGCACGGTCAACCGGCTGGAGGCGCCGAGTTCGGGCCGGGTCCTGGTCGACGGCGCCCCGATCGACGCCCTCGACACCGACGGGCTCGTCGCCCTGCGCCGGCGCATCGGCATGATCTTCCAGCACTTCAACCTGCTGGCGGCCAAGACCGTCCGGCAGAACGTGGCGCTGCCGCTCACGGTCGCGGGCGTCCCGCGGCACGCGATCGGCCCGCGGGTCGCGGAGGCCCTGCGCCTCGTCGGCCTGGAGGACAAGGCCGACACCTACCCGTCGCGGCTCTCCGGGGGCCAGAAGCAGCGGGTCGGCATCGCCCGGGCGCTCGTGAGCGATCCGGAGATCCTGCTCTGCGACGAGGCGACCTCCGCCCTCGACCCGGAGACGACGCTGGCGATCCTCGACCTGCTGCGCGACATCAACCGGCGGCTCGGGATCACCATCATCCTGATCACCCACGAGATGAGCGTGATCCGCGAGATCTGCAGCGACGTGGTGGTGCTGGAGGGCGGCCGGGTCGTCGAGACCGGGCCGGTCTGGCGCGTGTTCGGGGCGCCCGAGCACCCGACCACCCGGGCGCTGCTCGAACCCCTGACCCGCGGCCTGCCGCCGGATCTGGCGGCCCGGCTGCAGCCGCGGCCCGCGCCGGGCGGCTGGGCGATCCTGCGGATCACCTGCTCGGGCCGGGCCGCGCCGGATCTCTCGGGCCTCGCGGGGGCCGGGGCGCCGGTGCGCCTGCTCCAGGCGGGCATCGAGCGGATCCAGGGCCACGCGGTCGGCCGGATGCTGGTGGCCGTCCCGGCCGAGGATCCGGGCGCCGAGGCGCGGCTGCGGACGCTCGGCGGCGACGTGGAGCGGGTCGGCTACGTCCCCGCCGACCCGGCGGAGGGGTGAGACGATGCGGGACCGCTCCTCCCCCGATACCCCGACCGCTGCACCGCCGCCCCTGCACCCCGAACCCGGAGGCCCGCCATGTCGCCGCAGATGATCGAACGCCTCTGGCAGGCCTTCCTCGACACCGCGCTCATGGTCGGGGTCTCGGCCGGGATCGCCGTGGTCGCCGGCATTCCCCTGGCGCTGTTCCTCGTCACCTCCGGGCCTGGCGGCATCTTCGCGGCGCCGACGGCCCACCGGGTGGTCGGGACCGTGGTCAACGGCTTCCGGGCCGTGCCCTTCATCGTGCTGCTGGTGGCGCTGATCCCGTTCACCCGGCTGGTGGCCGGCACCACGATCGGCGTCTGGGCGGCGATCGTGCCGCTCTCGGTGAGCGCGACCCCGTTCTTCGCTCGGATCGCCGAGGTCTCGCTGCGGGAGGTGGATGCGGGCCTGATCGAGGCCGCCCAGTCCATCGGCTGCCGGCGCCGGCACATCCTCGCCCACGTGCTCCTGCCCGAGGCGCTGCCGGGCATCGTGGCCGGCTTCACCATCACGGTGGTGGCGATGATCGGCGCCTCCGCGATGGCGGGCGCGGTGGGCGCGGGCGGGCTCGGGGACGTCGCCATCCGGTACGGCTACCAGCGCTTCGACACCACCGTGATGGTGGTGGTGATCGCGATCCTGATCGCCCTCGTGTGCGCGGTCCAGTTCGCGGGCGACACCGCGGTGCGGCGGCTCCGGGCCCGCTGAGCGAAACCGCCCGATCTGGGCGATCCGACCGGGAGCCCACACCGATGGATCGTCCCCGGTCGACGACCTCGACATCGCCGTCCGCGCGCGCGGAGCGAAGCCGTCCAGGCCGCGCCGCGTCTTCCGACCGCGCGCGGCCCCCGGGGCGCTTCGCAGCGCTCGCGATGACGGCGGGACGTCCCAACCCGAGCGGTCAACCGGAAACCGTATGAGCCTGCACCTGGACGATCCCGTCACCGACCCGGTCGAAGATCGGCTGCCGCCGCCGTCGCCGCCGCACCGGATCCGCTCGGACGCCGAGGCGATCGCGGCCGCGCGGGCCGTGGCCCGGATCTTCGCGGCGGGCGCGGCCGAGCGCGACCGCGACCGGCGCCTGCCCTGGGCGGAGATCGCGGCCTTCACGGAGAGCGGGCTCGGCGGCATCACGGTGCCGCGCGAACACGGCGGCGCCGGGGTCTCGCACGCGACGCTCGCGGAGGTCTTCGCGATCCTCGCCGCCGCCGACGGCTCGGCGGCGCAGATCCCCCAGAACCAGTTCGGCGTCCTGGCGCTGGTCGCGGCCGCCGCCAGCCCCGCCCAGCAGGCGCGGATCTACCGGGACGTGCTCGCCGGCCACCGGATCGGCAATGCCGGCCCCGCCCGCAACGGCAAGGCGATCACCGGCGTGGACACGCGGCTGACCGCCGGGCCGGAGGGCCCGCGGCTCAGCGGCACGCGCTTCTACTCGACGGGCGCGCTCTTCGCCCACTGGATCCCGACGCGCGCGGTCGGCCCCGACGGCGGGCCGCTCCTGGTCTTCGTGCGCCGGGACGCCCCCGGCGTGCGGGTGGTGGACGACTGGCAGGGCTTCGGCCAGCGCACCACGGCGAGCGGCAGCGTGATCTTCGCGCAGGCCCCGGTCGAGGCGGAGCTGACGATCGACCTCGCGCCCCTGGCCGGGCGCCCGGGCCTGTTCGGGCCGGTCTCGCAGCTGATCCACGCGGCGATCGACGCCGGGCTCGCCCGGGGCGCGGCGGCCGCCGCCCTCGACTTCCTGCGCACCCGGACCCGGCCCTATCCCTTCACCGCCGAGACCGTCGCGGAGGATCCCCACATCCTCGGCGAGGTCGGGCGGCTCACCGTCGACCTGCACGCCGCCGAGGAGGTCCTGGCCCGGGCCGGACGGGCGCTCGACCGGATCGCCGCGGCCCCCGTCACCGCTGAGAGCGCGGCCGAGGCCTCGGTGGCGGTGGCGCAGGCCAAGATCCTTACCACCGAGATCGCCCTGGAAGCCTCCGAGCGGCTGCTCGAGCTCGCCGGCGCCTCGGCGACCCGCGACGGGTACAATCTCGGCCGGTACTGGCGCGACGCCCGGGTCCACACCCTGCACGACCCCGTGCGGTGGAAGTACCACCTCCTCGGGAACCACGCCCTGAACGGCGTGCTGCCCGCCCGGCACCAGTGGAACTGAGGACCGGGCGATGCCGCTCCAGCCCCACGAGACCGCCTTCACGCAGGCACCCGCGCCGCCGCGCCCGGTGCCGGTCCTTCCGGACGCCGCCGCGGCGCTCGCCGTCGCCGACCGGCTGGCGGAGGCTTTCGCCGAGGCCGCCGCCGAGCGCGACCTGGAGCGCCACCTGCCGGTCGGCGAGATCGCGCGCTTCACCGAATCCGGCCTCTGGGCGATCACGGTGCCGAGGGAATACGGCGGCCCCGGCCTCGACAGCGCCACGGTCGCCCAGGTGATCGCCCGGATCGCCGCGGCGGACGGCTCCCTCGGCCAGATCCCGCAGAACCATTTCTACGCCCTGGAGGTGCTCCGCAACGGCGGCACCGAGGCCCAGAAGCGCGCCCTCTACGGCCGCGTCCTGGCGGGCGAGCGCTTCGGCAACGCGCTCGCCGAGACCGGCGCGCGCGACCACACCCGCCGCACCCGCCTCGTGCGCGACCCGGCCGGCTGGACTGTCGAGGGCCGCAAAGACTACTGCACCGGCTCGCTCTACGCCCACCGCATCCCCACCCTGGCCAATGCCGAGGAGGACGGCCGGGCGGTCGCCTACCTCGTCTTCGTCCCCCGGGACGCGCCGGGCGTGACCCTGGTCGACGACTGGGACGGGTTCGGGCAGCGCCTCACCGGCTCGGGCTCGGTCCTGTTCGACCGCGTCGCCGTGGAGCCCGACTGGGTGGTGCCGTTCCAGGCCTCGCTGGAGCGGCCCACCGCCCTCGGCCCCTTCGCGCAGATCCTGCACGCCGGGATCGATCTCGGCATCGGCGCGGGCGCCTTCGCGGCGACCTTGCCCTTCGTGCGCGACCGCGCCCGGCCGTGGATCGATTCCGGGGTCGCGCGGGCGAGCGAGGATCCCCTGACCCTCCACGCGCTGGGCGACGTCCAGGTGCGCCTCGCGGCGGCCGACGCCCTGCTGGCGCGGGCCGGCCGCTACGTGGACGCCGCGCAGGAAGCCCCCGACGCCGACCGCGTCGCGGCCGCCTCCGTGGCGGTGGCGGAGGCCCGGGCGGCGAGCCACCGGGCCGGCCTGCTCGCCGCCAACAAGCTCGTCGAGCTCGGCGGCACCTCGGCCACCGACCGGGCCGAGGCGCTCGACCGCTACTGGCGCGACGTCCGCACCCACACCCTGCACGATCCGGTGCGCTGGAAGTACCACTGGATCGGCGCCTACCACCTCGACGGCCGGCAGCCGCCCCGGCACGGAGCGCTCTGATGGCCCTCGGAAAGAAGCAGATCCTGTTGAACGCCTTCAACATGACCTGCGCGGGCCACATCAACCACGGGCTCTGGACCCACCCGCGCGACCGCTCGGCCGATTACAACACGCTGTCCTACTGGACCGAGCAGGCGAGGCTCCTGGAGCGCGGCCTGTTCGACGGCCTGTTCATCGCCGACATCATCGGCGTCTACGACGTCTACGGCGGCGGCATCGACGTGACCGCCCGGGAGGCCGTGCAGCTCCCGGTCAACGACCCGACCGTGATGATCTCCGCCATGGCGGCGGTGACCGAGCATCTCGGCTTCGGGGTGACGATCAACGTCCACCAGGAGGCGCCCTACACCTTCGCCCGGCGCCTCTCGACCCTCGACCACCTGACGGGCGGCCGGATCGGCTGGAACGTCGTCACCGGCTACCTCGACAGCGCCCACCGCGCCCAGAGCGGCGGCGCGTTGCCGGCGCACGACCGGCGCTACGACTACGCCGACGAGTACCTGGAGGTGCTCTACCGGCTCTGGGAGGGCAGCTGGGACGACGCGGCCGTGCGCCGCGACCGGGCGGCGCGGGTGTTCAGCGATCCCGCCCATATCCGCAAGGTCGTCCACCGGGGCGAGTTCTTCGCGGTCGAGGGCTACCACCTGTCGGAGCCGTCGCCACAGCGCACGCCGGTCCTGTACCAGGCCGGCGCCTCGGGCCGCGGCCGCGCCTTCGCGGGCCGCCACGCAGAGTGCGTGTTCATCTCGGCCCGCGACCCGGCCACCGCCCGCGACTCCGTCCGCGCCATCCGGGCCGAGGCGGTCGCGGCCGGCCGGGAACCCGACGACGTGAAGGTGTTCGTCGGCCTCGCGGTGATCCCCGGGCGGACCCGGGCGGAGGCCGAGGCCAAGCGGGACGAGTACCTGTCCTACGCGAGCCCGGAGGCGGGGCTCGCACATTTCTCCGCCTCCACGGGGATCGACTTCGCCCGCTACGGCCTCGACGAGCCGATCCCCTACGCGCCGGGCAACGCCATCCAGTCGGCCACCGCGGCGGCGGCCAGGCGCGGGCTGACGAAGCGCGACCTCCTCGCCGAATTGCAGCTCGGCGGCCGCTACGCGGTCCTCACCGGCGACGCCGTGACGATCGCCGACGAACTCCAGGCCTGGATCACGGAGGGCGAGGTCGACGGGTTCAACCTCAGCCGGATCGTCGTGCCGGAGAGTTTCTCCGACTTCATCGACCTCGTGATCCCGGAACTGCAGGACCGCGGCCTCTACAAGACCGCCTACGCCGAGGGCTCGCTGCGAGCGAAGCTGTTCGGCCAGGGGGACCGGCTGCCCGCCCGCCACCCGGCCGAGGCCTATCGCGGCGCGCCTCGGCGGCCCTGATCAGCGACCTTGATCAGCGCCCCTGGGACTCGCCGCTCTCGGAGCCGAACCAGCGACCGTAGATCTCGTCGTAGCGGCCGTCCTCGCGCAGGCCCAGCAGGGCCTGGTTGACGCGCTTGCGCCGGGGGTCGTTGGCCGGGAACAGGATGCCGTAGGATTGCCGGTTGAACGCGGTGCCGACCAGGCGCAGGGCCTCGTGGCCGGGCCGGGTCGCGTAGTAGCTGAGCGCGGGGGCATCGTAGACCACTGCCGCGACCGTGCCGGCCTGCAGCGCCGCGCAGGCCTCCTCCAGGGTCGCGAAACTCACCGGCGTGGCGAAATGGTCCGCGAGGTAGGCGACCGAGGTGGTGTTGGCGACCGTGCCCACCCGCTTGCCCGGCAGGTCCTGCGGGCCGTTGATCGCGCCGCGCAGGCGCTCCACGGTCGCCGTGCTGGTCAGGCCCGCGGTGAACCACGCCACCAGGGCGATGCAGGTGAACAGCCAGAGCACCGTGACGGCCCGCGCCAGCGGGCTGCGCGGCATCTCCTCCGCCTGGGCGGCGAGGCTGCTCAGGGCCCACCAGACGACGTGGGCGAAGCCGCGCGCCGGTCCCGAGCGCGCCGCCATGCCGCCGGGGTGGCGCCGCTCGAGCCACCAGACCAGGGCCGCCACCGCCAGGATCAGGGCGGCGAGCCCCAGCAGGACCTGCAGGAAGGCGGCGTCGCTCAGGAGCGCCCGGAGAGCCCGCGCGGTGGCCGAGCCGGTCGCGTCCGGCTCCGACCGGACGGCGATGCGCAGGCCGGTCTCCAGCATCGTGACGGAGAAGTCGAAACGCCGCTCGCGCTCCGCGGTGATCGACACCGCCGCGATGGCGAGGTCCGCGCGCCCGTCCGAGACCGCCGCGAACAGCGCCGGCAGGTCGTCGACGCGCAGGTAGGCCGTCCGGACGCCGAGATCCCGCGCGAGGGCGTTCCAGAGATCGATGCTGAACCCGCGCAGCCGGCCGTCCTCGTCCATGACCAGGGGCGGCACCGGATGGGTCGCGACCCGCCACGTCTCGGGCTCGCCGGTGCGGAGCGCGGGCGCCGCCTCCCGGGTTTCGGCCTGGACGGGGCCCGGGGCGAGCGGCGCGGCGGCCGCGCAGCACAGGGAGAGGCACAGGCAGAGGGACAGGACGCCCGCGGCGCCGGCGCGCCGCCGGCCGGCCGACCGGCGCGGCACGTCAGAGGCTCTCGATCCAGTTGCGCAGGACGGCGCCGGGCGCGGGTTCGGGGCCGGTCTCCAGGCGCTGGGACGCGTCGCTCGGGATGAAGCCGAACCGGCGCTTGAACGCCCGCCGGAAGGTCCGCTCGTCCGAGAAACCGACCGCGAAGGCGACCTGCGAGATGCGCAGGGGTTTGGGGGCATCGTCGCGCACGAGCATCCGCATCGCCGCCATGAGGCGGCGGTCGCGGATATACGCCACGATGCCGTTGGGGGCGAACAGCCGGTACAGGGTCGAGCGCGACAGGCCGAGCCGGGTCGCGATCAGGGCGGGCGTCAGCTTCGGGTTGCCGAGTTCCGCCTCGACGAGGCGGCGGACCCGGATCCGGATGTCCTGGTGCTGGGAGGGGCGCCCCTCCTCCTGCCCGCGCAGCCAGCTGGCGCAGAGCTGGGTGATCGCCGCCGAGGCCGCCAGGGCCTCGCGGCGGTCGAGGAGGTCGCCGCAGGCGACGACGTTGGCGACGAAATTGTGGACCAGCCGCCCGAACGGGTCGCCGTCGTGGTCGAGGGGGCGCCCGTGCAGGGCGTCGGGGTGGCAGCCCTGCTTCTCCAGCAAGGCGCGGGGGATCACGACGTTCGTGGCGTCGACCGCACCCGCCACGATGCGCACGGGCTGGGCGAGGTCGAAGACGATGCACTGCACCTCGTTCACGGGGCCGGTGCCCTGATCGGTCTCCACGCGGCTCTGCCCCCGCCGGTAGAATTGCAGCAGGATGTGGTCGAGGCCCTGCTGGCCGATCATCTCCCGCGTCCGCACGAGGGTGTGGGCCGGCGCCACCACGTCGCCGACCAGCAGGTCGCCGAGATGGTAGCTGCGCATCGCGATCGGGACGGTGAGATCGGTCTCCGGGCGGAAGCTCACGTCGAAGATGGGCGCGAGATGGTCCTGCCACGCCCGCCCCAGCGCCGCGGGATCCCCGGGCGGCTCGAACCGCAGGCAGGCGACCTCGCCGCCCGGCGCCTCCCCCCCGGCCGGTGCCGCGTCCAGGTCGTGGTTTCTCTCCTCGGAAGACATACGTAGAGCCTGACACCTGCTGTTCGCGCGACCGATGAAGAACGGGGGCCTGTCCCAAGGTGACGCGTGGCAACGCGGTCCGGTCGTCCCGCACGTTAGCCGCGTCCACCCGGACAGTCCTCCTGTCTCCCGCCGACCCGGGCGGCTGTACACTGTCGTTTGCCGGGGCGGCGTGCGATTCGACGCGGGCGCCGCCCGACCGGACCGCCCCCGGTGCAACGTCCGATCAACGTGACCCGCGAGCCGGCGGTGTGGTTCCATCCGTCCCAGAAAGGGGGATCCCCGTTTCAGGACGTCGCGCGCGGCGCCGGGTGTGGCCGCGATGTGATAGTCCGTTAAAGCCGCATTTTCTAACTCCCGTGCAAAGCTTGCGGCAGGCATGACGGGGGTCAGTCCGGTGGTCCAACAGTATAGCGATGTAGAGCGTGTGACCGGATCCTGTGATCCGAGCCGGGGCGCGCGCGCCGGAACCCGGCGGCGCGGCCCCGTACGGCTCGGATTGCTGGTCGGCAGCTCGCTCGCGACGCTCGCGCTGGCTCTCGGACCTGTTGCGGCGCAGACCGTGCCGGCGCGCTCGCCTTCGACGTTCGATGCTTTTGGCGTTCCCCTGACCGCGGCGCAGTTCGACACGCCCGAATACAGAGCCGACTGGGGCTTGTCTGCGATTAATGCCGCCACCGCTTACGCCCGAGGCTTCACCGGTCTAGGCGTATTGGTTGCCGTGATTGACTCCGGGATCGACCCCACGAATCCAGAATTCCGAGGACGGATCTCTCAGCAATCAAGAAATTTTATTCCCGGACTAAATCAAACCCTTATATTCGATACGGACACTGCATCCAGTCATGGAACCCATGTGGCTGGTACAATTGCGGCTGCCCGTGATGGCGTCGGGATGATGGGGGTCGGTTTCGACAGCAATATATTGGCGTTATTCAATTTACGCAATACAATCTCTGCAGTGGAGGCAGCAACTCAAAGCGGCGCCCTGGTCTTGAATGGCAGCTATGGACCGACGACCTCTTCTCCGATTGTCGATGGATTTTTAAATCCCACTTATAGAAGAATGTCAATTCAAGAATTCGAGATATCAGATGAGAGAGAGGCCAGTGCGCTTCTTAGGGCCGCACAGTCAGACATGCTCATGGTCTTTGCCGCAGGCAACGATCGAAGAAGTCAACCTGATGTAACTCAAAACCCGAGCGGCGCCGCATTCTATCCATTCATCAAGCCAGCGAATGCGAATAGCGGTCTCTACCAATTTTATACCACCTACGGGACTGACCCTAATGGCGATCCCAGCCCCGACTATGCGCCCACCGGCCCCGTCGATCAAAGCAAAATCGATTTTTCTAAACTCGACGGCTTTATCGTGTCAGTAGTCGCGGTCAACGAAAACAAGAAGATCGCCAATTTCAGCAACTGGTGCGGTGTTACGGCAGCGTGGTGCATCGCGGCACCGGGCGTCAATATCTATTCAACCGTGCAGGTCGGACAGGGCTACAGCGGCTTCGACGCCAACAACAATAAAATTCTCAATGGTTCGAACTATGGGCCTCTGCAAGGCACCTCGATGGCCGCGCCGCACGTAGCCGGTGCTGCGGCCGTATTGCGTCAGGCGTTCCCGTTCCTGACGGCGCCGCAGATCGCCCAGACCATGTTCACAACCGCCACCCATCTCGGTGACGGGCCCGCCAACGCCCCGAACGCCATCTACGGCTGGGGCCTGCTCAACCTCGGCAAGGCCATCGACGGCCCGGGTCAGTTCACCTCCACTTGGACGGTCAACACCACCTACAATGGCCAAGCCTATTACGGCCGCTTCGCCAACGACATCTCGGGCGTCGGCGGTCTGATCAAGGTTGGTTTCGGCACGCTCGAACTCGCCGGTACCAACACCTATGCCGGCGGCACCGCCGTCCTCGGCGGTACCCTGGCCGTCTCCCGCGACGCCAATCTCGGCGCCGCCGGCACCGGCCTGACTCTCGGCGGCGGCACCCTCGAGGTTCTGGCCGACGGCTTCGCCACCGCCCGCCCGCTCACGCTCTCCGGCCCCGGCACCCTGCAGATCGACCTCGGCACCGCCACCTTCGCGGGGCCGATCGCCGACGGCAGCCAGCCGGGCGTGCTCGTCAAGACCGGCCCCGGCACCGCCGTGCTCTCGGCCGCCAACACGTTCACGGGCGGCGCCCTGGTCGGCACCGGCACCCTGGCCCTGACCGCCACCGGCAGCCTCACCGCGCCCGTTCTCGTCGGCTCGGCGGCGAGCTTCCTCAATGCCGGCCTCGTCTCCGGCAACGTCGGCAACTTCGGCGTCCTCGCCAACAGCGGCACCATCACGGGCGGCCTCGCCAATGCCGG
>NZ_FNWP01000044.1:0-22906 GCF_900108435.1 Methylobacterium sp. 275MFSha3.1 | reverse complement strand
GCGACCCGCTACGATCGCCTAGCCTGCAACTATCTCGCAGCCGTCGCGCTAGTTTCCTCTGTCATCGCATGGACCTGAATGAGTCCCCTACCTAGTCGTGGCTTGGTCGAGGCGGGCGAGCGAAACTCGTTCGGGCAGAAGCTGACCCTACAGGTCGGCGTCGTCGTTGTTAGACTGCGAGGCCGCAGAAGGGAGGAACAACGCTTGGTTCTCCCGCACGATGCCCTGGAGGAACGCCACGATCGCCTTCGCGCGGGCCGGCGCCCGCACTTCGATATGGGTAACGAGCCAGTAGGACCGGGTGAAGCGGATGCCCTCCGGCGCAATCCGCCGCAGGGTCCCGTGCCGGGCGGCCATGAAACAGGGCAGAATGCAAAGGCCGTAACCGCTCAGCGTGGCGCTGAGTTGGGTGATGATGTTCGAGATCTGCAGGTCCGCCCGCCGCCCCTGGATCAGCTCCGATAGGTAGTCGTGGGCGGGGGTGGGGATCATGTCGTGAATGTAGCCGATCAGGCGGACGCCGCCGTAGTCGAGGTCGTCCTCGTCCGGGCCGTGCTCCTGTAGGAACTGCGTGCTGCCGTAGAGGCCGTACTCATAGTTCGTGAGCTTCTGGGCACGAAGCGGACCGGCATTCGGCCGCTCCATGGTGACGGCGATGTCGGCCTCCCGCCGGGCAAGGCTGACGGCGCCTGGATCGGCGATCAGTTCGAGGGCGACCTCCGGGTGGCGCCCGGCCAGGGCTTGCAGGTGGTCGGCGAGGAAATAGGTGCCGAACCCTTCCGGAGTGGCGACCCGGACCGGCCCAGACATCTGCGCCTTGGCGTCCATCAGGTCTGAGGAGATGCGGATGGCCACCGCCTCGATCCGCTCGGCTTCGCCGACGAGGCCATGGCCTGCCTCGGTGAGGACGTAGCCGGTGAGCAGGCGGTCGAATAGCCGGACCTGGAGGGCGTTCTCCAGGGCCGTGATCCGGCGGCTCAAAGTCGAATGATCAACGCCGAGCTGCTGGGCAGCGACGGTCAGGCGCCCGGCGCGTACCACCGCGAGGAACGAGCGCAGGTCGTTCCAGTCAAAGTCCGGGCCATTGGAATTTCCGCACATCGAGCTTGCTCCGATCCGCATTTTCCTGCCGGACGTGCGCCGGTACAACCCCGCAACACGAGACAAAATTCATAGAGGGGGTGCGTTGTCGCCCCCCGATGGAGGAACGCCATGTCGATGTACGCCAAGCTTAAGCAGCGCGTGACGGAGGGCTGTCCAGCCCGCGTCGGCCTGATCGGCGCCGGCAAATTCGGCTCGATGTTCCTGTCGCAGGCTTGGCGGACCCCGGGCATCCACCTCGTCGGCGTTTCCGACCTGTCGCCGGCCAACGCCAAAGCCTCGATGCGCCGGGTCGGCTGGCCCGACGAGCGATCACAGACCTCCTCCCTGGAGGAGGCATCCCGGACGCAGAAAACCTTCGTCACCGATGACACCGCGGCGATGATCGCCAGTCCCTTCATCGACATCGTCATCGACGCAACCGGCAGCCCCGCCGCCGGCATCCGCCATGTGCTCGCAGCCTGCGCTCACCGGAAGCACATCATCATGGTCAACGTCGAGGCCGATGCGCTCGCCGGCCCGCTGCTGGCCCGCCGGGCCGCTGAGGCGGGGATCGTTTACTCCATGGCCTCGGGTGACCAGCCGGCCCTCATCGCCGAGCTGGTGGACTGGGCACGCACCATCGGGTTGGAGGTGATCTGCGCCGGCAAGGGCACCAAGTACCTTCCGGCCTACCATCAGTCGACGCCGGACACGGTGTGGGGCCATTACGGCTTTAGCGAGGAACAGGTCGCCGGCGGCGACTTCAACCCGCAGATGTTCAACTCCTTCCTCGACGGCACCAAGTCCGCCCTGGAGATGGCGGCAGTAGCCAACGGCTGCGACCTCAGCCCGCCGGATGACGGCCTCGCCTTCCCGGCCTGCGGCGTCGACGACCTGCCGAGCGTGCTCCGTCCGGTCTCTGAGGGCGGCATCCTGCCCAAGAAGGGCACCGTCGAGGTGGTCTCGTCCATCGAGCGCGACGGGCGCCCGGTGTTCCGCGACCTGCGCTGGGGCGTCTACGCGGTGTTCGAGGCGCCCAACCAGTACGTGATGGACTGCTTCGACCAGTACGGCCTGAAGACCGACGACACTGGCCGCTACGCCGCGATGTACAAGCCCTACCACCTGATTGGGCTCGAACTCGGCACCTCGGTGGCGAGCATCGCCACCCGGGGCGAGCCCACCGGCTCCACGAACGACTGGCGCGGCGACGTCATCGCAGTCTCCAAGCGGGCTCTCCAAGAGGGCGAGATGCTGGACGGCGAGGGCGGCTACACGGTCTACGGCAAGGTCGTACCGGCCGAGACGTCTCTGCGGGTCGGCGCCGTGCCGATCGGCCTCGCCCACGGCCTCAAGCTGAAGAACGCGGTGGCCGCCGGCCAGCCGGTCCGCTGGTCGGACGTCGCTTATGACGCCGCCAACCAAACCATCGCCTTTCGCCAGGAGATGGAATCGGTCTTTCGCGCCGAGAAGGGCCTTGAGCGCACCTGAGCCACGCCACCACGACAATTGAGCCAGTCCGCGGCACGGGTCGAAGGTCCCAGAGGGCGAGAAGCCCCTGGCCCGACCCGCCACGAGATCAGGCCGCTTTCTGGGAGACACGCCACATGATCCTTTCGCGACGCATCCTTCTCAAGACGGCCCTCGCCTCGATGGCGGTGGCGAGCCCCTTTGTGAGCCGGGCCTGGGCTCAGGCGCCGCAATTCACATATAAGTTCGCCAACAACGCCCCGGCGACACACCCGATCAATGTCCGCGCGCAGGAGGCCTCGCAGAAGATCCTGGCCGAGACCAACGGCCGCTTCGAACTCAAGGTCTTCCCGAACAACCAGCTCGGTGGCGACCAGGACGTGCTCGGCCAGCTGCGCTCCGGGGCGGTGGAGTTCTTCGTCCTCTCGCCGCTCATCCTCTCGACCCTGATTCCCAGCGCCTCGATCAGCGGCGTCGGCTTCGCCTTCGCCGACTACCCGGCGGTGTGGCGGGCGATGGACGGGGAGCTCGGCGCCTATGTCCGCGCCCAGATCGCCAAAGGCGGCCTGATCGCCATGGACAAGATCTGGGACAACGGCTTCCGTCAGATCACCACCTCGAACCGGCCGATCAACAGCCCGGCCGACCTCGCCAACTTCAAGATGCGCGTGCTGGCGAGCGCGATTTCGACCTCGATGTTCAAGGCGCTCGGCGCCTCGCCCACCACCATCTCCTTCGCCGAGACCTATTCCGCCCTCCAGACCAAGGTGACGGACGGCCAGGAAAACCCCCTGGCGCTGATCTCCACCGCCAAGCTCTACGAGGTGCAGAAGTACTGCTCCCTCACGAGCCACATGTGGGACGGGTACTGGTTCCTGGGCAACCGCCGGGCCTGGGAGCGGCTGCCGGCCGACGTCAAGGATGTCGTCGCCAGGAATATCAACGCGGCGGGCATGGCCGAGCGCGCCGACACCGAGGCGCTCAACTCCTCCCTCCAGGGGGACCTGACCGCCAAGGGGCTGGTGTTCAACAAGCCCGATCAGGCGCCCTTCCGCGACCAGCTGCGCAAGGCCGGCTTCTACGACGAGTGGAAGCGCAAGTTCGGTGACGAGGCCTGGGGCCTCCTGACCAAGACCTCCGCCGGGGGCCTCGACTGAGCATGGCCCACGCGACGCATCTCGATGCGGGGACACTCGCCACCCCCGTCGGCCTCGATCCCCGGCGCCGCTGGGCTCTGAAGGCTAGCGCCCTCCTCAAGCCGATCGTTGAGATTCCGGCAGCCCTCATCCTCATGGCCGAGATCGTGGTGCTGCTGGGCGGCGTGGTCAGCCGCTACCTCTTCGAGTCGCCGCTGATCTGGTCGGACGAACTCGCGAGCATCCTATTCCTGTGGCTCGCCATGCTCGGCTCCGTCCTCGCCTTCCAGCGGGACGAGCACATGCGCATGACGGCGGTGGTGGCGATGATGTCGCCCGGCCTCCGGGCCTTCTTCGACGTCATCGCCATCGTGGCGCCCCTGGCCTTCCTTGTGGTCGTCTGGCACCCGGCCTACGAGTTCGCGGTAGAGGAGTCCTTCGTCACGACCCCGGCGCTCGAACTGTCGAACGCGTGGCGGGCGGCCGCCCTGCCCATCGGCCTCGGCCTGATGGGGCTCGTGGCCTTCCTGCGCCTCGCCGCCGTGGGGGACCGCCGCCACATCCTCGGAGCGGTCGCGGTGGTGGGGGCGACGGTCGCCCTGTTCGTGGCCCTGGCCCCGGTGCTCCAGCCGCTGGGCAACGTCAACCTCGTGATCTTCTTCGTCGGCCTCGTCGGCCTGATGGTGCTCGGCGCAGTGCCGATCGCCTTCGCCTTCGGGCTCGCCACCTTCGCCTACATCGTGCTGACGACGAGCACCCCCTCCATGGTGGTGGTCGGCCGCATGGACGAGGGGATGAGTCACCTCATCCTCCTTGCCGTGCCGCTGTTCGTCTTCCTCGGCCTGCTCATCGAGATGACCGGCATGGCCAAGGCCATGGTCGGCTTCCTGGCGAGCCTGCTCGGCCACGTGCGCGGGGGCCTGCACTACGTGCTGGTCGGCGCCATGTACCTCGTCTCGGGCATCTCCGGCTCCAAGGCCGCCGACATGGCCGCCGTCGCCCCGGTGCTGTTCCCGGAGATGAAGGCCCGGGGCGTCAAGGAGGGCGACCTCGTGGCGCTTCTCGCCGCCACCGGCGCGCAGACCGAGACGATCCCGCCCTCCATCGTGCTCATCACCATCGGCTCGGTTACGGGCGTCTCCATCACCGCCCTGTTCACCGGCGGCCTGCTTCCGGGCCTCGTGCTCGGCCTGATCCTCTGCGCCCTCGTCTGGTGGCGCTACCGCGGCGAGGACCTCAGCCACATCAAGCGCCCGTCCCGGGCGGTGATCGGCCGAGCCTTCGTCGTGGCGATCCCGGCGCTGGCACTTCCCTTCGTGATCCGCTTCGCGGTGGTCGAGGGCATCGCCACGGCCACCGAGGTCTCGACCATCGGCATCGCCTACTCCTTCGTAGCGGGCCTACTGATCTACCGGCAGTTCGACTGGCGGCGGCTCTACCCGATGCTGGTGACGACGGCGGCCCTGTCGGGAGCAATCCTGCTCATCATCGGCGCGGCCACGGGCATGGCATGGTCGCTGACGCAATCGGGCTTCTCGGCCTCGCTGGCGACCTTCATGACCGGGCTGCCCGGCGGCATCCCGACCTTCTTGGCCGTCACCATCGTCGCCTTCGTGATCCTCGGGAGCGTCCTGGAGGGTATCCCCGCCATCGTACTGTTCGGACCGCTGCTGTTCCCCATCGCCAAGCAGGTGGGGGTCAATGAGGTGCACTACGCGATGGTTGTGATCCTCTCCATGGGCATCGGCCTGTTCGCACCACCCTTCGGTGTCGGCTACTACGCCGCCTGCGCCGTGAGCCGGATCCATCCCGACGCGGGAATGCGGCCCATCGTCGGCTACATGCTCGCCCTCCTGATCGGGACGATCATCATCGCCGCCGTGCCGTGGATCTCGACGGTTTTCCTCTAAGAAATCCCGAGATCCCAAAGGGCGAGCCCTTTGGTGGGGTCTAGGGGCCAAGCTCCTGGATAACTCGGCCCCGGGGAGACGCGGGGCGCCGCCCCGCACCCGCCAGAGGGCTCGGCCCTCTGGACACCCATGACCTTCATGCCATCACCGAGGCTCCTTCTATGTCCATCGCTGCGATCGGCTTCGCGCTCCCCAACGGTTGCCGGATCACCCACGGTACCGGCGCGAACGTGAAGACCCCGTTCAAGACCATCCCGCTCACGATGCACGAGCTGTATCCCGGCGGCACGCTGACCACACCCTCGACCCAGCGCGGGCAGCTCGGCTTCATCCCCTTTACCCATGAGCTTCGCCTGCCCCGGCACGTTCATGTCACCATGGCCGAGCGCGACGAGGACCGGCGGCTCTTGGCCGAGCGCATCCTCGTGACCGGCGGCGTCGGCCTCGTGGAATTGAACGGCGAGATCTACGTGATCCCGCACGGCTGTCTCGTGGATATTCCCGAGGGAGTCCCCCACACCTGGAGCGCCTGCCCCCCGGGCGTCGCTATGCCCGACGGCACGACGTCCACGGGCCAGTTCTTGATGGTCTACGACTACGCCGAGCCTACGAGCTTCTTCCCGGTGGAGGGGACGCACACCCTGAACTCGATGGCGGATTACGTCCGCTACGACGGCAAGCTCGCTGATATCTGCTTCCCGACCCTCACGGCTGAGCAGGTCAAGACCAAGTCTGCGTTCGTCTGGAACGACAGCCTGATCGGCCCCGGCCAGGGACCGCACTGACCCCTCCCCCGCACCCCCGACGACGCAGGATTGCCATGACTTCAAGCGCGACCCGACCCATCGCGGACCGCCTCGCTGAGGGGCCCGTCGACTACCGCAACTACATCGACGGCCGGTTCGTGGACGGCGGCGACTTCATTGAGGTGACGAACCCCGCCGACGGCCGCCTCCTGGGGCGCGTCCCCGAGAGCGGCGCCGACACCGTGGACGCCGCCGTGACCGCCGCCCGCCGAGCTCAGTCCGCCTGGGAAAAGCGTCCGCCCATCGAGCGCGCCGATTACCTGCGGCAGATCTCGGCCAAGGTGCGCGAGCACCGGGTGGAACTCGCCGACATCATCGTGCGGGAGCAGGGCAAGGTCCGGCCGCTCGCCGAGGTCGAGGTCGACTTCACCGCCAGCTACATCGACTACATGGCCGAGTGGGCCCGCCGGCTTGAAGGTGAGGTCATCACCAGTGACCGGCAGGACGAGACGATCCTCCTGCTGCGCAAGCCCATAGGGGTCGTGGCCGGCATCCTGCCCTGGAACTTCCCGTTTTTCCTCATCGCCCGCAAGCTCGCCCCGGCGCTGGTCACCGGCAACACCATCGTCATCAAGCCGAGCGAGGAGACGCCGATCAACGCCTTCGTCTTCGCCGAATTGCTGGCCGAAACGGACCTGCCCCCTGGCGTCGTGAACATCATCGGCGGCCGGGGCGCCGCCACCGGCCAGGCCATGGTCGAGCACCGCAGCGTCGATCTCGTGACCTTTACCGGCAGCGTCACCACCGGCTCGCGGATCATGCAGACCGCCGGCCGCAACCTCACCAGGGTCAACCTCGAACTCGGGGGCAAGGCCCCGGCGATCGTGCTGGCCAGCGCCGACCTCGATCTCGCCGCCAAGGCGATCTACGATTCGCGCGTCATCAACACCGGACAGGTGTGCAACTGCGCCGAACGGGTCTACGTCGAGCGCGCGGTCCATGATGCGTTCATCGACAAGCTAAAGGGCTTGTTCGAGGCGACCCGCTACGGCGACCCGTCGCTGGAATCGGACCTGCACATGGGGCCGCTGGTTAACAGAATAGGCCTCGACAAGGTCGCCCAGGCCGTCGACCGCGCCCGCGAGCAGGGCGCCACAGTGGTCACCGGTGGTCGAATTGCCGACCGGTTCTCGGGCTTCCACTACGAGCCGACGGTAATCACGGGCGTGGGCGCCAGCCACGATATCATGCGCAGCGAGACCTTCGGGCCGGTCCTGCCGGTCCAGGTGGTGGACAGCCTCGACGAGGCCATCGCGCTCGCTAACGACTCGGAATATGGCCTTACTTCGTCGATCTTCACCAACGACCTGAACGCGGCCCTCCAGGCCAGCCGGGAGCTGAAGTTTGGCGAGACCTATATTAACCGGGAGCATTTCGAGGCCATGCAGGGCTTCCATGCAGGCCGCCGCAAATCAGGAATAGGCGGAGCGGACGGCAAGCACGGACTATATGAGTTCACCGAAACGCACGTTGTCTACATTCAGGGACGGTAGACCGATTTTATCAGCTGGGGGCGGAGATACGCCCCTCACGCCCAGCTTCTTTGAAAGCCCCTGCAACCGACGCCATGCGCATCAAAAATTGCTACAATTTTCACGACTTCCGCCGCTACGCGAAAAGTCGACTACCTAGGCCGATCTTTGACTATATCGATGGCGCTGCCGATGACGAAATCACCTATCGGCGCAACACCGCTTCCTTCGAGACCTGCGACCTTATCCCAAATGTGTTGAGGGGCGTGCGCGACATTGACATGTCCGTGACCGTGATGGGCCAGCAGCTCGCCATGCCGGTTTACTGCTCGCCTACCGCCCTCCAGCGGCTGTTCCACCACCAGGGGGAGCGGGCTGTCGCCGCTGCAGCGGCGAAGTACGGTACGATGTTCGGCGTGTCCTCCCTCGGCACCGTAAGCCTAGAAGAGGCCAGGGCGATCAGCGACGGCCCGCAGGTCTACCAATTTTATTTTCACAAAGATCGTGGCCTGAATCGCGAGATGATGGCAAGAGCCAAGTCCGCCGGCATTAACGTCATGATGCTGACCGTCGACAGTATTACCGGCGGCAACCGCGAGCGCGACAAGCGCACCGGCTTCGCAATCCCCTTTCGGCTGACGCTTGCCGGGCTCGCACAGTTCGCCATGAAGCCCGCTTGGGGAATCGACTATGTGACCCATGAGAGGTTCAGGCTGCCGCAGTTGGAGAACCACGTCGACATGGGCGGGGGCGCCCTCTCTATCAGCCGCTACTTCACCGAGATGCTCGATCCGGCTCTCTCATGGGACGACGTATCTGAGATGGTACGCGAATGGAATGGTCAGTTTTGCTTGAAAGGAGTTATGTCCATCGAGGATGCTAAGGAGGCGGTGCGGATCGGATGTACCGGCATCGTCCTGTCCAATCACGGCGGGCGCCAGCTAGACGGCTCGCGGGCGGCCTTCGACCAGCTTGCTGAGATCGTCGATGCGGTGGGGGACCAGATCGACGTGATTATGGACGGCGGAGTGCAGCGCGGCACGCACGTGCTGAAGGCCCTGGCGCTGGGGGCGAAGGCGGTCGGGGTGGGCCGGTACTACCTCTTCCCCCTCGCCGCCGCTGGCCAAGCCGGCGTGGAGCGTGCCCTCGAACTTATGAAAATTGAGATCGAACGCGACATGAGGCTGATGGGCTGCAATTCCGTGCGCAACCTGAACCGCGAACATATCCGCTTCCGCTGATTGCGCGAAGGCTCTGTTTTTATTGATCTCGGGATCGGAGTAAATCTCGGTCCCTGAATTGCCCATGCGAAGCGCCTACGCTCTTACGGCATGGCCCGATACAGGGCGAGCATCATTCCCTATGACGATGGAGGGGCAAGAGAGCAAGCCTCCTCAGAAGCGATCATTCCGCTTACGGCCAAACCCGATCTACCGCTGAGCTCTTATTGTTGCCGTACTGGCCCCGTCTCCGCGCGCCCAGGAGCAAACAACGGGTCTGCATGTCCGACAACGGCTGCATCATCCACGAGGGTCGGGTTTCGACGCTGCGAGTGGATCAAACCTCTCTATGATAGTTTATGAGCCAGTTTTTCAAGGAATTTTCCGCCAAGCCACGTTTTTCCGCCAGGCATTCATAGTTGCGAGCTTGCCAGTGAAATGCATCCGCCTCACACAAATCCTATAGGTTCGACAGCCTTAATTTCTGTCGAAAATTTCATCGCCAGATCAGGATTGGCCGTAGGACCTATAGTTCTTTGGCGTGAGTCCCGTCACTCGGCGAAACGCTGTCGCTAGATGGCTCTGGCTCGAAAAGCCCGTATCCAGCGCGATCGAGGTGATGGTGAGATCAGTCGAGAGCAGCAGGTTTTTGGCCCGCTCCACTCGGCGTGACAGCACGTATTGATGGACCGTCGTTCCCAACTGCCGGAGGCAGGCGCGGGACAAAGAGCGCGGGGACACACCGACCACGCCTGCGATGGCCTCAAGGGATAGATCTTCGGCGAGGTGCTCCTCGACCAAATCGCGGACCCGCCGCATCTCGCCGCAATTGAGCACCTCCCTCTCCGGCCCCGTCCGTGAGGAGCGGCCGTTCTCCGTGTAGATCCGGACGAGACGTACGACCATGGCGTGGACCAACTCGTCGACGTAGAGCGCTGACGAGGGATCCGGCTCCTCCCGCATGATCTCCAGGATAGCCAGTGCCAACTGCTCCAGGAGAGGGTCGGACGTCCCGAGCGGAACGTCGAGTTCGACGCGTGAGGCGGTCGCGCTGCACATCTGGCGCGCGGTGTCGTCGATCAATCCCTGGCGGAGATGCATCGCCAGCATCTCGGAGCGCCCCCGTCTCTGCCATTCGCTCTCGTCATGGGCCGGAATCAGGTGGAACTGGCGGGGACGCAGCGTGAGCGTTTCAGTCGTGCCGCCGCGCCCGATCCGCCGGCGGATCTGGGCGGGACGATTGACGCAATAGCCGAGGCAGGGGTTGCCGACCGGGTCGAGTGTCCCCGTCCAGGGGTCAACGGCGACGTGCTGCGCGTGAATGTTCCGCCAGCCCCGCCCCGTGCTGCGGGCCAATGCAATGTTCTTCGGCCAGGAGCCGATGTCACGCGTCTGCATCGTCGTGACCGTCATGTCCCCAATCTCACTGATACGCCCCGCCGGCGCATCCTCGCCTCACGATGTCCGGAATCTGTTCGAACCCGGCATGAATTTGGAAGAACGCCTCCATAGGCTAAGCGCAGTCTGGCGCTCGAACAAGTCATCGACTGAGAAGATACAGGCATCTAGCTGCCCGTTCATCGCAGTATTGGCTTATTTTTCGAGCAGATCGCTCGCTTCTCCGGCAGGATGCTTGGCCGGACGGGGCGGGCGGGGAGACGAAGCCCGATGTCCTCACTGTTCAGCGAACTCCGGGTTCGCGACGTCACGCTTCGCAATCGCATCGCGGTCTCGCCAATGACCCAGTTCTCGTCGCCGGACGGACTCGTGAACGACTGGCACCTGGCGCATCTGGGCTCGAAGGCGGCAGGGGGCGCCGCCCTCGTCATGGTGGAGCAGGCGGCCGTCTCGCCGGAGGGCCGCATGTCCACCCAGTGCGCCGGTATCTGGAACGACGAGCAGGGCGAGGCCCTGGCGCGCATCGCCCGCTTCGTGGCGTCCGTCGGCGCGGTCCCCGGCATCCAGCTCGGCCACACCGGCCGTCGGGGCTGCGTCGAGCCTCCATGGAAGGGCGGCGGCCATCTGCCGGACGACCATCCCGACGCGTGGGAGATGATCGGCCCCTCCGCCGACGCCTTCGGCGGAGCCATGCCGCGGGTCCCCCGCGCCATGACGCACGACGATATCGCGACGGTGACGCGCCAATACGCCGAGGCCGCGCGCCGCGCGCGGGAGGCCGGCTTCCGGTGGCTGGAGATCCACTGTGCGCACGGCTTCCTGCTGTCGAGCTTCTTCTCGCCTTTGGCCAACCGGCGCACCGACGCATATGGTGGCGACTTCGCCGGGCGCAGCCGATTGCTCATCGAGGTCTTCGAGGCGGTACGCTCGGAATGGCCCGAGCGGCTGCCGCTCTCCATGCGGTTCGGCGTGACGGAGTTCGCGCCCGGCGGCCAGACCATCGACGAGTCGGTCGAATTGGCCCGGCTGCTCGCCCCTCGGGGTCTCGATCTCGTGGACGTGTCCTTCGGCGGCAACTCGGGCCGCGCCCAGACGCCGTGGGACGAGGAGGGGTTCATGGTCCCGGCGGCGCAACGCATCCGGGAGGAGGCGGGCGTCCTGACCGCCGCGAACTGGAACCTCGCCGATCCCGTGTTCGCGGAGGCGATTGTCAGAGAAGGTCAGGTTGACCTCGTCATGCTCGGCCGGCCGATGCTCGCCAACCCCCATTGGCCCGTCTACGCGGCGATGGTCCTGGGCGAGGCACGTCCCTACGACATGCTGCCGGTCCAGTTCAGCACGTGGCTCAACAAGTATCAGCGTAGCCGCGTCAACAACGGCTTCGGCCGCGTAGTCGCAGACGCTCCGGGCAATGCGCCGAAAGCTGCCGAGTAATCCTCGATCCCACCCCTGTTTGTCCCACTGCTCTGAGCCAGAGTGCGACTGATGCCCGCCCAACGAACACCGACCGCGGCGCCGAACAACGACCTGCCGCAAGCCCGCCTCGGATGGATCATGGCCGCCATCCAGACGCTGATCTACGGCAGCTTCGTCGGCACCTTCATCGTCTCGCCCGCCACCATGACGCGGCCGATCGCACCCGGGATGGCCGTGACGGTCGGCACCGTCGGCGGTCTCCTCGCCATCCTGTCCACCATGATCCTGACGGGACTCTACGTCCTGCTCGCCAACCGTCTCACCGCGCGCTGAGGAGGCAGACACGATGCGAAGGTCCATTCTTGCTGTCACACTGCTCCTGAGCGCTACCGCCCCGGCGCTCGCGGCCGAAAGCGGCGACCTCAACACCGCAGCGATTGGGATGTTCGTCGGCATCGTTCTCGTAACGCTGGGCATCACCTACTGGGCGGCGCGGCGCGCCCATTCGGCCGACCAGTTCTATGCCGCGGGCGGTCAGATCTCCGGCTTCCAGAACGGCATCGCCCTGGCCGGCGACATGATTTCGGCCGGCGCGCTCCTCGGGCTTGCCGGTCTGATCTGCTCCTCCGGCTTCGACGGCCTGATCTTCGCCGTCGGCTACGCGACCGGCCTGCCCTTCGTCGTCTTCCTGGTGGCTGAGCGGCTGCGAAAGCTCGGGCGCTACACGGTGGCCGATGTCCTGGCGACGCGCTTGTCGGAGACACCGATCCGCATCTTCACCGCGATCGCGACCCTCATCATCGTGATGTTCTACCTCATCGCCCAGATGGTCGGGGCGGGCCAGTTGATCCGGCTGTTGTTCGGGCTCGATTATCTTTATGCGCAGATCCTCGTGGGCGCGCTAATGATCTGCTACGTGATGTTCGGCGGCATGGTGGCGACGACCTGGGTTCAGATCGTCAAGGCGGCGCTGCTGCTCACGGCTGGCATCGCGATCTCGCTGCTCGTTCTGGCTAAATTCGGCTTCGACTATAATACCCTCGTCGCCGGGGCCATCGCAGTGCATCCGAGGCACGCCGCGATCATGATGCCACAAGTCTATTCGGGGAGCGTCTGGCAATCGGTCTCTCTCGGCATGACCCTGATGCTCGGGGCGGCGGGCCTGCCGCACGTCCTGATGCGCTTCTTCACCGTCCCGGACACCCGTGCGGCCAGGGTGTCGGTCTTCTGGGCCGTGATGTGCCAGAGTGGTTTCTTCGCGCTCATCTTCGTGATCGGGTTCGGAGCGCTGGCCATCATCGGCGGAGATCCGGCCTATCTCGACGCCAAGGGCGCTATCCGTGGCGGCGGCAACATGGCCACTATTCATCTATCCCACGCGCTGGGCGGCGACACGCTCATGGGGCTCGTCTCCGCCGTGGCCTTCGCCACGATCCTGGCGGTGGTCGCGGGGCTGACGCTGACGGGCGCCTCGGCGGTCTCGCACGACCTCTACGCCCGCATCATTGGCCGGGGCCGGACGACCGAACGCAGCGAGATCCGAGCGTCACGGCTCGCCACCGTCGGCCTCGGCATCCTGTCAGTGCTGCTCGGCATCGCCTTCCAGACCCAGAACGTCGCCTACATGATCAGCCTCGCCTATGCGGTGAGCTGCAGTTCGACCCTGCCCTTGCTGATCCTGGCGCTGTACTGGGGCGGGCTGACGACCCGAGGCGCGATCGCAGGCGGCGTGATCGGCCTCGTTGGCGCCGTCGCCCTCACAGTACTCGGGCCACCGGTCTGGGTGAAGGTGCTCGGCAACGCCGCCCCAATCTTCCCGCTCGATCCCCCGACCATCGTCACGATGCCGCTGGCGTTCCTCACGGCCTTCGTGGTCTCGGTCATGGATAGGAGGCCGGTATCGGCGTCGGCAATATCCCCAGCGGCCTGACACCGATCTTGCACGGCCTCGCGTTCTCGACGGATGCGAGGCCACGTCAGACGCCCGCGATCTGTAACCAAAGCTGTCACTGGTTCGTATGCCCTTGAGGGAAATTGGTACGTACGCTTCACCGGCGCGACTTGCCCAAAGCGGAACTTCAGTTATCGGCCAAACCCGGTCGGCGGCTTTGCGCCCATCTCGGCCATTCGTCGGCCATCACCGGCATCCTCATAGCGGACATAGCGACGAACTGAATCGCGGCTCCCACTGGTGCTACGACCGGATTTTCGGCTTTGGCCGAATAGAGATCCGCCCTGGCCGCAAGGAATTATATCTTCCCTCTCCGAAAGAGCGGCAGCAACGTCGCTCAAAGCAATTTCGCCGGAGCCGGAGCCGGAGCCGGAGCCTACCTCCAGTCATTCCCACCGGAGCCTCTCTTCACTGTCTTGTAAACGGCCGAAGATTATAGTCCTGCGGCTTCGTTCGCTCGATCGCCGCAGCCGCCCGCACCACGTCGAACTCGCCGAGGCTGGGGCCCACGATCTGGATGCCGACGGGCATTCCATCCGAGGCAATCCCCGCGCAAACTGATGCTGCGGGCTGGCCTGTGAGGTTGAAGGGATAAGTGTAGAAGGCCCAGGAGACGAGGCTGCGATCTTCCAGTTCGTCTGGGATGTTCCGCCCTGCTTTCAAGGACGAGATAGGCAGTGTTGGCGACAGCAGGACATCGTAGTTGGCGAAAAAGCTGACCATTCGATCTCGCAGCGCATAGCGCGCGAATACGGTTTCGTAATAACTGCGCATCTCCTGTGCGAGTGCGGCGTCGAGCACGTCAGCCACTGCCGGGTCCAGGAGATCGCGGCGGGATTCGAGGACACCGCGCAGCCGTGTGCCGATGCCGGCGTAGAACTCGGCGGTCCAAAGATCTGCCGGGTCGGACTCGAACACGGCTTCGACCTCATCCACGACCGCGCCCTGGTCCGCCAGCGCCATCGCCGCGGCACCCGCGATGGCGGCGACTTCGGGGTTTGGCCGCGCGTAGCCGAGGGTCGCACTCCAGGCGACCCGTAGACCGGCCACGGAAGCCTTCGCCGCGCCCAGCAGGTCGGGCACGGGCCCGGCCACCGCGAACGGATCGCGCGGGTCGTGGCCGGCAACCGCACTCGTCAGCAGGGCGGCATCGGCCACGTTGCGCGCGAGAGAGCCGACATGGGCCAGGGTTGGCGTTGCAGAGGTCGGCCAGACCGGCACGCGTCCGAACTGAGCCTTGAGCCCGACGAGGCCGGTGAGCGCGGCTGGGATGCGCAGGGAGCCGCCGCCGTCGGTGCCTAGTGCGAAGGGCGTGATTCCAGCCGCAACCGATGCGGCCGCCCCGGCGCTCGATCCACCCGGCGTCTTCGTCAGGTCCCAGGGATGCCGGGTTATTCCGGTGAGCGGTGAATCGCCCACGGGCTTGGCTCCGAATTCGCTCGTCGTGGTCTTGCCGACGATGATCGCGCCTGCCGCGCGCAGTCTTTCGACCGAAGGGGCGTCGGCCGCGGCGATGTTCCCCGCCATAGCACGCGAGCCCAAGGCGTACGGTGCGTTTGCGACGGCAATCAGGTCCTTCACCGAGACTGGCAGGCCGTGGAGGAGCCCGAGCGGGGCGCCGCGCATCACCGCCTCTTCGGCGCGCTTGGCCGCGGCACGGGCCTCTTCCGGCATCAGGTGGCAGAAGGCGTTCAGCGTGCCTTGGCTGGCCTCTGCCCGCGTGAGGGCCCGCTCCGTGAGTTCTACCGGCGACACCGCGCGGGTCACGATCAGGCGCCTCAGCTCAAGCGCGGTCATGAAGTCGAGGTCGTTCGTCATCGCTCCGCTCTCCGCATTCCAGGTGCGGCGCCCCGCAGGGCGCCGCAGGCGCGTCAGTCGTTGACGATGGCGAAGGCACGGACCGGCGAGCCGGAGCCGCCCTTGAACTTCAGGGGGACGCCGAAGAACTGCACCTCGCCCTTACCCAGAAGCTCCTCCAGGTTCACCAGCCACTCCCAATGGCTCATGCCGAGGTCGCGGCAGAGGCGGTGCTGGGCGAAGATGTTGTCGCTCGGCTTGTCGGTCGAGGGACCTTCGACGCCCTGCATCTTCGAGCCGCGCTCGTACAGCCACTTCGTCGCTTCGGCTGTGAGCAGGGGGTTCTTCCACACCGAATCGACGCTCGGATAGTTGCGGGCGTGGAAGCCAGTGCAGAGCAGGACGATGTGACCATCGACCTTCACGCCACTCTTGGCCTCCGCCGCCTCCATGTCGGCGACGGTGATGTCGCCGAGATCGGGAATATGGCGCAGGTCGAAGCAGACCGCCTTGCCCATGAACATCTCCAGCGGCATCTCGTCGACGGGCTGTCCGTTCGGGTTCACGTGCAGGAACGCGTCCACGTGGGTGCCGACGTGATCGAGCATCGCGATGAAGTTGGTCTGGAAGGTCATCGCGTCGCCGGGGACGCCGAGTCCGAGGGCTGCCGAGCTCTCGTGGCTGAGATGGGTGGTGAGCACCGGCCGCTGGAAAAGCTTGTGGGCCGGCATGTTGTCTTCAATCAGGAGGCTCAGATCGACGACGCGCTGGGGCATGGCGGGTCCTTACAGGTCGTGGGGGATCGTTCGCGGAATGGGTGGATGCCGCGTCGGATTGGGTTTCTGGAGATGCCGCTCTCAGGCGGCTTTCTTCTTGCCGAGAAAGGTCTCCATGACCTCCGGATCGCGGGCGAGAAGTCCGCTCGGGCCGTCCCGCACCACGCGCCCCTGCGCCACCACGTAGGCGTGGTCGGCGATGGCGAGCGCGTAGGATGCGAGTTGCTCGACGAGAAGAATGGTGAGGCCCTGGCGGTTGAGGTCGCGCAGGACGCCGATCAGTTGTTCGACGACCCGCGGCGCGAGGCCGAGCGAGAGTTCGTCGATGACGAGGAGCTCGGGCTCGGCCATCAGACCCCGGGCGATGGCGAGCATCTGCTGCTCGCCGCCCGACATGCTGCCGGCGGGCTGATGCAATCGCTCGCGCAGGCGCGGAAAGAGGGCCAAGGCTCGCTCGAGCGTCTGCTTCGCCTGCGCGGTCTTGAGGCCGCCGTGGGTGTAGGCACCGAGGATCAGGTTGTCTTCGACGGTCTGGTCCGGGAAGATCAATCGTCCCTCGGGAACCATGGCGAGACCGCGCGCGACCTTGGCATGGGCGGGTAGCCGCGTAACCTCCTCGCCCTTGAACAGGACGCGGCCTCCGCTCGGGTGTACGAGCCCGGTGAGGCCGCGCATGAGCGAGGTCTTCCCGGCCCCGTTGTTGCCGATCACGGCGACCAGCTGGCCGCGCCGTACGGTCAGGCTCGCGCCGCGGAGGGCTGTTGCCGCGCCGTAGCGGACTTCCAGGTTCTCGACCACGAGAAGGGGCTCGTCGACCATCAGGCTGCCTCCTCGTCGAGGATGGCGGACGGGCCGCCGAAATAGGCTTCGATCACCCGCGGATCGGACTGCACCGCCTCCGGGCGGTCGCTCGCGATGATCTGGCCATAGTCGAGTACCGTCACGGTGTCGGCGACCGCCATGATGAGGTCGACGTGATGCTCGATGAGGAGCACCGAGACGCCGAGACCCGCGATCTTCCGGATCATGCCTTCCAGCTCGTCGATCTCCTGGGTGGTCAGGCCGGCGGCGGGTTCGTCGAGGAGCAGCAGGCGTGGCCGCGTGGCGAGAGCCCGGGCGATCTCCAAGCGGCGCTGGTGGCCGAAGGGCAGGAAGCGCGCCTGCTCGTTGGCCGCCTCGCTCAAGCCGACGAAGTCGAGCAGGCCGATCGCGACCGCGCGGCAGGCGGCCTCCTCGCGGCGGAAGCCGGGCGTGCGCAGGATCGCGCCCGGAAGGCCGTAGCCGTGATGGCTGAAGCCGCCCACCAAGACGTTCTCCAGCACCGTCATCTGCCCGAAGAGCTCGGTGTTCTGGAAAGTGCGGGCGAGACCGAGGCGAGCGATGCCGTGGACCTTGCGGCCGGCGAGATCGGTGCCGTCGAGTTGCACGCCTCCCTCGCTCGGCCGGTAGAAGCCCGAGATCGTGTTGACGAAGGTCGACTTGCCAGCCCCGTTCGGACCGATCAGGGCGTGGATCTCGCCCGGGGCGACTCGGACGCTCGCGGCGCTCAGCGCCGTGAGGCCGCCGAAGCGAACGGTGAGGCCGGCGGTCTCGAGGCTCGCGGGCTCGCGGCCCGCCAGGGTCTTGGCGGCGGGGATCCCCTCGGCTGGATCGACGCCGCGGGGGCCGGGGCGCAGGCGGGCGTAGACCTGGCCCAGCGTGCCAAGGATGCCGCCCGGCAGGCCGAACATCACCGCGAGGAGCAGGGCGCCATAGGCGAACTTTTGCCACTCGGCGAAGCGCTGCAGCACCTCCGGCAGGTAGGTGAGGATGAAGGCCCCAAGCACCGGCCCGAAGGTCGAGGCTGCCCCACCTAAGATCACCATCAGCAGGAAGCGGACGGAATCGGAGAAGGTGAAGATGTCGGGCGAGATGTAGGCGTTGAGGAAGGCGTAGAAGCTGCCGGCGATCCCCGCCGTGACCGCCGCGACCGCAAAGGCAAGCGTGCGGATCCCCGTTGCGCCGATGCCGAGGCTGCGTGCGGCCGTCTCGCTCTGGGCGACCGCCAGCATGGCGCGGCCGTAGCCCGAGTGCTTCAGGTTGTGCGTCGCCAGCGTGGCGAAGAAGAGCGTGACCGCGAGCACCGCGTAGAAGGCGTAGCCGGAGAGCGGATACCCGAAGAGGTTTGGGCCCGGGATTCCCGTCAGCCCCGTGGTCCCGCCGGTGAGGCTCTGCCACTCGATGGCGACGTTCTCGACGATGAGGCCGAACGCGATCGTCACCACCGCGAGATAGACGCCCCGCACCCGCACGCTCGGATAGGCGAGCGCAGCGCCGAAGAGGCCGGCGACCAGAGCGGCGCCCACGCTCGCGAGGACGAGGTCGAGACCGAACCGAATCGCTAGGATCGCGCCGGTATAGGCGCCGAGCGCGAACAGACCCGCCTGGCCCAGAGAGACGAGGCCGGTGAGGCCGACGAGGACGTTCAGGCCGACCGCGATCACGCCGTAGATCAGGAACAGCATGAACAGGCGCAGTTCGTACTCGTTGCCGGAGGTGAGCGGGACAGCGACGAGGATGGCCGCGAGCAGCGCGAAGCCGAGGATGTGGAGGGTCTTCATACCTTGAAGATCTCCCGGCGGCCGAACAGGCCCTGAGGGAAGGCGAGGAGCACGAGGATCATCGCGCTGAAGCCGACGATCTCGCGGGCCGCAGTCGAGATGTAGCCCTCGACGAACTTCTCCATGATGCCGAAGGCGAGGCCGGCCAGGACGACGCCGGGTCCGCTGGTGATGCCCCCGATGATGGCGACCGCGAAGCCCTTGAGCCCGAGCAGCACGCCCATGCTGGCCGAGACCTGGATGACGGGCGCGACGAGCACGCCCGCGCCCGCACCCAACAGGGCGGCGAGACCGAAGGAGAACATCACGATCCGATCGACGTCGATGCCCATCAGGGCCGCCGCATGCCGGTTGTGGGCCACCGCCTGCATCGCGCGCCCGACGAGGGTATGTCGCTGCATCACGTGGAGCGCGATCATCGCCAGCACTGCGACCGCCGGGATGACCATTTCCTGCGGATAGACGCCCGCACCGAAGATCGAGATCGCCCTAGCGACCCCGGGCGAGGGCAGCGGGCGGGAGAAGCCGCCGAACTGCATGGTGGCCAGCGACTCCGCCATGATGCCGACCGCGATCGTGGTCAGCATCCAGCCGATCGAGGCGTTCGCGCCGATGAAGGGCCGCACCGCGAAACGCTCCAGCACGACGCCGAACAGGGCCCCGCCCAGGATTGCCAGCAGGCAGGCGAGCGGCAGCGGCAGGCCGGCATCGACGCCCATCACCGCCAGCACGGCGCCGATCATCAGTGTGTCGCCGTGGGCGAAGTTCACGGCCCTGGCGGCCGACCACATGATGTGGAAGCCGAGCGCGACAAGGGCATAGATGCCTCCGATCGCGAGGCCCGAGAGGATGTATTGCAGGGCGGTCGTCATGGCTGCCGCGGAGGCTCCCGATGCGAGGCGGACGGGTCGTTCAGCGGAGTCGGGGCGGTCCGGTCCGGTGAGGGGGGATCCGGAAGAACCGCCCCGGCCCCTCCCGCTGGGGAAGGAGCGAGAGGCGCGCGCGCCTTCAATTCGTCTTGCCGTATGGGGTCTGAGCGATCGGCAGCAGCTTGCCGTCGGACCAGACGGTCAGCTTGTAGTAGCTCGGCAGGATCGCATCCTGGCGCTCGGGGTCGGAGGCGTCGAAGGCCGGGTCGTACTTGGCGACGAGGCCGTCGTACTTGACCTGGTAGAGCGCCTCGCGGACCTTCTTCCAGTCGTAGGCACCGGCCTTCTCGATCGCCTGCGCCACGATGTGGACGGCGTCGTAGGCGTTGGCGATGCCAGAGCCCATCTTGATCTGCGACGGGTCCTTCAGGCCGTACTTGGCCTGGATCTTCTGCCAGAGCGCCTGGCCCTTCGGGTCGAGGTCGCCCATGAAGCTGTAGGTCTGCACGACCTCGACGCCGTTGGCGAGCGGGCCGGCGAGTTCTCCGAGATTGCCGGCGATGCCCCAGGCACCGATGATCGTGGGCTTGTAGCCGACCTTGTCCATCGAACGGACGAGCTGGTTGCCTTCGCGGTCGAGAGCCCAGAACAGCGCCACGTCGGCACCGGAATCCCGAGCGCGGATCGCCTGGGCGGTCATGTCCTGGTCGTTCCAGTTGAAGGTTTCGGTAGCGACCAGCTCCTTGCCGGCCTTGGCTATCGCCGCCTTGACGTCCGGAACGGCACCGTTACCCCAGCCTGTGTTCTCGTAGAAGAATGCGATCTTGCCGGTCTTCGAGGCCTTTGCGGCCTGCTCGACCAAGAACCGGGCGACCCATTTGTCTTTGGCCGACACCCGGAACATGTAGTTCGGGTTGCGTCCATTCTCGATCGCTTGCGTGTTTGCGGCGAGCACGCCAACGAAAGGGATCCCGATGGCGTGCACCGGCTCTACTTGCGCCACGGAAACGGTCGAGTGGTATCCGCCCAGGATGACTACGCACTTGTCGGCCAGCGCGATGCGCCGGGTATTGTCGACGCCGCGCGGCGGTGCTCCGGCATCGTCGTACTGGACGAAGCGCAGCGGCTTGCCGAGCACGCCACCCTTTGCGTTGATCTCGTCGATGGCGATCTCGGCGCCCATCTTGATCGCCTGGCCGCCGAATGCCGCAGGCCCCGTGATCGCCGCGGAATTGCCGATGCAGGGCTCCTGCTGCGCCAGCGCAGTGCCGGGAACCGCTAGAGCCACGGGCGCAGCCAGGAAGAGGCCGCGCAAATACTTGTGCGCATCCATGGGATGGTCTCCAATTTCCTGATGGCGGCGCCGGTTTCTGCCCGATGCTCGTTCAGCCGGATCGAAGCTACGCAACGAAAACAGACGACATCAAAGACCAATTTCCAATATCAGCTATTGGAAATTCCTATCAGTATAGATCATAGGCGACCGAGGTTTTGCTGCGCTGCGATCAATCGCTTGCGCCAAATAGCTTTATTCCGATGGGATGCACATAGCTTGCGCATATTGCTCGGCGTTAGAGCAGTTTGACATCGAGGTGCAGCTTCGCGGATCCTTGAGGCGAATCTTCACCAGGATCGCCATGGATCTCCGCCAGCTTCGCTACTTCGCGCAGATCGCAGAGAGCGGGAATGTTTCGCGCGCCGCCGAGGTGCTGCGAGTCGCGCAGCCTTCGCTCAGCCAGCAGCTGCGCAACCTCGAAGACGAACTGGGCGTCGAGCTGCTGTTCCGCCACGCGCGCGGGGTGACACCGACCGAGCTCGGACTGAAATTCTACGACCATGCGCGACGTATCCTGCAGGAGGTCGAGCGTGCGAAGGAGGTCGTGCGCTCTCAGGCGACAAGCCCGAGCGGGCGCATCTCGGTCGGGTTGCCAACCTCGGCCTGCCGGGGCCTGTCGCTGCCGCTGTACCGTGCGATCTCCGAGGCACTACCAAACATCAGCCTGCACATCGTCGAAGCAATGAGCGGCACGCTCGACGAGTGGATCCAGTCGGGGCGCCTCGACGTCGCCCTGCTCTACGACCACAAGGCGTTCGAGCACGTGGCCTGGACTGAGATGATGGTTGAAGAGCTCATGTTCATCGTGCCAGCGACTCATCCGCTCGCCTCTCGCCGCGAGATTTCGTTCCGGCAAGTCTTTAACCAAACGCTCCCGGTTGTACTTCCGGGCCGACCAAACGTGCTGCGCACCGTGATCGAACAGCTCGCAGCTCGCCATGATATTACACCTGCGGCAACGGACTGCGAGAGCCTGCCCGCAATCGCGGAGCTCGTGCGCGCTCAGGCCTTTGCGGCCGTCATGCCGCATTTCGCCTTGGCTTCGGAGATCGAACGCGGCGAGATAGTTGCCATACCCATCGTCGATCCAACCCCGTCCTGGCGGCTCTCGGTCGTGGTATCGCAGCGAACCCTGAATGCCCGAGGCAGCGAGGCTGTTGCCGAAGTCTTGGCGGCCGTGATCGGAGATCTCGTCGAGCGGTCTGTCTGGCGCGCTCGCCTCAAGCTTTCGGATCGTCCCGCCCCTGTGCGAGCTCGCGCCTGAATGGCGTTGCCTGCTTCAGCCAACCGTTGCGAACCGTAAGAATGACTTGGGGCGTAGCGAGCCTGAGCTTGGCTTGCCATTCAACCTATCATCCGAAACTCCGCTGCGCCACGTTCCGCAGTATGCATATACGCTTGAGCCGTTGACCGATCAGGGTCATTTTGAAGCCCTCAGCTGAGCCGCGCCGGACGTCCGCTCAATGATAATCTGAGGCTCGAAGCAGATGGGGTGGATGGCTCCCGCTCCGACTGACGGCATCTCGGTGCCAAGATGTGGTTGCTGTCGAAGCAGCAGCCTCGCTGATGCAGGAGCCATCCCCATGGAGATCACCACCGTCGGCATCGATCTGGCCAAAAGCATCTTTCAGGTTCACGCCGTCGATGCAGCTGGGCACGTCGTCGT
>NZ_FNWP01000033.1:0-43754 GCF_900108435.1 Methylobacterium sp. 275MFSha3.1 | reverse complement strand
GCCGGCGCCGAGGCGCTGATCACCGACGGCGCCCTGTGGAACTCGGGCTACTTCCTGTTCCGCGCCGACCTGATGCTGGCCGAGCTGGAGGCGTTCGTCCCCGAGGTGCTGGCGGCCGCGCGCGCGGCCCTGGAGGCGGCGGTGACCGACCTCGACTTCGTGCGCCTCGACGCGGCGGCCTTCGCCCAGGCGCCCAAGATCTCGATCGACTACGCGGTGATGGAGCGGACCGCCCGGGCCGGCGTGCTGCCGGTGTCGTTCGCGTGGTCGGATGTCGGCACCTGGGACGCGGTCTGGCAGGTGCTGGACCACGACGAGGCCGGCAACGCCGTGCGCGGCCGGGTGTCGCTGATCGGGACCAAGAACAGCCTCGTGCACAGCCAGGGCGAGGGCCTGACGGCGGTGGTGGGCCTGGAGGACGTCGTGGTGGTCTCAACCCCCGACGCGGTGCTGGTGGCCTCCAAGGTGCATTCGGGCAAGGTGAAGGAGCTGGTCGGCGCCCTGCGGGCGCAGGGCGCCCCGGAGGCGGACGCGCACCTGCGGATGTATCGGCCCTGGGGCTGGTACCAGCGCATCGACCTCGGCGAGCGCTTCCAGGTGAAGCGGATCCAGGTGGTGCCGGGCGGGCGGCTGTCGCTGCAGAAGCACTACCACCGGGCGGAGCACTGGGTGGTGGTGCGCGGCACCGCCGAGGTCACGATCGACGAGCGGGTGGTGCTTGTCCACGAGAACGAGGCGGTCTACCTGCCGATCGGCTCGATGCACCGGCTGGCCAACCCCGGCAAGATCCCCCTGGAGCTGATCGAGGTCCAGGTCGGCTCCTACACCGGCGAGGACGACATCATCCGCGTCGAGGACATCTACGGGCGTTGATCATTGAGAATTGCAGAGGCAACCCCTCAACTTAATCGATGGCTCAGTTTGACCAAATAATTTCTGTTAAGGAATATAAGTTGCAAACTGTGCGGCGAATTCATTCTGCCGAAGCGAGCGGAATCGGTTCAGAAACGGGCGACCGCGCTTATATGTTCGAGAGACAGGCTCCGATTGCCGCAAGCGACGCCATCTGACCGGTAGCCGAAGCCTTCGCGCTGACAAGTCTCAGTTGGGTCGCGCGCAGGTTCGGGCCACGATGCAGTTCGTGTTTAGAAAGCAGTCGTCGAAAGCGCCTGGATGCTCAGGCAGGGGAACTGCCACGCTGCTTCGGGAGCCGATCAACCTATGATGATAGCCTGCGCCTCTTCTACTGAAATATGACGTTGGAAAATCCAACTACCTGGCCGATCCTCGTCAGGGCGTGCGCTCCATCCTCCACCGAGCGCCTGTAGAAGAAATTGGATCGGCTGATCTGTAGCAAATTCGACAGCAAGGCCGTGTTCCTCAAATACGACCGCCTCGTAGCCCCATTCCAGTGACATCAAAAGGCGATCGCGCGTAGGGCCCATAGGAAACGACCCCTTCAGCGCCTCTCGGGCCGCCCGAACTCTATCAATTTTGATGACTTTTGCGCTGTGCTCCATCGGTTGCCGCTCCAGCTGATACGTGGGCATGAACATGGCTTAAGTCGATTGCACTTGTCGACACGTCATTTAGAGGGTGCAGCCACGACGTAATCCATCGAGGTGGATCATAGAGATGAGTTTCTATTCACGTGAGCCAGTCATGTCAACA
The DNA here is from genome assembly GCF_900108435.1 of Methylobacterium sp. 275MFSha3.1. NCBI lineage: Bacteria > Pseudomonadati > Pseudomonadota > Alphaproteobacteria > Hyphomicrobiales > Methylobacteriaceae > Methylobacterium > Methylobacterium sp. 275MFSha3.1. The sequence goes on along the minus strand of NZ_FNWP01000033.1, from coordinate 42,083 downwards.
AATTAATATTATGTTTTGCGCCTGAAATTTCTATTGGACGTTGCTGCTGCCGAGTTTGAGTTAAATCCTTATCGGTCGGTCGAATTGTATTGCCTCCATTGGTCAGATTTTTAGAGGACAAAATTATAAAATGCGTTTTTCGATGTTGTTGCGAAATATTATGAAACCAAACTATATACTTGATACGCAATAAGAGCGCCAACTGAGCGGAACTGAGTAACGTGATTTTGGTATTTTTTTGTAGCGGCTGCGTGATCGTTACGGTTGAAGATCTTGCCGCAGCCCGACCCAGGCCTCCTTTATCATCGAGATGCGCTGCGCGGACAGTGCCGCGTCGGCCTCCGCGACCTGATGGAGGAGGGCTTTCAGGGCTTCGGCTCCCCCGAGTGCCGCGACCGCCTCGCCTTGCCGCCGCATGGCGGAGCGGTGCGCCCGCATTGCCGGTCCCGCCTTCGGCCCGGCTTCGATCGCTTCGAGCGTGGCGATCAGGGCGGCAGCGAATGGAGCGACGTCTCGCCAGCACGCGGCGTCAAGTGCCGGTTCGGGCTGGTGAGACCGCTCCGGGGGCGGCGCGGAGAAGCTGGTAGTCAGCGGGCGCTTCATGACGAACCTCCAAGGGCACGGTATAGGGAGCTATTGGCGAACACGGAGCTGTACGGGAAGCGCATGGCCGAAAGGCGGAAGGCCACCGGGTCCAGCGAGGATAGCCTGTCGCGCCACATCCTCCCCAATGCCGGCACGATGGTCGGCGTCTGCACCACGCTGATCGGCCTCGTGAAGATCGCCGAGGGCTGGATCGGGCCGAGCCACGTCGACGAGGCCGCTGCCCTGACGGCGATCCTGTTCCTGGTCAGTGCGATCGCGTCCTACCTGTCGATCCGCCTGAACGACGGCGGCGATCTCTCGGTCACCCTGGAACGCTGCGCCGACATCTGCTTCGTCATCGGGCTGATCGGCCTGACGCTGATCTCGGTCCTGTTCGCCTACGAGACGATCTGACGGCGCGTGGCGCGGAGCCGGTCGGGCAGGGCCTCGCGGTCGGTCAACGCCGCCGCCAGGACCGCGAACAGGCCGAGATGCAGGCCGAGCGCCGCCAGCCCGGGATCGCGCAAGGACCACAAGCCGGCCGCCCCGAGCACCATGAGCGGCGGTCCGGCCACGTAGATGGCGCTCCGCCACCCGGCGGGCCGGCCGAGACGCCAGAAGCAGCCGGCCAGCGCCACCAGGGCGAAGCCGCCCTTAAGCAGCGCCATGAAGCGGATCACCCGCACGAGGTCGGGATCGACGGGCGCCGCGGGGACTTGCGCGGCCGCGACGAAGGCCAGCGGAAGCGCGAGGGTCGTCAGCGCGACGAGCAGCAGGCGCGCCCGTGGGGCGCCGCGCGTCGCGGGCCCGGCTGCAGCCGGGATCGTCATCGCCTGAACCCGCATCGGCTTCCTCCTGCGCGCGCCGCGATCGGGGGCGAGTCTAGGCTCTCCGGAGGCTCCGGTCACCTCGTGGGGGAGGGCTGCGGCCGGGCCGCGCCGTCGCAGGCCGGGTCCGAGGACGGCGCGTGCGGCTCAGCAGCCGCGGAACAGCGCGACGCCGAAGGCGGTGAATTTCAGCGGCAGGTGGCAGTGGCGGTCGGGGTCGTCGAGCCGGAACCGGATCGCGGCCTCCTCCAGGAACCCCTCCCCCGCGGCCCCGACGAAGTCGCTGATGTCGAACACGACCTCGTAGAGGCCGGCGGCGAGCCGCGTCCGCACGACCGGATGGTCGAGGGTCCCGTCCGCCCCGAGGCGGCCTTCGGCGAGCACCCGCCGCTTCGCCCCGGCCCGCAGGACGCGCACGCGCATCCCCTCGGCCGGTCGGCCCGTGGCGGCGTCGACGGCGTGGAGCGACAGGCCGGTCACGGGGCCTGGCCCTCCCAGACCATCCGCCAGGGATGGGCCGACTCGTAGGCCGCCGCCATCGCCACCAGGGTCTCGTCGCGGCCCCAGGGCGCGACGAGCTGGAACCCGATCGGAAGCCTGGCGCCCGAGGGGCGGCAGGGGATTGAGATCCCCGGGCAGCCCGCGGCGTTGACGAAGCCCGTGAAGGTCGCCGAGCCGCGGGGGCCCACCGGCACCCCGGCGATGCGCGGCGGATGGGTGTCCTCGGCCCGCCAGGGCAGCGCCGCCGCCGCAGGAGTCATCAGCAGGTCGTGGTCGGCGAACAGGGCGGCGAGGTCCCGGCGCAGCGCGAGGGTCATCCGCTGCACGTCGAACAGGTCGGCCGCCGACAGGGTCGCCCCGGCCTCCGCCAGGGCGCGGATGTCGGGACCCAGATCGCCGAGCCGGCAGGGATGCGCGCGCATCAGCCACGCGATGCCTGCCTGGCCGAGGACCGGCCACGCCTCCGTGATGGCCGTCGCCGCGTCGAAGCGGCCGGTCTCGACCCGGTGGCCGAGGCCGGCGAGGCGCCCGGCCGCCTCGGCGACGCTATCGGCAATCTCCGGATCGACCGGGGCCGTCCCGAAGGCCGGGACGTGCAGGATCCGCAGCGGGCGCTCCGGCATGACGGCGCTCCCGAACGGGCCGAAGCCGTGCGGCGCGACGGAACCGGGGTCGGCCGCGCCGAGGACCCGCATCGCCGCCGCGAGGTCCTCGACGGTGCGCGCGATCGGCCCGACCACCTCGAGGTCGAGCATGATCGGCGGCAGCCCCCCTGTCCGCGGCACCCGGCCGGCCGTCGGCTTCAGGCCGACGAGGCCGGTATGCGAGGCGGGCCGGCGGATCGAGCCGCCCGCGTCGGTTCCGACCGCCAGGGGCCCGATTCCGGCCGCCACCGCCGCCACGGCGCCGCCGCTGGAGCCTCCCGGCGTCAGTGCCGGATCCCACGGGTTCCGGGTGACCCCGTGGACCGGGTTGCCGGTGTAGCCCTGGACGGTCAGCTCCGGGACGTTGGTCTTGCCCAGGATCACCGCCCCGGCCGCGCGCAGGCGCGCCACCGGCGTCTCGTCACGGTCGAGCGCGCGCGCTTCCCCCTCCCCCGCGTAGAGCCGGCTGCCCCAGCCGGTCGCGAACCCGGCGACGTTCAGGCTGTCCTTGACGGTCAGCGGCACGCCGTCGAGGGGCCCGAGCGGTCGTCCCGCCCGCCAGCGCGCCGCGCTCGCCGCGGCGGCGCGCTCCGCGCCCTCGGGATCGACGGCGACGAGGGCGTTGAGCGCGGGGTTCACGGTCTCGGCCCGCTCCAGGCAGGCGCGGGCGGCCGTGACCGGGCTCGCAGTCCCGGCGGCGTAGCGGAGGCCGAGGGCGGCAGCCGAGAGGGTCCAGAGCGGGCCGTCCGCGTCGATCCGGGTCATGACTCCTCCTCGCGATGGGCGATCCAGCGGGCGAGGGGCCCGGCGAGGCCCGTGGCCGGCTTCGCGGGCGGCCGGGCGAAGCGGCCGGCCCGCGGCGGCCGCGTCCCGAGCCGCACCAGCGCCTGCGCCTGGCCGAGGGCGGCCGCCAGCGGGTCGACGAGCGGCACCGGCACCGCGTCACGCAGGACCGTGGCGAGGCCGGCGAGCGGCGCCCCGGCCAGGATCACGACGTCGGCCCCCTCCCCCACCGCCCGCTCGGCCAGGGCCAGGATCTCGGGCCGCAACTCGTCCTGCACGTCCGTCACGGCCTGGAACGGCCGGTGCACCGCGTGGAGGCCGGCGCAGCGCGCCGACAGCCCGGCCAGGGCCACCGCGTCCTCGTACCAGGGCAGAAGGGCGGGCGCGAAGGTGACGACCGCGAACCGCGCCCCGAGCTGGCAGGCGGTCAGCATCGCGGCCTCGGCCATGCCGACCACCGGCAGGTCGAACAGCTCCCGCGCGGCGACCAGCCCGGGATCGCCGTAGGCGGCGATCACCGCGGCGTCGTGGCCGGCGTGGTGGGCGGCGAGCGTCTCCAGCACCGCCGCACCGGCTAGCTGCGCCTCGGCCCGGCTGGCGATGTAGGGCAGACCCGTCCTGGCGGTGAGCGCGGTGATCCGCGCGTCGGGGGCGAGCGCCGCCTCGGCGGCCCGCGCCATGCGCGCGGTCATCGCCGCCGAGGTGTTGGGATTGAGGAGTAGGATGCGCATGCGAGGGCTCCGGGCGCGTCAGCCCGCCAACCGGCGGGACAGGCCGGCGGCCCGCTCCATCACGGCGGCGAGCACCACGGTCACGAGGATCAGCAGGCTGGAGGCCGCCGCCACCGTGACGTCGAGGCGGCCCTCCAGGTCCTGCCACATGCGGATCGGCAGCATGTCGGTGGCGGCGTCGCGCAGGAACAGCGAGACCGGAACGTTGTCGAAGCTCGCCATGAAGGCAATGAAGCCCCCCGCCAGGATCCCGGGCCGGATCAGCGGCAAGGTCACCCGGCGGAACGTGTAGAGCCGCGAGGCGCCGAGCGAGGTCGAGCTCTCGAGGAGCACCGGGTCCATCTGCGAAAGGGCTGCCACGGTGGTGCGGACCACGTAGGGCACGCAGACCACGGTATGGCCCAGCACGAGGGTCACCGGCGAGACCGGGATGCCGGCGAGGCTGAACAGCATCAGGGCGGCGAGCCCGAAGGCCAGGGCCGGCAGGACCAGCGGCGACAGGAACAGGCTGTCGAGGAGCCGCGCGGAGAGCCGCCGCGACCGCGCGATGGCGAGCGCCGCCGCGGTGCCCAGCCCCACCGACAGCAGGGTCGTCCAGCCCGCCACCACGAGGCTGTTCCAGGCGGCGGCCCGGAGCTGCTCGGCTTCCGCGAGCGCCGCGTACCAGCGCAGGGAGTAGCCCGGCGGCGGGAAGCGCAGGGAGAAGCCGCTGGTGAACGACACCGCCACGACGATCACGGTCGGCGCCGCCAGCATGACGAGGCAGAGACCGGCCAGCAGCAGCACCGCGCCGTGGAAGCTGAACCAGTCGAGATCGCGCCGAAGGCTCGTCCGCATGGTGACCTCCCGGTGGCCTCAGGCGCTCGCGCGGCCGCCCGACAGGCGGCCCGCGAGGTTGAGGAGCGTGACGCAGGCGAGCACCGCCACGAGGAAGACGATCGCGATCGCCGCCGCGAACGGCCAATTGTTGAGCGAGGAGGCCTGCTGGTACAGGTACATAGGCATGAACAGCATCTGCCCGCCGCCGATCAGCGACTGGGTGATGAAGGCGGTGATCGCCGCCGCGAAAGTCAGCAGGCAGCCCGCCACGATGCCGGGCAGGCAGAGCGGCAGCGTCACCCGGAGGAAGGTGCGCCACGCCCCCGCCCCGAGCGCCGCCGAGGCGTCGGCGAGATTCGGGTCGATCCGCGACAGGGCGGTGACCAGCGGCAGGACCATCAGCGGCAGCTGCACCTGCGCCAGCGCCAGGACGAGGCCGCCCTCGGTGTAGAGCAGCTTCAGGGGCGCGTCGGTGAGGCCGAGGCCGAGGAGCGCGGCGTTGACGATGCCCTGGCGTCCCAGGATCACGATCCACGCGAAGGTCCGCACCACCACGCTCGTGAGCAGCGGCAGCAGCACGATCAGGGTCAGCAGGCCGCGCAGCCGGCCGGGCGCCCAGGTCAGGATTAGCGCCAGCGGCAGGCCGAGCAGGAGGGTCAGCGCCGTGACCTCGACGCCGAGCCACAGGGTCGCGCCGAGCACCCGCAGCGAGAACGGGTCGAGCAGGAACCGGGCGTACTGGTCGAGGCCGAACCGGGTCATGGCCGGATCGGCGTAGAAGCTCACGAGCAGCAGCAGCGCCAGCGGCGCCAGGAAGAAGACGAGGAAGAACGCTCCGAGCGGCAGCGCGAGGCGGATGTCGTAGGCCGCCGTCCAGGCGCGGCCCGGGCGCAGGGGCGCCGCGACCGAGCCCGCCGTAATGGCCGAGCTGGCGCTCACACCCGGATCTCGCGGTTGAAGCGCTCGATCCAGGCCGGCCGGCCGCGGTTGATCGCGGCCCAGTCCTGGAACACCGACTTGCGCTTCAGCTCGTCCGCGTCCCTGGCCAGGACCTTCGCGACCTCGCCCTCGATCGCGACCTTCCGGTTGGTCGGCACGATCAGGTAGGGGCTCTGCATCAGCTTGGCCTGCACCTCCGGCGACAGCGCGGCCTCGATCAGCTTGTAGGCCAGCTCCTTCGACGGCGTGTTCTTGACGATGTGGATCGTCGTCTTGAAGGCGATGATGCCTTCCTTCGGTGCGGCGAACTCCACCGGCACGCCCCGGGCCTTCAGGATCTGGATCGCGTTGAAATTGCCCGGCCCGATGTCGACCTGCTCCTGCTGGTAGAGAGCCGCCAGGGCGCCCGGGTTGGCCGCGACGGCGGCGAGGTTCGGCTTGAGCGCCTCCAACGCCTTGAACCCCGGCTCGACGTCGGTCTCCGAGCCGCCGTGCATCCGGGCGATCTCCACGAGGAAGCCGGTGCCCAGCGTCGAGTTCAGGTTGGTGATGCCGACCCGACCCTTGAACTCGGGCTTCCACAGGTCGGCCCAGGAGGTCGGCGGCGTCTTCACCTTCTCGGGGTTGTAGGTCAGGCCGACGATCTGGAAGAACGGCGCCGGGCCCATCGGCTCCTGCGCGTCGGCGATCAGGTCGCCGTAATGGGCCGACTGGGCCACCGGGTAGGGCTCGACGAGGTCCTGGGCGATGGCCGTGAGGGCGGGGCCCGGATCGTGCAGCATCACGTCGATCGGCGGGTTGGCGCGGGCCGCCTGGACCTTGGCGATCTGGTCGACCGAGAGCATCGGGTCGAGGATGACGTCGCCGCCCGAGCTCTTGCGGAAGGCCGGCACCAGCACGGCCCGGTGTGCCTCCTCCCAGCTGCCCGTGAAGGTGGCGAAGACGAGCTTGCGCGCCTGCGCGCGGGACAGGCCCGGGAAGGCCTGCGCGGCGCCGAGGGTCAGGGCGCCGGCGAGGAGGCTGCGGCGGTGCAGGGGCATGGTCGGTTCTCCAGGCTCGGTTTCGGGCGGCTCGGCCTCAGTGTCGGGGATCGGGGAAGACGCCGACCCGCTCGGGTGCTGTCGGGCGCAGGCGCACGCGGGTGCCGGGCGGCCGCGGCCGGGCGCCCGCCGCGCGCGGCTCGGCCGTCTTCAGGCGGGCGCCGCCGTCGAGGCGGATCTCGTGGACCAGGGTGGCGCCGAGCGGCAGGCCGACCTCGACCACGCCGTCGAGCCCGTCCCCTGCCCTGCCTTCCGCCCCGTCCTCCGCGAAGGCGACGTGCTCGGGCCGCAGGCAGGCGGCGACCCGGGTCCCGTCCGGCAGCGACGTGACGGCCGGGAGCAGGCCGCCCGCCTCCAGGGCTACCGCGCGGGCACCGCCCGGCTCCGTCGCGAGCCGCCCGTGCAGGACGTTGGCCGTGCCCACGAAGGTGTTGACGAACAGCGTCTCGGGGCGGTCGTAGACGTCGGTCGGGGGGGCGAACTGCTCCAGGCGGCCGGCGTTGAGCACGGCGACTCGGTCGGCCATCGACAGGGCCTCCTCCTGGTCGTGCGTGACGATCAGCGTGGTGGTGCCGGCGCTGCGCTGGATGCGCTTGATCTCGATCTGCATGTCGAGGCGCAGGTTCTTGTCGAGAGCCGCGAACGGCTCGTCGAGGAGCAGGATCGAGGGGCGCACGGCGAGCGCCCGCGCCAGCGCCACCCGCTGCTGCTGACCGCCCGACATCTCCCGCGGGTAGCGCCCGGCGAGGTGCTCCAACCGCACGAGCGCCAGCATCTCGGCCACCCGCGCCCTCTGCTCGGCCCGTCCGACGCCCCGGGCCGCGAGGCCGTAGGCGACGTTGTCGGCGACGCTCATGTGGGGGAACAGGGCGTAGTTCTGGAACACGATGCCGACGGTGCGCCGGTTCGGCGGCAGGTGGTCGACCGCCTGACCGCCGATGATGACGCGCCCCTCCGTGGGCTTCAGGAAGCCTGCGACCGCCCGCAGCAGGGTGGTCTTGCCGCAGCCCGAGGGTCCGAGCAGCGCGACGAGTTCCCCGCCCCTGATGTCGAGGGTCACGGTGTCGACGGCGAGGGCCGACCCGTAGCGCTGGGTGATCCCGTCGAGGATCAGGGTGGTTCCGGCTCCGGCGCTCACGGGCGGCCCTCCCCGCTCGCCGCGAAGGCGCGGCCGTGCGCGGCGAGGTGCGCGGTCGGGCAGCCGGCGAGGTCCAGTCCCTTCCACAGGGTGACAGTCACCGAATCGATCACCGGCACGCCGAGTTCGGCCTCCAGGGCTGGGGCGAGCGTGGCGCCCGCGAGGTTCGTGCAGACGATCGCCACCGCGTCGACGCCCTCGGACGCTACCGCGCGAACCATGCCGGCGATGGCCTCCGGACCGGCTTCCGCGAAGGCGAAGTTCTCCGACAGGCCGAGATGGCGCTCGGCGTCGCAGTCGAGACCGTCCGCGCCCCAGTTGGCCTGGATCCGGCGCTGCACGTCGCCGGTATAGGGTGTGACGAGGCCGATCCGCCGGAAACCCCGGGCCTGGAACAGGTCGCGGAAGGCGAGCGCGGCGGTGGAGGCCGGGCATCCGGTCCGGTCGGTGATCGCGGCGCTCAGGCGCTCGTCCGCGTCGAAGCCGAGCCACGCGCCGGAGGTGCCGTTCCACAGGATCGCGGCGACCCGGGCATCGGCGAGCAGGTCGGCCGCCGCCAGGATCGGCTCGGGGTCGAACTGGTCCAGGGCCGCCGGCGACAGGCCGATCTCCGTCACGCGGAAGCGGGCGAAATGGGCGCTCACGCCCGCGAACCCGGCCAGCAGATGGGCAGTCGCCGGCTCGAGGACGCTGTTCGACGAGGGCGTCAGCATGCCCAGACGCGTCGTGCGGTTCGGTCGTTCCATCGCATCCACCCCCGATGCACCGAACATCCGACAGGGCCGGGCGGGCGACAAGGCATTTTCTGCATGCTGCATGCAATTTGCGCAAATGCATGATAAGACAGCGCAAGAGGCCGAAAAATGGATCACCGATCGGGCGGTCGGATGCGCTAGGCTGGCGCGGTGGAACGGGAGGATCGATGGACGTGGTCGCACGCCGCCGGGGCCGGCCCCGCAAGGCCCTGGTCGTCCCGGCCGCGCAGGTGCCGCGGATCGGGCTGCACGAGCAGGCGGCGGCCCGGCTCAAGGACATGATCGTGCGCGGCGCGCTGTCGGCCGGCGCGACCCTGGTGGAGACGGACCTCTCCGCGGCGCTCGGGATCTCCCGGACCCCACTGCGGGAGGCCCTCAAACTCCTGGCCGCGGAGGGGTTGGTCGAGCTGCACCAGAACCGCAGTGCGCGCGTCCCGGACTGGACGCCGGAGGAGATCCTCGAACTGTTCGAGGCGCTCGCCGGGATCGAGCGGCTGACCGCGGAACTCGCGGCGCCGCGGATCTCGGAAGCCCTGATGGACGCGCTGCGCGCCATGCAGGCGCGGCTCGACCGGATGCACCGGGACCACGCGCTCGACGCCTATTTCGCCCTGAACCAGGAGATCCACCGGACGATCGTCGAGGCCGCCCGGAACCGCCCGCTGACGGAGGCCCACGCGGCACTCCAGGCCCGGGCCCAGTGGGCGCGCCTGCGTGCGCTCTCCAGCGGCAGCCGCTGGGAGGAATCGGCGCGCGAGCACCGGGACCTGTTCGAGGCTCTCGCCGCGCGGGACGCCGCCGCGGCCGGATGCGTTGCCCATCGCCACGTGCTGCGGACCGGCGTGGTGATTGCCGAGACGCTCCAGGCGCGGCGCGCGAACCGCGCGGCCCGGTAACGAAGCGTTAACCCTGCCGCCGCATCGGTGGGTCACCAGCCGGACGCTGGCCTTCCACGCCCATCCGATCCGCCCCTCAACACGGGTGGGCGTGGAAGCCTCGGCCGCCGCCCGTCAGGCGTCGCCGAACGCGACCCCGAGCTCGGTCTCCTGGCGCCACGTGACCCGTGCCGGCCGCCGCTGGCCGCCGACCCCGTAGGCCAGCACGAAGGCGTCGGGCACGCCGATCACGCTGACCACCTTCAGGCGGGCGCCCCCGTCCGACATGTTGCGGATCGTGCAATCGATCACGCCGCCGCCGGCGAGTTCGATATGGCCTTCGAGCAGGGTCCGTCTGCGGGGCGCGGCGCGTCTGTCGTCCATCCTCGTTACCCTATGGTTGCGGGCCGGATCCCTCCGGATCCGCGCGCGCTCCGCCGACCGGGGGCACGGATGGTCGATCCCCGTCCGCCTCCTCGTCCCGACGCGACGACGTCGGGCCTTCTCAGGTCCGCCCGCCATCGCGCCCAGGAGACCATGGAGTTCGTGTCGATTCCGTCAAAGCGCTCCGGGACAGCGCGGCGGCGCGCCGGTCAGGAGACCCGCACCAGCTGCAGGGCGCCCCGCGGCGGCGGCGGCGGCGGCGCGACGCTGCGGGTCTGGTTGCGGCCGCCGTTCTTGGCCTCGTACAGGGCGCCGTCCGCCAAGCGGTACGGGTCCGGCAGCGGCGCGCTCCGGTCGGCGCCCGGCCGGACGGCCGCGAGCCCAATGCTCACCGTCACGGCGCCGGCCCCGATCCCGGCCGACGGGACGGTCAGCTTGGCCACCTCGGCATGGACCGTGTCGGCGACGCGCAGGGCACCGGCCTCGTCCGTCTCGGGAAGGAGCAGGGTGAACTCCTCGCCGCCGATGCGGCTGACGAGATCCTGGGGGCGGTGCACGCTCACCGCGAGGCAGCGGGCGAGGCCCTGCAGGATCGCGTCGCCCACCGGGTGCCCGTAGCGGTCGTTGAAGCGCTTGAAATGGTCCGCGTCGACGATGAGCAACGACAGGGGGTGACCGTCGCGCCGGGCGGCGTCCAGGTTCCGCCGGAGGGCGTCCTCGAAGCAGCGGCGGTTCGGCAACCCGGTCAGGGTGTCGGTGCGCGACAGCGCCGCCATCTCGGCCCGCAGCGCCTCGCGGCGGCGCAGCTCCCGCCCGAACAGGAGCGACAGCGCGATCGTGAGGCCGCACAGCGCCAGCACGATGCCGCCGATGATCGTCGCCTTCGCGGCCCATTCCGCCTCCACGTCCCGGGTGGACAGGGCGACGTTCAGGATCAGCGGCAGGGTTCCGATCCGCGTGAACGTGTAGTTCCGCTCGACGCCGTCGCGCACGGATGTGCTGACGAAGTTGCCGCGCCCCTCGCGTAGGAACCGTTTGAAGATCGCGGTCTGCCCGATATTCGCCCCTAGATCGGCCTCCACGTAGGGGTAGCGCATCAGGCGGGTGCCGTCGGTCAGGTACAGGTTGATGGCCCCGCCCGGGCCGAGATCGATCTCGCTGAACAGGTGCGCGAAGTAGGACAGCTTCACGGTGCCCAGGACCACGCCGCCGAAGCTGCCGTCGGGCCGGTCGATGCGGCGGCTGAACGGAAGCATCCGCTCTCCGTTCAGCCGCGACACGATCGGGCGCCCGACATGGAGGCCGAGCCCGGTGCTCGCCCGATGGACCTGGAAGTACTCGCGATCCGCGTAGTTGCCCGGGCGCGGCGGCACGGCCGCGATGTCGCCGACGGCATCGCCCCGCTCGTCCAGGATCAGCATCACGCCCATGTCGCGGGCGGTCGCGGCGCGGTCGAACAGGACGAGCTGGCGCAGGCGCGGGTCGGCCTCGGTGAGGCCCGGCACCTTCAGGTTGTCGACCGCCGCGTGGATCGAGAGATCGTACATCTCGATGTTGCGCGCGATGTCACGCTCGAGGACCTGCAGGAGATTCCAGGAGGTCTGCTCCGCGCTGGTCCAGGCGTCGCGGCGCAGGTCGGCCAGCATGAGACCGGACGTCACGACCATGCCCAGCGGGGCCAGGATCCCGAGGACGATCCAGGTGCGGGCCGAGCCGAGCCACGGGGCGACGCGTCGCCAGACGTTCATCTGCCCCCCGCGGACGGTGCTTCGTTGCCGCGCTCTGGCACGCCGAGCCTTAATCGCGGCTTTCGCAACTGTCGGGCCGGTCTTACATCGCGGCGGCTTTGTCCACGATCCGGGAGACCTCGTTGATTGCGCCGCGCGGCCTTCCGAGTTCGCGCCGGCGGGACGTGCGGCGGGACGTGCGGCGGGACGTGCGGCGTGACGCGCCAGCTGACGCCCGCCGCCTCGGTGATCGTCACGGGCGCGTCGTGGATTTCGGCGATCGTCGCCGCGAGGCTCAGGCCGTGGCCGGCGGTCCGGCGCGCCGCATCCCGCGGTCGACGCGGCGGAAGACCTCGCTGCGCTCCCCCGGCGTCATCCCGGCGCTGACGCTGCGCGGCGTGCCGTTCTCGATCTCGGCGGCGACCGATTTCAGTGCGCTCTTCGGCATCGCGATCTTGAACGACGTCGTGCTCGCGAGCTATCCGCGCCCTGGAGGTGTCCGGCTCCGGCGTTCGGAGGCGGCGACCCGCGCCGCCGCGCTACGCCTGCAGCCGGTGATGATGACGGCGCTGACGGCGGCGCTCGGCTTCCTGCCGATGGCGCTCGCGACCAGCGCCGGCGCGGAGGTGCAGCGGCCGCTCGCCATCGTAATCATCCGTTGCTTGATCGCCGCGACCCTGCTCACCCTGGTGCCGCTGCCGGCGGTCGATCGCGCGGTCGCCGGCCTGCGCCTGCCGTTCGGCGTCTATATCTCCGGGACGCCTGCCCCGGGGCCGGCTACAAGATCTGCACCCAGGTGGAGACGTTGCCGTCGACCGCGAACGCCTTCCTGTGGGAAGCCGGACATCTCGACCGCCTCGGCGGCTTTACCGGCATGAGCGTCGAATCCGCGGCCATCGTCCGGGCCACCGTGATGTCGCGGCCCGGCGCCGTGGCTAACATGGTGGCCGGCAATCTCTGGCGTGCCCTCGGCGCGCACGCGCCCGACACCGACGTGTCCTCAGAATTCCCGCCCTACTCGGCGATCTTCGAGGTCATCGCGTTAAAGTTCGGTCCGCAAGCGCTCGCCGCGTTCCAAGCGAGCGCCCAGATGCGCGACGTGGTTCCCCACCGGCTGATCAGGACGGCCGACACCGTTCTCATCGCGCTGGCCTGGGTCCTGGCGGCCGCGACCTGCATGGTCGCTCTCGTCCGAGGCGAGCGGGCGCTCGCTGCGCTGCGCTGCCGCTGTTCTTCGCGGCCTGCGTGCTGGGCGACGCCCTGGTCTGCCCGGCACTGTCCGGCGTGTTCGATCGCTACCAGGCGCGTGTGATCTGGCTGCTGCCCATGGCGACCCTGCTGTGCCTCGTCTGCCTGCGCGACGGCTCTCGGCAGCGGCTCGGTGGTGCCTGACCGCGCTGCGTCACCGGCGAGAGCGACAGGTATCCACAATCGGTATGTGGATACGCAATTCTGTGCTGATGTCCGGACGATCCGCAGGGGACTATGCTGGTCTGACACGGAGCGGGAGTCCGGCATGTTGGACGGCGACGCCTTTGCCCACGAGATCGCGGCGCTCCTGATCGCCGACATCAAGACCTCCGGCGCACGCACGTGCGGCGAGCTCGAGGAGGCCTGCCGGATCTCCCTCGAGAGCCTGCTCGGCGGCACCGCGGTGCCACCGCAGATCGCCGTGCTGATGCCGATCGGCCTGGAGCGATGGCCGCGGGTGGTCGTGAAGGGGCGACCCCTGCCGGACGTGTAGGCCGGCGCGGACCGCCCTCTCAGCGGCCGATGACTCCGGTGCCCCCGGTCGGGCCGATGGCGTTCGGCCCGGTATTCGGGGCGGGCGTCGCGGCTTGATTCCGCTGAATTTCCATCCGAAGCGTGTTGCTCTGGGTCGTTTGCTCCTGACGCAGGGCGCGCATCTGGCCGCTGGTTTCCATGGATCGGTTGGCGGCGTTGGGGTTGTTCTGCTGCACCTGGGCCAGGGCAGGCGTCGCGCCGATCGCGACCAGACCGAGGCTCGCGGCGGTGAGCGTGGCGATATGGAGGCGCATGGAATAGCTCTCGCGCTGAGGGATTCTGCGGTGTTGACCCGCCGAGGGCCCACCAAGTTCCATCCTGGCCGTGGTCGAGCCAGCGTACCTCCCGCGCCACGGGAGGGTTAGTCGAACCCTTCAGGCCGCCGACGGCCTTCACGCCTTGTTAACGCATTGAGTCGAGGCTGGCGGTAGCGATGGACGGGGACGTTGAGAGGGGCGTGATGCGGGCCTTGTCGGCAGAGGATGAACAGGCTGTCGATCGGCTGATGCTCCAGCTTCTTCACGACGCCTATTGCGACCTCGCGGCGGTTCTGCGCGGCGCCCAACCCCAGGCGGCCGCGGCGATCCTCGGCGTCATGGAGCAGCGCGTGACCGACGTCTTGACTCGGATCTGCCGGCAGGGTTCGGAAGGGGCGGCCTCGGTCGAGATCGCCGTTGCCGTCGGCGAGCGGATCGGCGAGATCATGGATCAGGCGCACGGGCTGGACGTGGCTGGCGCGCGGGCTGCCTGATTTGAAGAGATTACCGAATTAGGCGCTACAAGCAAGTTTAACGTTTCGCGCATAGTCGATCAGCGCCGATCTGGCGAATGATCTTCTAAGTAAATATCAGGATTTCTGGGTTGAGGTATTTTAAAATCAAGTTTTAATATTCGGGCGCGATCCTTCATTGGTGGCCTCGATTTTTCCCTCCGGACATGCGTGGTTGCAATCAGTGCGCACAGTCACTGAGGCGCGGTAGCCCTAGGCAGCGAGCCGAAGCATGCCAAGAGTGTTTCCCGATCCCGTCGCGACACTCCTCGGGACTCAAGAAAATATGGCATGCGTGCGCTGGCGTCATGAAGCTCAGCGAGAATGGATGTTGCTTCGGCATCAGAGAGGCCAAATTCTGCATAGGCCGCGAATGCTGTGATCGGATTGCACTCTCGGCTGAAACCGGGAGCTGGGGCGCAGACGTGCTTGGTGCCCGAAGGATGAGGTACGATATCGAAGACCGGTGACAGCCTCCAGCCAGCTCCATCATTGATGAATGCGTGGTTGCGCAAATGATCATCGGTGTTCCGGAGATAGGCGTTAACCAGAAGCCTTCGGAACATCTCGCGTTCCGGCTCGGGCACGCCGATCCTGTGCGCGGCTGTCGCGATGTCCAAATAGGTCCTGGTTGTTGCATAGCCATACGCAGGTTCGCCCAGCAAAGTGCCGGCGCTGAGGTAAGACAAACAAGCTCCTTCCGAGGATCGGTCGAAACGCGATACCAGGAGGACGGGCCTGCCTTTGACGACACGAAGTTCGCGCTCGGGCACGCGAAGTCCTGCAGCCTCAGCAAAATCTAGACACGCCGCTTCAGCCCCCGGATGATCGAACCTGTCATCCCACGCGGCAAATTTGGCGATCCATTCTTTATCGGAACTCTGGATGCGCGCCTTGGGCCGAGCTCCTCCGATATCCGAGCTGTGCACGAGTAGCTGCGCAAGTTGGTGTGTCGAGGCTTCGCCTCCCTCGTAGGTCTCTGCTGAAATGAGCACCTCTTCGAGGTCGACCTCGCCATGAGCTAGCTCAAGTACCGCTTCCGTCCGGGGTGTCCACGTCTCGGGAGCCTCCGGCGTCGAGCCGAAGGCCAGATCGCCGGTGCGCGACAGCCCGCCCAGAGCCAGAAATTCCGGCATCCCTAGTTCCAGTTCCGGGAATGCCTGAGTCAGGATTCCTTTGCCCCAGCCATCGGGGCCTGCATCGTGAAAGGCCAGATGAACTCCGCCCTGAGGCGCAGGCCGCCACTTGTTTCCGAGCGGAAGCCCAACGGGGTCGATCGGCCTACGTCCCTCAGCAGCTCGATAGTCGGAGCTGTAAGCAAACCGACCGATGCGCCGTGAGGAGCTACCTTCAAAGACCATGAGACCGATAGGCACATAGCCTCTGCGCTCTGATCGAAAGACGTGTAGTTCCTCAATGCGATTGTACTTTGAAATCCTCCACATGTCCGCTCACAATGACCCCGTGACGATCCAGCATGACATCCGCTCTGTCGCTGATGCGATCACGCTGGCAGGTGCCGCTGAATTGATCCGTGCGGATCGGCGAGATCAGCGCAGGTGGCGGAGTTTCGCTGGCGACAACCAACCATCCACCCTCGAGGCGATCATGCGATGTGAAGCGCACGCCTGCAACAAGTAGAAGGCTGCCAGGCCTCCGTTAACGATCGCGACAGGAAGGGCTTCCTTGAGATCCCTTTACCGCATCTGCGGCCTTCTCAAAGGCGTCGATCCACGCCAAGTTTGTTCCCGGCAGACCGCCCGCACAGGCCGCGCCGCTCTTTAGCAGAGGGCGGCCGGCACCGGTGTTAGCAGCACCGAGCGCCGGCCTGACCACGATCCGTATCGTCGAAGGATACCGACCATGGCTGAGATCTTCCCTACCGGCGTTGTCGCGCCGGCGAAACTGGCCCGATGCATGAAATCCGGGCAGTCCCACCACCCCGTCCCGGCAACCCGCCTGATCGCCTGAAGGCGCGCTGGCACGCGATAGCGCCGTGCCTCAGCGTCCCCTCGCCTTCCCGCAATCCTGACGCCCTCGTCGCCGCAGACCTCAGGCCGCGGCAACGAGCCCGCCCGTCGCCCTGCCGCTCGGCAGAGGGCGCGCGGCGCGGTCGGCGTCCCTTGGACGGAATCCATTCATGACCATCGTCGTTCCCCACCCCGCCGCCCAGCGCGGCGGCCGACAGCGGTTGTCCGCTCGTGGGCAGCTTGGCTCTGCGCCGACCGGCCGCATCACCGTCCCACTCGGGGACGCCGCGGCCCTCGGCTGCGGCCACGTCCAGCCCGCGATCCCGCAGATCTGCGCGCCCGAGCTCATGGCTGCGGCCGAGGCCGCACTCGACGGCGCCCTTCGGGCGACGTTCGTGCCCGACCCCCTGCTCGGACCGGGCTTGTCGCAGCTCGGTTCCGTGCTTTCGTCCATGGTCAAGCGCCACGGCAGCCTGATCGAGGCGGCCATCACCGACGTTCTCGAGCGGACCGGGCGCTACATCGTGCTGCGCAACATCGCGATGCCCATCACCGTGCCGACCCAGGAACTGGTTCGCGCCAGCAGCGTCGCTCAGCTCAACCAGACCTCGATCGAACTCGCGGGCGCCGTCGCGCAGTGCGTATTCCTAGACCTCGTCATCGTCGACCGATACGTGAGCCGGGCCATCATCGCCGAGGTCAAGCGTGGCTCCGGGAAGAACGAGGCCAGGAAAATACACCAAGTTGAATGGGTGCTGCGATGCGCGCAGGTCCAGGGCCGCGCGTTTGTTGCCTCACTCGGCTACGAGGTCTCTCAGGCCAGCGCGGTACTGATCGACGTCTATGGAAGGGCCGGCTACGGCGACGACCTGACGGTGAGCGGAGCGGCCATAGATCAGTTGTTCGCAGCCCCAGTCTCTGCCGCGCTCGAGGCTGTGACGGCGGCGCTCCAAGCCCGTTTGCGCGCGGCTGTGCCGGACTTATTGACGATGGCGTTGGCGAGCCTCGCCGTTCCTGAGAACGCCAACCGCCCGCACTCGCCCGGACCGCGCGCGCCCTGATCGCACCACGCTGGCATCAGGTCGCGCCCGCGACCTGATGCGTCCGTCACGCCCTCGATCCACACCGCGCCGTGCGCCTGCGCGCCAGCGCGCTCTCCAGGTCTGTCTCCATGACACCCGCTCTCGATTCCGATGCCGGCAACTCCGGCACAACTGACGCGGCACGCCTCTCGTCGCCACTGTCGTGGTGGCGCGTCCTCGTCCCCGAGGCGCTCGATATGGTGGCGCAGTGCCACCTGTCCGCTGCCCTGGAAGCCGCCCAGCCCCTGCCCTCCCCTGACTGGCCCGCGGCGCGCCGAGGCGATCCGGTGGCTGCGAACCGCGTCGCCGTCGGCGTGCTCGCCGAGGCGGTCGCCCGTCCTGAGCGCGTCGATCCGGCGATGTCGGCGATCTGCCTATGCGCGGTACGGGGTGACAGCTCCTGCATCGACTTGCTCGTGCACGTGCTCGGACGGCGAGCTCGGCGCCGGGCTGATCTCGCAGTGCTCTGCCTCGCCCGGGCTTGGTACTCCGTTCCGCGCCGCGGTTGCGACCGCGACAGCGGCACCCGCTGAAGGGGAGGACGCGAATGGCCTTCACTTCGACCCCGCCTGCCCTGCAGATCGATTCCGAGGCGGCACGGCGCCTGCTAGAGCCGATGCTGCCGCGCCGCCTGCGCGCCTGCCTCGCTCAGGATCTGCGCGTGGCTTCTGCTTGTTCTGAGCTCGCCCTCGAGATCACCACCCTCGCCCCGGATGCCGAGGTGCTGGTCTCCGCCTGGATCGCGGCGGCGGCCGATTCGGACGGCGCCTTGTGGCGCGACCGTCGATGGATCGCCCGCCGATCCAACCTGATTCGGTTCCTCGACGTGCTGGCCGTGGAGCGCGATCAGCCGGCGGCGCGGGCGCTGGCCGATGTTGCGACGCTGCTTTCCTGCGGCGGCGATGATCGCAGAGCTGCCGCGCGTTTGGCCCAGCCCCTCTGGCTGGAGCGAGAGGGGGTTCTCGAGCTCGGGAAGCAGTTCGAAGCCCTAGCCGAGGCGCAGACGCGCCTCGGACTCGGTCGAGTCGCGGGGCCGGACGCGGATATCGATCTCGCCGGGGCAACCGATCTCGCCGTCGCCCTGCAGAGAGCTTGGCACGACGCGTTCACCGACGCGCTTCTGACACTCTCCGAGAAGGCGAGCAGTGCCATTGCCGCGGCCGCGGCGCTAGCCTGTGGCGCTGACGACGCTTTCGCCGGTGACGTGGCACTCGTCCACGCGCTCGTACCCGTCGGGGAGATCCTGACACGGCCGGTCGCAGACAGCGCGGCGACGCGGGAGCGGCGCAGGTGGAAGAAGCTCGAGGCCCAATTCGCCCGCAACGAGGCGCGGCGCGAGGAGGCGACCGTCGAGACGGCGGCACGGCCGCCGGACGCCGATGTCCCACGCGTGGAGGTGCCCGAGGGGTACGTCCTCGTCGTTCCAAGGATCCAGGAGACCGGGAGCGACCGCGGCAGGTCCATCGCCCGCGGTTATGAGCACATCATCGGCAAGCCGCTACCGCTCGTCGCCGTACCGGATCTCGCAGCGGTGCGCGCGCGGCTCGCCTTCGAGTTCCCGTACGCGTTGGCCATGATCGACAGGCTTCTGGCCGATTTGATCGGGCGTGAGCACGCCACGTTCCGGCCGACCCTGCTGATCGGTCCGCCGGGGGCCGGCAAGAGCCGCCTCGTCGCGAGGATCGCCCATCACCTCGGGTTGGGGCTGTGGCGGGTCGATGCGACGCGGGACGCGGGCGCATCGCTGGGGGGCCTTGATCGCCGCTGGGCGACGTCGGAGCCCGCGCATCCGATCATGGCGGTGGCCCGAGCCGGCACCGCCAACCCGCTGATGTTGATCGACGAGTTGGAGAAGGCCGCAACGCGCGCGGATCACGGTAGGCTCTGGGACGCCTTGCTTCCGATGCTGGAACCGGAGACCGCCCGGACTTACCAGGATCCTTGTTTTCAGGCGGAGACCGATATCAGCCGCGTCTCGTGGCTGGCCACGGCCAACGCGGTCGGCAACCTGCCTGGTCCGTTGCTCGACCGTCTGCGCGTGTTGGAGATGCCGGCGCCACGCACCGCCGATCTCGAGGCGCTGGTCGAACCCATCCTGGCGGGGATCGCGGCCGATCGAGGGCTAGATCCCGCCTTCATCACGCCTCTGGACGGCGAGGCGATCACGCTGCTTCGTATGTCCTGGCGCGGAGGCTCGGTCCGACGGTTGATCCGATTGGTCGAGGTACTCGTGACGGCGCGCGAAACTCTCGCCGTGCGGCAGTAGGCCCGCGATATCCCTGCCCTTCGATCCACTTTGAAACGCTCTGCGCATCGGAGTCGGCTGCCCGGGGGCAGGCGAAATCCAAGACGGAACAAGCGACAACTACCTATAGACGTCGAAAGGCGGACTTCAATTGGCCGATTCACGCCGTGAGCAGGCGATCCAAGCCGAGCTCGACAGAATCGCGAGCGGACTGGCGCCGACGCGAACGGCAGTGGAGCGCGCGCCTTACCTGGCTGATTGGTCATGGTGCCCGCACCCAGTCTACGGAGTACATGTCCTGTGCGGATACGTCTATGGTCACCAGCGCCTGGGCAATGGGCTGATCTACACAGGGCGCGTCTGGGCGATGGCGATCGATCGCCGCTGGGCGTTGACGACGTCACGCTACTACCGGTTGGGGCCTGTGGCGCAAAGATTATGATTTGAGCACGTATTGGGTGAATGCCTTATATTTTGTTGGTACTATCTGGAGCAACCGTGTGTCTGATGCTCCGAAGCCGAAAGATACGTCGGCCGCCCGAGCGTTTAGTGAGCCGCGCGGCAGCCGGAACAATCAAGGCCAAGCTTGGTCAAGGGATATGTTCGCCGCGCCCTGTGAACCGGGCGTGCCATCGACCATCTCTTATCTGTAAGACCCGGCATCGCCGCGGCGATTGGCGGGGGCCGCGTGAGGCCCCGTGGGACATGGCGGACATGGTGAGCCGAAGGGTGCGTCTCGGCTGGCCTCTTCACTATCTATTAACCCTTCCGGCCAAGGGTAAACGCCGATTCTATGGGGCTGTCATGGCCTTGGTGGTGGCCAAAGTATGAAGACGCGGATGCGCTGCTAAGTCCATCTCAATGTGCCGACGCTGCAGCTCGTGCGTGTTTCCCGAGGTACAACTCTGAGCACGGTGGCGATCAGCGTTCTCGGTCAGCCCGCTGTAGACCTACATGCTCGAAGCCGGGGACACCGTTGAACGAGAACCGCCTCGAAGCACATGACCGGTGGACCGGTAACCTGTTGGGACCAAAGCGCGGCAGCCGCCAATTGTCGATTTGCCTGCAATATATGATCGCCGCCTCCGAGGAGATGGATCATGTATGCAGGCCGAGCGGTGGCGGTCGAGCGTTGATATAAATATTCTGATACGTAGATGTTGTCTCGTATCGCATCGGGGCATGGCACAAGCTTATGATATCTCCAGGCTGCCACAGGCTGATCGTCGACCTCGGCATGAACAATGGCGACGATACCGCCTACTATTTGAGGCAAGGCTTCAGAGTGGTCGCGGTCGATGCAAATCCCGCGCTCGTCGAGACTGCCCAGACGCGCTTCGCGCGCGAGATTGCGGAGGGTAGGCTCGTCGTCCTGAACCGGGCCCTCTCGGCTGAAGCCGGTGCAGTCACGTTTTACGTCAATACCGACAACGATCATTGGAGCAGCATCGACGTCGGCTGGGCAGGTCGTGAAGGCAGCCACTGCCAAGCGATTTCAATTGCAACAGTCAGTCTTCGCGATATTTTTGCAAATTATGGCGTGCCTTATTATCTTAAGATCGACATCGAGGGGGCGGACCACATCGCCTTGGCCCAACTTGGCCAAGAACTGGTGTTGCCGACCTATGTGAGTGTTGAAGACTGCCGGTTTGGATTTGAATATATATCTGTTTTGGAGACTGCCGGCTATAAATCGTTCAAGCTTTCTGATCAATCAATCGTTCAAAGCCTCCGCGACGAGACCACGCAGGGGACATTTCCGCAGGGGGCGTCGGGCCCCTATGCCGACGCTCTTCCTGGGCGGTGGCGAGCGTCCAATGATTTCGTCGAGCATTATGCGTGCACCGTGAGGGATCGAGCCGGTCAGCGGCTCGCGCCTCGGTCCCGTTGGTGGGATATCCATGCTGCGCTGGCAGATTGCCACAGCTCCTAGATGAATATCTTAGGCATGATGGATCGAGGGAATGGCAATTTCCGAAATTGCATTAAAGCGACGTCTGGGAGGCGGGCGCTATGCTCTGATCGGTGCAGGCCAACTCTGCGAGATGGTGCTTGACCTATGGCCGGCAGACCTTTCGCGTCCCGAATTTATTCTCGACTCGCACAAGTTGGGGTTTTTGCGCGGTATCGAGATCCGCGATCTCACCGGACATGCTCCTATCCCGGGTGTCGTCTATCTCGTTGCTGCCTTCAAGATGTCTGTCCAGGAGATCGAAGCGTTCCTCTCGCAGGTCGGCCAGTCCGAGATATTGACAGCTTACGATTTGCTCGAGGAATTTACGCCCGACACCTTTACCAATGGATGGCGCAATCTGACGGCTCCTCCGGACGTCATATCCGAAGTCTCTCGCCTTCCTGGCTACTACGCCGATGCCGTGTCACGGAGCATATGCGAGGCGGCGAGCGCTTGGCGCTATGAACGTCGGCTGGTGCGCGGTTACACGATCTGCTCGGAGACCGGGAAGTATGATCTCGGTCTGAGAGGGCGCAGCGGCACACATTATCGATGCGTCTACGATTGCGGGTCTTACGACCTCAGCCTACCTGCCGCCCTCGCTCGCTCCGGCGTCACCTTCGCTCATTTCATCGCCCTCGAGCCCGATCCAATACGCTTTGCGGCCTGTGCCGCGCTTATGCCCGCGCTCGCAGCATCGACCAACGCCGTCTTGGACCTGCGTCGCGAAGCGGTGAGCGACCGTGAGGGCACCGGCCCGTTCCTGGCGAATGGTTTGTTCTCCGCGCGGTTGGTGGAATCCCATGTCGCTCATGCCGCGCTCATTCAGGTTCAGACCCGCACGCTGAGCGATCTCGACGAGGTCCTGTTCGATCGGGAAGAGGCCGGCGACGATCGGATCTTGATCAAGCTGCATGTCGAAAGCGCGGAGTTTGCAGCCCTACGTGGGGCAGAGCGCTTGCTGCGCGAGAAACGATGCGACCTTCTCGTGAATCTGTCACACGATGAGGTCTCTTATCGAGCCATACCGCCTTACCTCTCCTCACTCGGGTGTTTTGACGTAACGCTGCACTCTCACGCCTTATTCGGTGAAGGACTGACGCTCTTCGCGCGCCATCAGCGATAAGACAATCGCACGTCCAACGCTGCCAGCAGAGCGAAGCCGGCCAGAGTGGTGGGCAGGCAGCCGCTGAGACTTCGCGGACGACCCACACGCTCTTCGTTTTGCAGTCGCCTCGCGCGAGATGTTCGCGGTTCGATAAGGCATTAACGAATCAGTAACCAAGCTTGCGGGTAATGGGCAGATCCCACCGCCGTCACCTGTCGAATTACGGATGGCGGCGGTGGTGATCTGGCGGTCAGGCTATGATCATCGCGATCTGCAATGACGAGGTCCGCTCGGGAATAGGATAGAGCGCTCATGAAGGCCCAGATCAAGCCGCGCATCAATCTCGAAGGCCGCACGCCGCTCGAGACGGTCATTCCGCTCAGCACACCCTTCGTCGTGTTCGTCGATCCGGCGAGCGCCTGCAATTTCCAGTGTACGTTCTGCCCAACCGGTCATCGCGATATGATTCGCGATACTGGACGCTATCAAGGCGCGATGCGTTTCGAGCTGTTCACGAAGATCATCGACGATCTCGATGCCTTCGAGAGGCCGATACGGGTCTTGCGCCTGTATAAGGATGGCGAGCCGTTCCTGAATAAGCGCCTCGCCGATATGATCGCCTACGCGAAGGCGAGCGGTCGGGTCGAGTACATCGACACCACCACCAACGGAACTTTCTTGACGCCTGACCGCCTCGGACCGGTTCTGGAAGCCGGTCTCGATAAGATCAATATCTCTGTCGATGGTATGACGAACGGTCAGTATCGCACCTTCACGGGTTTCGATTTTGATTTTGATCGCTTCGTCGCGAATGTGAAATGGCTTTACGCCAACAAGGGCAATTGTGAGGTTGTGGTCAAGATTCCCGGGGAGCTGATTACCTCGGAGCAGCGCCAGGAATTTTACGACACTTTTGGCGACCACTGCGACCGGATCTTTATCGAGAACTTCGCTCCCTGCTGGCCTGAATTCGATATCGAGGCCCATACGGGAATCAAGATCACCGGGGGCATCTATCAGCAGCCGATCTCGCAGACCGATACTTGCCCGTATATCTTCTACAGCGTCTCGGTGAACGCCGACGGCTTAGTCAGCTCCTGCTTCCTCGACTGGGGTCGAAAGCTTGTCGTCGGCGACGTGAAGCGCGATTCGTTGCGGTCGATCTGGGCGTCGGATGCCTTGAACTCACTGCGGCTGCAGCATCTCGAGGGCCGGCGTTGCGAGAATGCCGTCTGCAATGCGTGCGGACAGCTCAGCCATTGTCTCCCCGATAACATCGATGCCCATCGGCCGCAGATTCTCGAGCGATTCCGCGCTGCCCTGGCTGGGGCAGGCGCACTGCCCGTGGCGGCCGAGTGAGGATCCTCCACATCGCCCCCCACCTCGGCGGTGGCGTCGGAAAGGCGCACGCGACCGTAACCGAGGCGGAGCGGCAAGGAGGCACCTCGATCAGGCGGAGCTATCTGCTCCTGGAAGCCCCGCGCGACAAGACCTATGCGGAGCGTATCCGGGCCAACGGTTGCGAACTCCACGTCACACCGGATCCAGTCACGATCGCGCGTCTTGCCGCCGAGGCCGACATCGTCCAGATCGAATGGTGGAACCATCCGCGGCTTTACGGTCTGCTCGCCTCCGAGACGCTGCCGGCGCTGCGGCTTGTGATCTGGACACATATCTCTGGGCTTGCCGCGCCGCTTATCCCAAGAAGGCTCGTCGAGGCCGCGGACCACGTCTTGTTCACCTCGCCCTGCTCCCTCGATGCGCCGAACCTTCAGGCCGCCATCAGGGCGCGGCCCGGCGCGATCGGGGTCGCCAACAGCGGTTTCGGATTCGACGGTGTCGTCAGGGGCGAGCGTTCACCCGGAGCGCCGTTGCGCTGCGGGTACATCGGGACCCTGGACTTCGTTAAGCTGCATCCGCGCCTCTTCGACTTCCTCGACGCGGTCGAGAGCCCGATCAGCGTCGGCCTATGGGGGCAGTATGATCCACAAGGCCCCGTGGCCGTCGGGGCGGCCGCGATGCGCCGGCCAGGGCGTGTGCGGTTCGAAGGCTATGCCGACGACCCGGCCCGTGTGCTGTCAGACCTCGACCTGTTCATCTATCTGCTCGCACCGGGGCATTACGGTACGGGCGAGAATGCGCTGGTCGAGGCTATGTCCGCGGGATGCGTCCCGGTCGTCTGGGGTAACGCGGCCGAGGCGGCGATCGTCTCGGACGGCGAGACAGGGCGGGTCGTTCGTTCGGGGGAGGAGTTCATCGCGACGATCGCCGAGCTGTCAGCGGCGCCCGCCCGCCTCGCGCGATTGAGCGCGGCGGCTCGTATCGAGGCAACCCGGCGGCATAGCCCGGCGGCCACCGCGCAGGTCCTGGCGGACGCCTACCGAACAGCGATGTCGAGCGCGAAACAGCGCCGCCCGTTCCGCGAAATCCTCGGTCTGGATGCGCGAGCTTGGTTCGAGTCATCGCTCGCCGATTGGATGAGCGAAGGGGCTGTGCGACTCGTGGCTTCGTTGGCCGCCGCCAAGGGTAGTCTCGCGCATTTCCGCGCTTGTTTCCCATCAGATCCCAGCCTCGCCGGCTGGAGGCCCGCCTCCGTTCAAGCCGGCGGATGCAGCCCGGTCAGGAGCTCAGGCTCGCTGATGACGAGGTTCGGGGCATAGCCGCGATCCAAGCATATCTGCCGGTCCGATTCTCGGGCCAGGAAGACGATGCTGTTCTCCGGCTGGTCACACGTGGGCGGACTGGCACCCGCATTCAGGGTGATTCGGTCTTCAAGGCCCGCTTGGCGCAACAGCGGCATGACGTGGTCGGCCTCGTCGATCCCGACCAGTTCCAGGCGCTCGACGCCGCCGATCGCGTTGGTGAACCGCGCCAGCTTCTGCATCACGAGCAGCAGAGGCAGGCGCTCTACACCGGGGATGTTCCGGACCAGAGCAGGATCGCGGAAGCTCAGGCGGCAGGCGACGTCGTACGCGTTCAAATAGTCACCGCGTTCCAGCCAAAGACGCAGAGCAACCCGCATCCGCTCCGCGATGAACCGGTCGATCATGTCCTGGACGGCCTGCCGGGTCTCCTTGGCGAGGGAGACGCCGGTACGCTTGAGCGTGGTGTAGACGAAATACTCGAGGCCGCCTCGATAGGTGTCCCATCCGGTCATCACCTCCTCGATGCCCTCCTGACGTCGGTGCGCCCTGACCGCCGTGTTGACCACCGAGCGATAGTAGGGCCGTCTCAGGAAGGCGATTGGCCCCTGCTCGATAGTGTTGGCGAGAAAGACGAATGGCCAGAAACAGAAGCGCGGCCACGCCATGATCCGGCGTACAGCGTCGGCGCGATAGATGACGATTTCCGGGAAGATGTGGCGTTCGATAATCAGATCGAGCAGGTCACCTTCCTGCCCCGGTCTGAAGATGACGTCCTGATCGATGGTGAAGAACTCTCCGACGGATCGTTTGGCGACGTCGTCGTAGAGCTGCCACGGCGCGTACGCGGCTCGAACCTCCGGATGGGCGCTGAGGAAGGACATGGTCTCCTCGACGGCGGCCGGATTCAGGAGATCATCGTCGGCGAGGTACAGGACGTATTGACCGCGGGCGCGATGAAATGCGGTGAGCAGGTTCGGACCACCGCCCTTGTTTTCGGACTGGCGATAGTAGCGGATCGGCAACCCGAGATCCGCGTATTTCCGAACGACAGCCTCGGTGTCGTCCGCTGACGCGTTGTCCGCGACGAGGATCTCGTAAGGGAAAGCGAACGTCCAGGTCTCTGCGGCTTGGCCGAGCAGGTATCCGAGGAAGTCGGCCCTGTTGTAGGTCGGGAGGCAGATGCTGAGGAGAGGCTCGGTCATGGGCAGCTCGTCTCGAAAATGGCCGGCCGTCGCATGAAGGGCCGCGGGCAACGAATCGCGGGGATCACATTGCGAGGTTCTCGGCCTCGTCTTCTCGGTAAACTCGGTCCGTCGAGCGGGTGCCCCGCACCTCGGATCTCGAGGAAGAGAAGAAACCTCGCTCTGCTCATCCTGAGGATTCGCGATCGCGTCTGACCTGCTGACCCATGAAAGAGGCTATTCCCGAAGCGATGAACCGAGCGTCGCTTCCTCTCGACGGCGTCGACGCATTTGCGCACGAACCCGTCGAGATCGCACCATCACGCTCATGCCGCGGCGCGAGCGGGGTTGGGGCCCCTCTTCTCCCCCGTCCTCGTGATGTACGATCGCGGACTGCGTAAGGGCGATCTGCGAACCTGCCAGGGAGAGACTACGGAGAGGCCCCGATCGGTACGGCGGCCGAATTCCAGAAAGCCGGCCTTCGATGGGCTCGGGTCGCGCCACTCTGGCTCAGGTGGGGCGTGCCTCCACGACCGAGCACCCGGCATCTCCTCGGCCGCATCGCCGAGCGCAGTCATCAATCCTGCCCCGTTCGATCGGCCATCGCCGCGGCTGCGGCCCTCAGCCCCCAACGGACGAGATCCTGGGCGGCCTCGGCGGACTGGGCTTCCGCGTAGCATCGCATTTCAGGGGCATTTCCCGAGGCCCGGAAATGGATCGTGCGGTCGCCGTCCAACCCGATCCGGATCCCATCCTGCTCGTCGACCGACATCGGTGAGCCGATCGGCCGTAGGAATGTTGCCCGGAAGTCCGGGTCACGAAGGCGTGCGAGGAATGCGCCGCTCCGTTCCGAAGGCGTGTCGGGGAGACGGTCACTCGCCATCTCCTCGGCATCGAGCGAGACCACGAGATCGGCCAGCGATGCGCCGGAAGCTCGTACCGCTGCCAGGGTGGCCAGGATGGGCAGAACGGCGTCCCGCGTTGGCAGGGCCGGCAGGAACCCGCCTGCGAGGCCGATATCCGATCCGAGCAGGAAGCCGCCATTCGCTTCGAATCCGACGACGATCCCCGCTCCCTCGCGCTTCGCCGAGTCCATGCCGGCGATGACGAAGGGGGAGCCCACTTTGGTGCGTAGGACCTGCTTGAAGCCACCGGACCGCTCCAGCGCCGAGCCGGCCGTTACCGGTACCACGACGCAATCGGCCCCGAGATAACGGGCGGTGATGAGCCCGAGAACGTCTCCCCGCACGATGCGCCCCCCACCGTCCGCGATCAGGGGCCGATCGGCATCGCCGTCGGTTGTGACGAGGGCGTCGAAGTCGCCCGATGCCATGACGTCGGCGATGTAGGCGACGTCTTCCGGGCGATGAGCTTCCGTATCGATCGGCACAAAGACATCGGAGCGGCCGATCGACGTGACCTGTGCGCCGAAGCCGGCGAGGAGATCCGCAAGCAGGTCGCGCGCGACCGAGCTCTGCTGATACACCGCGATGCGCAGGCCCTTCAGAACCTCGGCCGGAAAGGCTTGGCCGTAACGCCGATTATAGCGCGCGATGGCGTCGGGCTCGGCCGCGGCCGGGTTCGACCCGAGTTCGCCTCCATCCGCTGCGACGTCCTTGAGGGCCGCCAGGATCGCCGCCTCGTCGGCCTTTGTGATCTCGCCGTCGGGCCGGTAGAATTTGAGGCCGTTGCGGTCCTCGGGGATATGGCTGCCGGTGACCATGACCGCGTAGGCACCGCGCCGGATAGCCTCCAGTGCGAGGGCTGGAGTTGGAAGGGCGCCGCAATCGACCGCCTCGAAACCGCTCGCGGCCGCCGCGCGCGCCACGGTTTCGGCGATGATGGGACTGCTGTCGCGCAGATCGCGGCCGATCACGACCTCCCGGCTGCCTCCGGTCGCCGAGACGGACGCGAAGAAGGCATGTGCATAGGCGTAGCTCGGTCCGCCGACGAGGTCCGTCACCAGACCCCGCAAGCCACTCGTTCCGAATTTCAGACTGCTCACGGCGTTACCATCGGTTCAAGCGTCGCGTCGCGCATTCGCGAGTGATGCCGCGAAACGCACGCCATCACAACGGCCGACCGACAAACGAGGGGCGCGATGCGGATGCGGGCGTCATGGCCCAGGCGGTGCTCGCCGGCGGATCGCCGGTCGGGGCTATGACCCGGTACACCGCAGGCCTGAGTCCCTCTGCGGTCTCGCAGCCGTGATATCCGGGATCTTCGGCGCACAGACGGCCTTCATCCCTCATTGAGGCTGGGCATCGGCCGAGTCTTAAGCCATCGCGCAGACCGACGGCCCGCTCGAGCTTCGCGAGTCGGCCGGAACGTCATGGCGGCAGACGCTCGGATCTGCCTTATGGTTGCGGCATCGCTCAGGTCCGCGAAGCGATGAACCAAGCCTACACCACCGCCCGTCCAGATCTGCTCCTGCACCGCTTCGGCGAGAGCAAGGTTGCTTTACGCCTTCCGCTTCAGCGCCTGCTCGCATCGAAGCGGCGGAACGGACCGGCAACAGCCTTGCTCAAGCGTCGGAGCAATCCGCCCGGCTCGCGCTCAAGTGCCATCACTCCGGTACCCGCCGTCGGGACGTCGGGACGTATATCTTCGCGCGTCCAAGTCGTCTGCCGTCTGATGACCCGTGCCGGAGCACCGACAGCGACACAGCCCTTCGGAATCGTCTTGGTCACGACAGCCCGCGAGCCGACCACGACGTTATCGGAAATCGTCGCCCCGGGATTGATCAAGACGTCAAGGCCCAGCCAGACGTGTGTTCCGATCGAGACGTTGCTTCCGAAACGATTGAGACGCTTCACATTGGCGTGATCGAAGATCGCGTGCATGTCGTCGGTGGCTATTTTGACGTTGCTCGACCATAAATTGTCGTCGCCGACGTATATCAGGCCGCCGTTTCGAGCGTCGAGATTGGCCGCGTGAATGGCGAATAGATTGCCTGCGAGGACGATCGTCGATTGTTCGCCGCAGATGATGGTTCCGTTCGGAAGGCTGCATTGAGGGCCGAGAAATAGGTGCGGTGCCTCTCCGGCGAGGAAGATGTGGCTCGGCGGATTGCAATTCGATCCGATGACAACAATCGCGTTCCGAGGCGGGTTCGTGCCCACATACGACAAGGGCGGAACGCCGCCCGCGGGGGGCTTGACCAGTATGTTGCCGCCATCGTGCCACCAAGAGGGCATATCCGCAGCGTGAACGATCAGGCCTTTCTGTAGAAAAATCTCCTCCACGGCATGAGGCAGCCGCCGTCCGAGGCGATCCCGGAGCCGACAGAATGCCGTGACGGCTGAACGCCTCAACTCAGATTCGTGATTCTCCATGCGTTCTGTCTCTTTCTGCCGCGAATGCCGCAAGGCTCAAGTCGTCTACACGCCCGCCAGAATGGATACGTGCAGAGCGCAGCCCTCTTGGAGCCCAGCTGATCAGGACCGCCTATTCTGAGCCGACTGCACGAAACTGTCAGACCGTTGCGCCGGAGACGATCCTCAGGACCAGTTCTGAAGCGCTGGACTAGTAGATCTCGATCTCATCCAGATGCAGATAGGTGTGCTCCTTGAGCTGAAGGCGGACATAGCGCGCCCTCTGTCCCGACAGCATCACGCGCAGGGGACGGCCATCCTTCCCGCCGAAGGTGTAGCCTGCTTGGTCGTGGACGATATGCCACCGCTCGCCGTCATCGGACAGGAGCACTTGCAGAGTCCGCGCTCGATCCCTGGCGCCGTCGACACGATTGAAGACCCGCACCTCGTTGAGCAAATGTGGGCTCTCCAGGTCGACCTGCCACCAGGGGCAATCCTCCTCTCCGGTATGGAAGCCGAAATACCCGGAGATATGGCCGTTGACACCGCCGCCTGGGCCACGCGCTGCCAGGAAATTGTCGGACCACTCGCTCCAACTGCTCTGGCTGGCCGGCTTATTCAGGGCGAGATTACCGCCGTAGGTCGGAAGCGGGGGACGTTCGCCCTTCTCCCGCCGAAAGAAGGCGTCCCCGTTCCCGTTCTCGTCCAGGCTCAGCCAGTGCATCAACAGCCCGAAGGGCTCGAGAAAGTCCGTGATCTCCTTCAGGCTGCAACCGCCGTTGTACAGGGGGCGCAAGCTCGCCTCGACGAAGACACCATCCACGAAGGCGAGGCTCTTTCGGGCTCCCTTCAAGACATGTAGATCAGCCCCCTGCGTGTCGATGACCCATAGATTAGGTACCCGACCGGGCGTGTGCGTCTCGATCAGGCGGTCGACCGTCGTGGTCACCATCGTCTCGACTCCGGTGAAGGTGACGCCAGGATACAGGCGAGCGTGCGAGCCGAAAGCCAAGAAGCTCGAAGATTGACCACCATTGCTTGCGACGTTGAAGTTGATGACTTCACCCTCCTTGTCCGAGCAGACCGCCTGGATCGGATAATGACCCGGCATGTCTTGGAGGTTGCGTTTCAGGACCTCGACGACGGTCGATATCGGCTCGACATAGAAGCAGGGGCTCGCTCCGATCGCCTGATAGTCGAACCGCTCCTGACCCTCGCTCGCGCCGATATGCAGGATACTCTCCACGGGCAGAAACGCCGCGTCCATAGCCGCAAGCTGATCGAGCATTGAGTCGTCCCTCATAGTAAGCTAGCTGCGCCATCTAGCGCATTCGGGCGGGTTCAGGAATCCGATCGTCTTGCGATAATCCTTCCAATGGAGGCCAGCTCGTGCTTGAGATGTTCCTTACGTGCTCCCAGTTTTGAGGAAATAATGATATAGAATTGCGGCTCTTTTCATTTTTGATTGTGAGATCTGGTTCTGCTCGTTAAATCGGCGATTGCTGAAAAGCGCAATATATATCTGCTCGTCTGTCCGGTGGCGTGAGAAGTCGATCATTGTAATGAGTTGCTTGGCGCGAAGAACGACGTCATCCATATGGTCGATGTCAGTTTCTCCATGGGCGTTCAGCCATCGTTTGAAGGAGATTTCGTCGAGATGCATTCGCTGACCTGTAACCATGGCTGCTGGTCGAATATCTGATGGGTTCTGCGTCTGGTCCGCCCAAAAAGCGAGAAGCGAGGCGCGGCGTACGCGTCGGGCGAGTATCGGCCTGGGCAGGTGAATGGCTCGCTGGCTGCCGTGTCGCGGGGCTACTCCAAAAATTGAGTTCTGGGTGAGGCGCAGCACATATTGGACATTATGCAATCTTTCCTCTTCTCGGCACGCCGCAGATCGGGACAGGTTTGGCCTCATCGTCGCGCAATTTTAGAGTGAGAAAATCGTATGATCGAGGAAGGAATGGCAGGTCGGCGACTGCGATTCTGATGCTCCAATTGCTGCGCATTGCTATTGGATTCTCAGTGCGTTAAACTGCTGCAGCCGATATATAGCGCCGAAATCAATTTCTGCATGGCCGGTTATTCAAGCATACCAAAAAATTAATATCTTCATAAGGCGCATCTGATGGCTTCCGGCGCTCCTGCTGGAATATCGCGCGTTTCTGTGTGCGCAAGGAGCGGTTAATTAGATAGCCAGGCATATTGTTGGCAGCTTGGTTGTTGATCGAGTTTCCATGCTACGCACAGCAGCTGCTTGGCCGGCTAAAAATGACCTTTTTGTCGAGTTATGGTCTGTTTAGGTGATTTTATGCATCTCTAATTTGAGGGCGGGTAAAAATTGATTGATTGAGCGGTCTTCAGTCTCGTTGCGGTCAAGCAACATCCAGCGAAGGTCACGGTCGTCCATACGGGATACATCGGGGGCGTCGGCACGAGGCAATCTCATGCGCATATCGAACTCGGAGCGGGTCTTGGCCTGATAATGATTGAGTTGGATGCCGTCGTAGACCACGCGATCGGCACTGCCGATCGTTCCTGGAGCGACATCCGTAAAATCGGACAGCGTGCGCCGGCCCGATATCGTGTCGACTTCGTGGATATTCACCTGCCGGATCTGCGCTGTTCGACCAAGCGTTTTGTAATGCGCCTGATACAACCAATCGGGTTCGGCGCAGCGCACAAATGCCTCCGTGACGAGTCCGTAGTCCGTTTGGCTCCATCCCGAAGAGCCGAACGAGCGCCAATTGATATGCACGGCCGACACCTCGGCGGGCACACGGGCGAGATAGCCGGACACCGACCCATCGCGCCAAGGCACGAGGAACTCGTCGATATCGAAGAATGCGACCCATGGTGTGGTCACGAGGGGCAGTGCCGCGGCATAGGCCGCAATCTGTGGAGACCCACCATGGTCATCTGGAACCTGGTGCAGGGAGATGGCCGGACTGCGCAGGGCCGCCCGACTCACGACCGCGGCTGTCCCGTCCGTGCTGCCATGATCGAAGACGAGGATGCGGGTGAAGCCGATCGCGAGATGAAAGGCCAGCCACTCGGCGATGTACGGCGCTTCATCCCGTGCGACGGCGATCAATGTGCAGTCGTCCGTACTGCGTCTCCGCGCTCGGGCGGCCACAGCACGGACTCCGTCCGATAGCTGTCCGAGGATGGCTCGTATCATCGCGCGCAGGCGATCCTGACTGCTGATGCCCTCACGCCGCTGCCCTCCAGTCCGGTCTTTTCATCGCGGTGACGAGCATTGCGCATGCCCATAAACGCGTCTGTGAGCAGGTCAATTGTCACAGCCTCGGTCGCCTCAATCCCACCTCCGGCGACGCAGGCGAAACTCCATGACGCGTCCCGGTGACCGTCAAACTGACTCCCGAGGACGCGGCGCCTGCATCGCTCCTCCCCCCTCTATCGATGGCATGTTCGCGCGACAATGCGGAGCAATTCCGCGCAGATCCATCCGCATGGCGATGGCGGATCGCGCTTGGCTTGCGGGCCCACCAAGCCCTCCAGACGCGCGATCAGGCTCGGCAAATCTTTTGGGAGGCGGTTCGATCGATCGCCATGGCGACGGCTGCCTCCTCGACGGCCCTGCGGCGGATTATCGACTCGGGATCGGGGCTTGGGCCGATGAGGTCTGCCCCGATCGCGCCGCCGTAGGTGCAGCCCATGGTGTCAGCTGACAGCTCAGCTCGATTTGAGGCCGGCGGCAGCGGCGCGCCGGAGGCGCCGCCAGCGCTTGTGGTTCGATCACCTCTCGATGGCTGTTGGCGGACCACAGGGAAGCGATCGCCGGTCACTGAAAGGCGCACCCGATTGGTCGGCTGCGGATGGGGCGCTCGGGCGGGTGGCACCTTCTCTACGGGTGCCTGACCTCATCCAGCTTGCATCTTGCTGACCACCGTCTTGACCAGGAACAGGCCGATCGTGATGCACGTCAGGCCGAACATGATGACATACAAATAGTCCACCTGAATCCCAGCGGTTGGATAGTAGGCGGATCGAATCCACTCCGAAACTTGCAGAGCCGGATTGTACTTCATCCAATAATAAATTTTATCGGGCAGGTAGCTCGGAAGAAACATGACGCCGCTTGACACGTACAAAATGATGCTGAACAGCGCGTAGCCGAGCAGCCAGCCCGGGAAGAACCCGATGATGGCTACGTTGATCGTTCCAACGCCGATGCCGAGTATGATTGCAGCAATATAGCCGCAGACGGCGGTGAAAGGATAGGTCGGCACCGGGTTGGTCCCCATCGCGACTAGGACCGAGGCGATGACGATTAACGCCAGGAAGCCGGTTACGATCTCGACGAGGATTCTTGAGAATAGCAGGTCGAATAATTTAACTTGCGGATAATACGTAAGCGGTCGGTTCATGATAACGGATTTCATGACCTCGCGCGAAATATATTGAAACACCAAGACGGGCACGGCGCCGGTGGCGAAGAACATGGCTCGGTCGTCGCCGAGGGGCGCCGGAAGCTTCTGAAAGGTATAGATCGTGATCAGCATGATCACATGCACGCAGGGCCAGAGCACTACGACTCCGTAGCCCCACAGGGAGGCGCCGAATCGGGTGCGCATGTCGCGCAGCATCAGTGCATGCAGGACGTGCAGGTAGGACTCGAGCGGGCTCTTTGGACTGTGAGCCTGCGGCGGGAGTGACATAGGTCGGACCCTCTGCTTTGCGCGGGGCATCGCCGCAAACATGGGCGAAAGTGCGTTGGCGGCCGAGGAAACGGATCACGAGGCCGTGCCACTGCGGCGTCCAGCCGGCCTGTCGAGGCAGAGGCGCTAGTCGCTACCGGCTGCCTGCCGCGGGAGGTGATGCGGACGGCGAGTTATGGGACGGTCGATCGGGTAGATCGGCCGTTCGCTGACCGCCGCGTTTCGTGTGCGAGCTATCCCCGTTGACATTTCGACCTCGCGCGCAGCGCGGTTGACGCTGTGCAACGATTGTGACCTATGCCGGACCGCGTTGTAGATTTCGAGACTTAAGCGATGGCCGGGGACGATACACTGGCGAAGGCTCTTGCCGATGTGCGGCAGCGAAGGGCGGATCTTCAATCCGATTATGAGCGGATTGTGACGGAACTCACCAAGCTGCGAACGGCTGAAAAATCGCTCGCGGCGATTGTGGAGGGTGGCCCCGGTGCCGAGGTTGATTTCGACACGGATTTCGCCGCGATGGAAGAACGTCCCGGCAGTCCCAAGAGAGGCAGAGGGCGAGGCAGCCGCGGTCCCCGCGCGAATTCGGCCAAGGGCCGGTTGAAGGCGCTTTTGGAACAGACTGGCCCGCAAGGCCTTTCTCACGCGGAACTCGAGCGACGCCTACCGGACGTCGCGCCGAACACGCTCAACACCTATCTCAGCATGATGGTCACCGGGGGGGAGGCCGTGCGCCGCGGTGATTTCTACGTGGCTGCCGCCCCTGCCCAGCATGATGAAGCTGCGCCCGAGGCCGCTGCCGACGTGACAGATCACGGCGCACAAAGCGAGGCCACCGATTGAGGGAGGTGCTCTGGCCAAGCTTTCTGGTTTGGCGCTTGTAGGCCACCGCCAATCCGCGCTCACCGATCGCCCGTCACCGCGATCGCGCCGGTCAGGCGACTGATCGACACGCGGATGCTCGCTGCTCGCGTCCCCATGATGCATGCGCCGCTTTTCGGATATGGCGCAGCGGATCAGTGCTGACGCAGACCATCTTTGTGGCCACGATCCTCGCCGGTTTGCAGCCTATCAGGTACCTAAGCCGGCTGGCACGCCGGTTTAGGTTCAAATCCGATGCCAAGCGACAGTCGGCGATCCGCTATCGAATATTGACGTAGCGATCGGCTTTCGTGAGCAGCAACAATGGATGTGTGCGTCGGTAACGGCGCGCTTCCGACACAATTCTTGTTGGATCGCCGCGGAGAGCCTACTGCCGAAGCTGCGTTATATCGCTCTGTCCATTGAGCTGTCTGCGACCACTCGGCAGCGCTAGCGGACAATATTTGCCAATCCGCGTGCGGTTCTCACATCGTTGCCGTGAGGATATCAACGCTTATAAAGTCGCAGCTTGGCCGTTATTACCCATACGCCCGCACCTCGCTTCGACAGGTAGCTTCCGCGACAGCAAATTTTTGGTCGTTGGCCGTGGCGCGGTGAGCGTCAGTGCGAGCGCTATGGGCGATGTCAGGCTACCAGGTAAACGCGCGTCGGCCTGACGCCTTCGTTATGCCACGTCGTCGCTGTTATGCGGCAGCCGAGGTGTCCGTTCGGCACCCGCGCACTTGGAGTCGCTTGTGCTTGATGCTTTGGAGCAGATGGGGATCGCGGGCTTTCCCGTGGAGAGCGTCCTCCACGTGGGGGCCAACGAGGGGCAGGAACGGAACGACTACGCGGCGAGTGGCGCCAGCCCGGTCCTGTACGTCGAGCCGGTCGACAGCGCCCTCGCGATCCTTCAAGCCAACCTCGCCGACATGCCGTTCCACAAGGCCATCCGGGCGGTATGCGCCGAGCGGGCGGGCGAGGAGGTGCTGTTCAACGTCGCCAGCAACGGCGGCCAGTCCTCGAGCCTGTTCGCCTTGGGCGCACATGCCGAGCACCACCCGGACATCGTCTACACGGGTGCGCAGCGCATGGTCACGACCACGGTCGACCAGATCGTGGCCGAGCACTGCGCCGGGCGGGTGCCGAACCTGCTAGTGATCGACGCGCAAGGGGCGGACCTGCGGGTTCTGCAGGGTGCGCGCCAGAGCCTGCCTGCGGTGGACGGCGTGTACATCGAGGTCAGCGAACAGCCCCTCTACGAGGGCGGCTGTACGCTGGAGGAGGTTACGGCGTTCTTGAAGGGCTTCGGACTGCGTCCGCGTTGGTTGCGCCTGGATGGAGCGGGCCATGGTGAAGCGTTCTACTGTCGCCAAAAGCCAGCCTACCCGATCCTGCCACTGTTCGACGGCGTGGTGAGTGTCGGCAAGCCGGCGGCGCAGAGCAGCCTGTGCGAATGGTCGTACTTCGACGTCGCGGATGGACCGACAGGTTGCCTGAACGGTGCGCCCACCGGACGGCCTGGCTTCCACACGGATATCGAGGACGCCCCCTGGTGGCAGGTCGACTTGGAGGCGGTCTACGCGCTGAACGAGGTCCGGGTGTTCAATCGCATGGATGCCGCGCGGGATCGATCGCGAACGTTGCGGGTATCCCTGTCGGAAGACGGGGACATGTGGCGCCTTGTACATGACCAGGGCGGCTATACCTTTGGCGGCGCCGATGGGCGACCGCTACGGGTGATGCTGGCGGGCGAGCGAGCGCGTTATGTGCGGTTGCAACTGGCCGAGCGGACCTATCTGCATCTCGACAAGGTTTTTGTGCTCTAACCTTGATCGATGACCGCTTGGCCGACGCTGTCCTCTGCGGTGTGGTGATTCGCAGCGCGATCAAGTAGATTCTGCTGCTGAACCACCCAAGGTGATTGAGATCATGGATGGTCGAAGCGCGATACTAAGGGTGGCTCGCTTCCACCATCCATAAGGTTTTAATCAACTCTTCGATCAAGCGTCACAATGTGTCGGTGAATGCGCTCAAATTTTTTTTACGGGTCCTGCCGACGCGATCTGCGATCCAAAAGGATCAATGGCGCACGGCGCTAACGGGCGATAGGTCGCCCTTGCCATATTGGAGCCGAGTGAGCTCGGCGTCAGAGTCTAAAGCGATTGAGCCATTGCGTGAGGCCTGTCTCGAGCGGAGCCGGTGCCATTTCGCCTCGCGGAACTGAGCCTTGATACAACCGAGGCCT
Organism: Methylobacterium sp. 275MFSha3.1; assembly: GCF_900108435.1. Taxonomy (NCBI): domain Bacteria; kingdom Pseudomonadati; phylum Pseudomonadota; class Alphaproteobacteria; order Hyphomicrobiales; family Methylobacteriaceae; genus Methylobacterium; species Methylobacterium sp. 275MFSha3.1. Next base: position 4,494 of record NZ_FNWP01000033.1, on the reverse strand, counting down.
GCTGGCCCAGAAACGATCGCGCTTGCTGCCGATCATGCCCAGTCCGACTGCGGCCGGACCAGCCCCGTGGCGGAAGCGCCCAGCAGCCCACACGCGTTGCCAGCGATCACGCACCTTGAGATCTGCGTCTTCTGAGCGGAGGCGATCGTGTCCGAGCACGGCCAGAATTCTCTCAGGTGCTGACGTCGCTGGAATCCAGACCCAACTTGAGAATACGTAGCTTCGATTTGGATCGAAAGCTTCTGCGGCGACAGATCGAGCGAATGATGTCAGCGCCGTATTCTGGGCTTGCCCTCGATGCTGACGCAATCGTTCGGGAAATAACATCGCGTCCGCGTGCGGATCAGGATAAAAATTGGTTTCTGGAACGTTAAAGATGGTCGCGTAGGCAGTGTCGCACAGCCGGATCCACGGCTCGAGATCGACATTCCACGCGGTCTCCTGCGGTGCGAATCTTCGCACATGTCCCGTGAAAATCCTGTCGGCGATCTGACGTACAGGCTTTGGCCGCCAGTCAGGACCAGCCTCCTCGACTCTTAGAAGCGCCGATGGGCCATGCCGGGCGAGCGCGGTCGCCAAGCGTGCGAAATCCGCATCGGTCTCGCCTTGGCCGGTCTTGCGCACCAGGATCCTCGTACCCGCAGCCAGATCCACAAGCATGCGGTGCTTCAGATGAGCGATGCGTGCGTATTGCCGTGATAGAAGTTCCTCAATATCGATCGATCCCGCCGCCTGCGCCGTGTTGGACCATATATTATACCGCCGGCTTGCGCAGTAATAATAGTTGCTTTCTGTCGTTTCGATGCGAAGATCGCCTGGAGCGCCATATTCGGAAAAATCCGTGTCCAGCGCGTGTATCAAGTCGGAAATGGGCGTATAAGAAAATCGCAGTAAGCCCGAAGGCTCTACTTCAGCGTATCGTTGAACGAAGCCGAATTCGCAATTTCCGCCTAGGCTGCGGAATGCGTCCAAACGGTCGCTAAGACTTGGGGTAGGATCGCCGGATGTCGTCAGGAGCTTTTCAGCCGGGCTGGCCAGGCGAGTATCTATGCTTTCTGCCGAATGCGTTCTCATTGTTTGACTCTGATCAGGCCGAGGCCCAATTCTTTCTTACCGCTGACTTCACGGCGTCTGACATGGCCACGTCGAACACGATCATGTCCTCGACCGCCTTGACGCTCTTCAGGCGCTCGGCCAGCGCCAGCGTCTCGGCCGGCACCGGCGGCAGGATCGGGATCGGCGCGTCGATCCCGAGGCGGTCGAACAGCGTCGACGCGAAGGCGGGGAACTGTGTCGTGTGGCCGACGATCTCCACCCGAGCGAGAACCTCGATCGCCGCGATCGAGTTGCCCGGATGCAGCCGGTCGTCCGGCATGCGGGTCCCGAGCTGGCGGGTCAGCGGGTTGTAGAGCAGCCGGTAGGCGGGCTCGGGCAGCATGCGGAAGAAGCGCTTGAGGCTCTTCACGTCGGAGAAGTCGTAGTCGTCCACGAAGGCGGCGGCCTCGGCCAGCGGCCCCAGGCGCCAGCTGCGCCCGGGATCGGCGGCATCCGCGGCCCGGGCCTTCAGCCAGCGCAACCGGGCCGCCATCTCGATCTGCGGTTCCTGGAGTAGGATGGCCGTGACCATCAGGTCCGGCGTCAGATAGTTCTCGTAGCGTGGGACGGTTAGGTTCCCCGCCAAGAATTGTGACTTGGCATCGGGTTTCATTAATATAATTGACAGAACTTCGTCGGACAACCGATCGATGTTGAAGTAGCTGCTTTTGAAATACGGGAACAGCGCGGCCTGTAAAGGCGCTTCCGCATTGATACCGGTGCTTATGAGGCATAGGCGATGAGGCAATGTCCCGTCGGCCGGAGCGCGACGATGAATGAGAACGTTGGTGTCCGCTTCGAAAAGCTCAAGGCGCGGGATCTCGGATAGGCCCGGAACTTCCGCCTCGGTTATCAGGAAGACACATTGACCGGTCGCGTGCCAACCATTGCGCTGAAACTCCTCTGACACGATACTGGCTTCGATCTGTGCCACACGCCGTCCTTCGACGGACACGACGACGCGGCCGACGGCGAGAGGATTGTCCGGCACGATCCAGCCTCGGATCGAGTGTCCATCGTCATGATCGATGAAGAAGCGCATGGCGGTGCCCTTACCGAAGCGTGGCGCCTATGTCACCGATGCAGCATCCCCGGCTCCTCGGTGCGGAGGCGTCTGCCTCGCCGGAGCACCTTGCCCGCGGTGTTCGAGGGGACAAGCAAACGTGGCGTCGCTCTCCTCGGGCGAGGCTGGTTCGCGCCGACTGCATCTCGTTACGCGAGGCTGTCGACCCCGGCTTCTGTGACAGCCTCGGCAAGGCAAGAAGCCAGCTCGGCAGCGCCTCGGCAAGTGAGGACGCAGCCGAACCGTCACCAATCGCTGAGCGCGGCGCGCCGCCACCGATTTTCCGCAACACAGCGGTACTCGTAGTTCTGATCCCAGGCGTGCTCGCCCTTGACGCAAGGCGCGTTGGCCGTAGCCGGGACATGGGGAACGGTCTCGATGACGCGACCAATGTGGACCGCTCCGTCATCGTCCAGGCGAAGCGTCGGGCCGCCAGGCGTCATGTAGGTCAGTGCAGCATCGCGATAAAACAGAAAGTGCCCGAATTTCCCCTCTGGCGTTCCGTCCAGCGCGAGAAATTGTCCCGATCCCATGAGGATTGCGGCGCCGCTGAAGATGCCGCCAGCCAAGTCTAAGCCGATACCAAATGCGCCGTTCACATTGGACGTGCTGAAGGCTCGATCGATGGTGGTGCCTGCTGTTGGGCTGATCATGACGCCGTATCCGATATGGCTGCCCGGCTGGCCGCCCCCGGCACCGTGGAGGATGACGCGCTGCCGATGTGGATCTGGCCCGACCGCACCGCCAACATCGAGCTCGGCGCCGATGCAACCGTAAGTCGGCGGCTGCTCACCAGTTCTATCGACACAGTTGCCGTTCAGTCCCCAACTCGGACCGGTCGGCTCCCCGGTGTCGGTTGGATCGCGCCAGATCGTGCCATTCACTGCGACGTTCTGTGCGCCGGTCGAACCGCGGCTTCGGTTATGCTGCTCACCTGTGATCGTCCACTCGTAGCCGGCCGAGGAGAAGCCCGTCGTGCCTAGAACCCAGAGCGCCTTGTATGTGTAGCCTGGTTTGCCGGTCCCGGCTTGAACCTCGCGATCGATGCGCAGCGTCGGCCGCTCGTCGAACGCATTGGGGTTCGCGGACTGGTTCCAGAGAAACGCGGGAATACCCTGAAGCCCTGGCGTTCCGGAGTTCATGACGCTCGCGGACCAGGGCGGCGCCGTGTCCTGCTGCGCTAGGGCGAGACCCGACGAGAGGGTGAGTACCGCCGGAGCGAGAATGGCTCGAAACATCAAGGCTCCTGATCGCGTGGGTTGCCGTCGGGCCGAGTATGTGAGTGGCACCAGTGAAGTAGGACGGTCCCCCAACAATCGGCTTACTGGACACCGCAGGTCGCATGATGGCAGGCGCGATGTCGACTGGAAGCCCCGATCCCCCCGCCATAGGTCGATGCCTCCCTCCATTAAGTGCGTCGGCCGATGCAGCCGGTCGCGAAGCAGGCGGCCCGATGGTAACGCTGCCGCCCGGCTGCGGTTCTGCCGGCTGAGAGCCTGGCGCAAGAGCGTGCGAACGCGCCCTCGATGACAGAATGCAAGACCGGCGGTAAGGCCGCGCCAGAATCCTATGCTCCGATAATTTTCACTGGCCGCGTGCAAGGTGTGCGCAAGATCCGAAAGGCTGGTTCGGATCAGGGGATTTTTGTTTGCCTGCTCGTGCTTTTCCGGGGCGAGACGGCAACCCGATCGGATTCCGCTGGAGCTCGATATTCGTTCTGGCGGCTGCTGAGGTCGGCGATGGCGCGATATGATCTTGCTGCGGCGTCCCGTGTCGACGTCGACGTCCGTCGCGGCCCCGATGTTGGGATAGCGAATTGAGGCGATCAGACCAGCTTGCTGCTCGATAAGCTCGCGATTGGTAGGCAGTCCGCGTCGGAAGCCGAGGGTCTTGATACGTCGTCGCTGTCGATCAGGACCGCCGCTGCTCACAATCGGCCCCCTTTCCTGTCGATTGATGGTCCTGAGCGCGTGTCCGCGCAGCGAGTTTGGCGCTCCTCCGCCCCACGGTTGCTTGAGACACCCCGTTAGCGGACGGTCTCCGCCTCAGGGGTAAGAACGATGACGACGACTACAGGAGCGGTTGCCGGTGCGGTCGGACCTGGCCGGGGTGGGCGCATGTCCCGGCAGCGCAAGCGGGACGCGGTGTTGCGGCTTCTGCGTGGTGAGGACCTGGAGAGCGTCTCGCGCGGCCTGGGCGTGACGGCGGCGACCTTGTCGGGCTGGCGCGATGCTTTCCTGGCGGCGGGCGAGGCCAGCCTGTCCACCCGGCCCCTCGATGCGGAGGCGCTGGAGAGCGGGCGTCTCAAGGCCAAGCTCGGCGAGATGCTGCTGGAG
>NZ_FNWP01000019.1:0-139644 GCF_900108435.1 Methylobacterium sp. 275MFSha3.1 | reverse complement strand
GCGACCCGCTACGATCGCCTAGCCTGCAACTATCTCGCAGCCGTCGCGCTAGTTTCCTCTGTCATCGCATGGACCTGAATGAGTCCCCTACCTAGCGCGGCGGCGGAGGCGGCGGAGGCGCTGCCTGGCCCTGCCCCTGACCTTGCCCCTGCTGCAGCAGCGGTGTGATCCGCTGGACGACGACGCGGCGGTTCTCCCGCGACGGGCCCTGCGTATTCACTTTCAGGTACTGCTCGCCGTACCCTTGGGTGGTCAGGTTCTCCGGCGGCACGCGGAACTGCTCGGTCAGCACGGTCGCCACCGACTGGGCGCGCCGGTCCGACAGCGACAGGTTGTCGAGCGCGGAGCCGACGGCGTCGGTGAAGCCCTCGATCAGGAACACCTCCCGCGGGTTGGCCTGGATGGCGCGGTTCATCGCGCCGGCGATCACCGACAGCTTGGCCGCCTGATCGGGCGTGACGGTGAACGAGCCGGTGTCGAAGGTGATCGTGTTGATGTCGACCGAGCGCAGGCGGGCGCGGAGGTCCGGGCTGTAGCGGATCTGGTCCAGCGTGTACCGGCGGTCGACCTGCACCACGGGCGGCGCCGTCAGCGCCTCGTAGACCTCCGCCTCGTCGGCCTGGGCGTAATCCACGATGTAGCGGTCCCGCGGGATGCGGATCTCCGGCGGCGGCAGCACCACCACGTCCTCGTAGATCGGGCGGAGCGGGCCGGCGTAGCTGTTGTCGATCAGGACGAGCTCGCGACCGTCGCGGTAGCGGAGGTAGCGGCGCAGCATCCGACCGTCATCGTTCGTGACGGTGACGATCTGCTCGCCGCCGGGCCGGTCGACGTAACTGTAGAAGTCCGCGCCCTGCCGCTCGAATCGGTAACCGCGCGGGTCGAGGGTGCGGAAGCGCTCGTTCTCGTCGTGGCGGATCAGGTAGCCGTCGCGGTCCTGCACGATGATGCGGCCCGGCTCCCGGTAATAGGTCCGGCCATCCTCTCGGAACTCGCGCCGGTCTGTGCGGATCTGATCGAAGTCGCGCACGCTGTCGTTCTGGCGGAAACCGCCGGGGACGTAGCCGGGCTGTCCCGGCCGGTTGAAGGCGTTCGGGTCGGCCGGACCGCCCGGGCCGCCCGCGGGCGGCTGTCCCGGCTGTGCCGGCGCCGTCCCGGGCTGCGGGCCGCCGGGCGGCGGGGCCTGTCCGGGGGCGGGAGCCTGGCCCGGCGGCACGAACGGCCGTCCCGGAATCCCGGGGGCCATGTTGGGCGGCACCGGCCGTCCGGGCTCGGCGCCGGGAGCACCGTTGGGCTGGGCCGGCGCCCGTCCCTCGGGCTGGGCTCCCTGCGGCTGGAACGGCCGTCCCGGAACGCCCGGAGCGGCGTTGGGCGCCTGCGGCCGGCCGGGCTCGGCGCCGGGACCGCCATTCGGCTGGGCGCGGTTCTCGAGCTGGCGGTTGTCGGGCTGCGCGTCTGGGCGCTGGGCCGGTCGACCGGGTGCGCCGGGGGGCGCGTTCGGCGGCTGAGGCCGGTCGCCGGGCGCACCCGGACCGCCCGGACGCTGACCCGGCGGTCCGCGATCCGGCGCGGACCGGTCGGGGGCCGCGTCGCGCTGCGCGGGACGGTTCGGCTGGTCGTCGGGACCGGGGCGATCCCGGTCGGGCGCCTGGCGCTGCTGCGGCGGGGCCGGCGGACGCTCCGGCGCGGGCCGCCCCTGGGGCGGAGCCTGATCGCGATCCGGCGCCTGCTGACGCTCGGACCGCCCCGGGCCGGGCCGATCCTGTGGCCCGCGGTCCGGACGGTCCGGCTGCTGATCCCGCCGGTCTTGCTGCCGGTCCTGCTGCCGGTCCTGCTGCCGCTCCGGTTGGCGGTCCTGCCGGTCCGGCGCCGGGGGACGGGCCGCCGGCGGCTCCGGCCGGCGCTCGGGCGCGCGCTCCCGCGGAGGCGGTTCGGCCTGCGGCTGGCGCTGGGCGGGCGGTTCGGGCCGCTCGCGCGGGGGCGGCGGCGCCCGCTCCGGCCGGGGTTCGGGCCGCTCGCGCGCGGCCGGTGGGCCCGGCGGCGGGCCGGGACGCTCCTGCGGCGGCCGCTCGGGGCGCGGGCCGCCGTGCGGGGGTTCGCCGCCGCGGGGGCCGCGCTCCTCCGGTCCGCCCTGCGCCACCTGGATCCGGCCCGGCGCGGCGTCGGCGAGCTGCACGAGCGTCAGGCCCGGCAGCACCGTGCCGGTGAGGAGGATCAGGCGGAGCAGGCGCATCGCGGTCTCGTGTCGGTTCAGGCCGAGCCGAACACCGGACGTCGCGTATGGTTCCGCGCCCGTCGGCGCGAAACCAGTCTCAGGGGGTGAGGCGCTGGGGCACCGCGATGACGTCGGGCGCGATGATGCGCACGGCAACGTGATCCGGCTTGGCTTCCGCGGCCTCCGCGGCCTTCGTGCCGTCGGCCGCGGCAGGTTGGATCTTCGCCGCATCGTCGCGGCCGGGTCCCGCGCCGCCCTTCGTGTCGACGCCCGCGCGGCCGGCGGCGTCGGCGGCGAGCTCCGCCGCGGTCCGGTCGGCCCGGCCGACAAGGGTCAGGCGCACCTTCGGCCGGGACAGGGCCTCGGCCTGCATCGGCGTGACGAAGATGTCGCCCTTGTGCCGGACCAGCATGCTCTCGGCCTTCACCAGAGACTGCGCCCAGGACTTGCCCTCCGGCTTGCAGGAGCAGTTCGGCACGAATTCTTTGCGGAATTTGAAGGCGTTGGCGAGGTTCGTGTAGGCGCGGCTGCCCTTCACCGTGGCGGCGTGCTTCAGGGCGTCGTCGCCGTACGGCATGGAATAGGCCTGCGCCTCGGTCCCCGGGCAGAGCGCCTGACACATCTCGTCGGCGCCGCCGCGGCCCTCTGGCAGGTTCTTCATCGGGAAGTAGCCGCCGTCGCAGGTCCGCACGCAGACCATCTGCGGGCCGCCCCGGCCGTAGGCCTCACCGGAGCCGGCATAGGCCTCGCGCGGCGGGCAGGTGGAGGCGACCAGCCCCTGAAGCTCGCGCTTCCGGGCGCCGCTGTCGTCGATCACGGCGCCGCCGTAGGTGGCCTTGAGCGCGCGGATGCGCTGCTCCACCGCGCCGCACTGGGGCGGCCGGGTGTCGAAGAACAGGAACTTGCCACCCTCGCAGTTCAGGCCGCGGAAATAGGCTTCGAGCCGACCGATCTCGTCGTTGAGCGCGCGCGTCGTGCTGGCGCCGCTCTGGAGCGAGGCCAGCTCAGCCCGGTAGCGCCGGCACTGCGGCGACGGCAGCTGCGGCGCCGGCCGCGCCTCGGCGGGCGCCGGGGCGGGCGCGGCCTCCTGCGCGCTGGCGGAGGTCGCGAGCGGAGAGGACAGTCCGAGGGCTATGGCCGCGCTCAGGATGAGGCGGCCGAGCGTACGGACGATCGGGCGGTGAGGCATAGGCTGCATCGCGTTGATCGGGTGCGCGGCGATCCGGAGTATCCGGAGCCCGCGCGCATCCGCGCTTCGGGACGGAAGCGGGGCCATTCTACGCCCCCTCGCAAGACCGCGACACCCCTCCTACATCCGGCCCGCAAGCGTGAGGGGGAATTGACCGGCGATGTTGTTTCGGAGTCTCACCTATGTTGGGCTTCTCGCACTGGGCCTGGCAGCGGCCGGTCCGGCCGCGGCGCAGGAACCGGACCGGATCTTCGACAAGTCGACGGTCTGGCGCCCGCTGACGCCCAACGACAAGCTCGTGGTCTACGGCGTCGACGATCCGGCGGTCTCGGGCGTGTCGTGCTGGTACACCCAACCTGAGAAGGGCGGGATCAAGGGCACGCTGGGGCTGGCCGAGGATGTCTCGGACATCTCGCTGGCCTGCCGGCAGACCGGGCCGATCGCCTTCAAGGGCAAGCTCAGCCAGGGCGAGGTGGTGTTCAGCGAGCGCCGGTCGCTGATCTTCAAGTCGATGCAGATCGTCCGCGGCTGCGACGCGAAGCGCAACACGCTGATCTACATGGTCTACTCGGACAAGGTCATTCAGGGCTCGCCGAAGAACTCGACCTCGGCGGTGCCGCTGGCGCCCTGGGGCACCGAACCGGCGCAGAAATGCGCCGACTTCATGAAGTGAGCGGCACCCGGTGACGCGAGCTTTCCGCGCGGCGGCCCGGCGACGGGCCGTCCGCGGTCGGCTCAGTCCTGGCAGGTGATCCGGATCGGGCGCTCGGACGGCGCCGGGACCGGCTGGCTGATCGCGCCGGTATACTCGTCGGCGGCGGCGACGCCGTAGGAGTTCGCTGCGGCGTAGCCCTGGGCCTCGCACCACGCGTTGGCGACCACCTGGCCGCAGGCGCTGCCCGGCGTCGTCAGGCACTCGCCGACGCCGTAGCCGTCGCTCGACGGGATCAGGAAGGTCTTCTCGACACGGGCCGGCGCCTTCGCGGGCGTCTCGCCGTCGGTGCCGGCCAGCGCGGCGTGGGTCAGGCCCGCGCAGGCGAGAACGGTGGCGAGAGCGAGGGAACCAACGGCCGAGCGTCGCATGGATTGTCCTTGGGCACAGGATCTGTGGCGTGAGGATCGTGGCCCGGACGGTCCGACGGCGCGGTTAAGGAAGCCTTACCCGCATGGCGCGCAAGCCATCTCGAATTCCTCACGCTTTTGGGTTAGCCCCATCGCGCGGGCCGCGCCGTCGCCGCGATGCAACAGGGTGCCGTGCCGGGGCTGGCCGATCCGCCACGTTTCGGCCGCTCTTCGCCGCGCGGGGCCCTCAGGTCGTTGAAGGCAGGGCCGGATTTCCGGCCACGGCTCCGGGCCGGACGTCATCCCCGGCGCCGGAGAAGGGATGGGTTTCATGGCGCCGATGTTGCGGCTCTACAACACGCTCACCGGCGCCAAGGAGGCGTTCGCGCCGATCGACCCGCAGCATGTCCGCGTCTACGCCTGCGGCCCGACGGTCTACGACGCCGCCCATATCGGCAACGCTCGGCCGATCATCGTCTTCGACCTGCTGTTCCGCCTGCTGCGCCACCTCTACGGGCCGGAGCACGTCACCTACGCGCGCAACGTCACGGACGTGGACGACAAGATCAACGCCCGGGCGGCAGAGCGCGGCATCACCATCCGCGAACTCACCGACGGGACGCTGGCGCAGTTCCACCGCGACGTGCGTGACCTCGGCGTGCTCATGCCGGAGGACGTGAACGTGCCGGGTGCGCGAGCCCGCTTCGTCGAGCCCCGCGCCACCGACCACATCGCCGAGATGGTGACGATGATCGAGGCCCTGGTCCGGGCCGGCCACGCCTATGTGGCGGAGGACCACGTGCTGTTCGACGTCCCCTCGATGCCGGATTACGGCGGCCTGTCGAAGCGGCCCCTCGACGAGATGGAGGCGGGGGCCCGGGTCGAGGTCGCTCCCTACAAGCGCTCGCCCCTCGACTTCGTCCTGTGGAAGCCCGCCAAGCCCGGCGAGCCGTCGTGGCCGTCGCCGGCCGGCATCGCCGCCGCCGGCCGCCCGGGCTGGCACATCGAGTGCTCGGCCATGTCGGCCAAGCATCTCGGCCGGACCTTCGACATCCACGCGGGCGGCATCGACCTGATCTTCCCGCACCACGAGAACGAGGTGGCGCAGTCCCGCTGCTGCTTTGGCACGCCGGTGATGGCCAACGTCTGGCTGCACAACGGCTTCCTCCAGGTGGAGGGGGAGAAGATGTCGAAGTCGCTCGGCAACTTCATCACCATCCGCGACGTGCTGAAGGACTGGCCGGGCGAGGTCGTGCGCCTCACCATGCTCAAGACCCAGTACCGGCAGCCGATCGACTGGACCCTGCGCGGCCTCGAGGAATCGGCCCGCGTGCTCGACCGCTGGTACAACGCCGCCGGGGACGCGCCCGCCGCGCCCGACATCCCCGCCGGGGTCGTCGAGGCGCTCTGCGACGACCTCAACACGCCGGCCGCGATCAACGAGCTGCACCGGCTCGGGAGCGGTGCGGAGGCGCAGCCCGGGGCGCTCCGCGCCGGCGCGAACCTGCTGGGCTTCCTCGCGCGCACCCGCAGCGACCGCGAGCAGGATCAGGTCGCGGCGTCCGGGGTCGACGTCGCGGCGGTCGAGGCGCTGATCGCCGAGCGCCGGGCGGCGCGGGCCGCCAAGGACTGGCCCGCCTCGGACCGGGCGCGCGACGCCCTCGCGGCGATGGGCGTCGCCGTGAAGGACAACAAGGACGGCACCACGACCTGGACGGTGGCGCGCTGATCGCCGAGCCGGCCGCCGATGACACGGACGTGACGGCGGCCGCGTCCTCGCGCCGGCTTGCGCGGCGCCGCGCGGGCGGCATCTGTGGTCCGGGGGCTCGCGGCGGAGATGAGCAGCACGTGATCAGCTTCGGGACCAGCTTCGGGACGACCTTCCGGACCATCGGGGCGCGACGCGGCGCCGCCGCGACGGCGCTCACCCTCGGTCTGGGCCTGTCGGGCCCGGCCGCCGCGATCGACGGCGGCTCGGCCGCCGGCCGGGATGCCCTGGCGCAGGCCACCGTGGCGATCGGCTTGATCACCCAGCCCGAGGAGGCGCTGAAGCTGACCCGCTGCACCGGCGTGCTCATCGCGCCGGATCTCGTGCTCACCGCGGCCCATTGCGTGAACGGTGATCCGCTCGGCGCGCTGGTCGTGTTCTTCCGGGGCAGCGAGCCGGCGCGGCCGGTCTACGGGGCGCGTGTCGCCGCCCGCTACAGTCCCGATCCGCGGGAGATGCTGCCGAACGAGGCGTCGGGCGTCAGCCTCTCCGACCTCTCCCTCGACCTCGCGGTCCTGCGCCTGACCGAGCCGGTGCGCGACCGGCGGCCGGTGCCGCTGGCGGCGGATCCCGGCCGGGTCCCCAAGAGCCTGCGCATCGCCGGCGCAGGCCTCTCCGGTCGGACCGTCGGGCGCCTGCGCACCGCCACGCTGACGCCGGTGGCGGCGAGCAGCACCGGGCTGACCATCGCGCGGGCCAACGGTGCCCGGGTCTGCTTCGGCGATTCCGGCGGCCCGGTCGTCGCGCAGGATCGCCGCGGCACCTACATCTGGGGCGTGGCCAGCGCGGTGATCAGCCGGGCCGCGCCCTGCGGCGGCTACGTGGTGATCGCGCCCGCCGCGCAGGTCTTCTCGGCCACCGGGACGCGGTGAGGGCTGCGGATATCGCCGGAACGCGAAAACCCCGCGCGGCCGGACCGCGCGGGGTTTTTCAGGAGACGGTGCGACCGGCGGATCAGACCGCCATGCGCTCCTCGCCGTCCATCGGCTCGCGCAGCACGTAGCCGCGGCCCCAGACGGTCTCGATGTAGTTCTTGCCCTGGCTGGCGTTGGCGAGCTTCTTGCGCAGCTTGCAGATGAAGACGTCGATGATCTTCAGCTCCGGCTCGTCCATGCCGCCGTAGAGATGGTTCAGGAACATCTCCTTGGTGAGCGTCGTGCCCTTCCGGAGCGAGAGGAGTTCCAGCATCTGGTACTCCTTGCCGGTGAGGTGCACCCGGGCGCCGCCGACCTCGACGGTCTTCTGATCGAGGTTCACGATCAGGTCGCCGGTGGTGATGACCGACTGGGCGTGGCCCTTCGAGCGGCGCACGATGGCGTGGATGCGCGCCACCAGCTCGTCCTTGTGGAACGGCTTGGTGAGGTAGTCGTCGGCGCCGAAGCCGAGGCCCTTCACCTTGTCCTCGATGCCGGCCATGCCGGAGAGGATCAGGATCGGGGTCTTCACCTTCGCCACGCGCAGCGAGCGGAGCACCTCGTAGCCCGACATGTCGGGCAGGTTCAGATCGAGGAGGATGATGTCGTAATCGTAAAGCTTACCGAGATCGACACCCTCTTCCCCGAGGTCGGTGGTGTAGGTGTTGAAGTTCTCGGACTTGAGCATCAGCTCGATGCTCTGCGCGGTCGCGCTGTCGTCCTCGATCAAAAGTACCCGCATCGTCGGTCCCCAGCCCCGCCGGCCGCATCAGCGCGCAGACACGTCCCAGCCTTCGCCCGCCACCGGCCTGTGGACGGGCGCTCCGTCGCTCTTGACGTGGAACGCTATGGATTAATCGTTAACAAAACCTGATTCCTGCCCGCAAGCGTCTCGTTCGAAGTTCCACGAGCTTGACAGGAGAAACACCGTTCCTCCGGCCTCGCCCTCGGCCCCGATTCCGATCCGCCCCCGTCCAGGCCGCTCGCCCCCTTCGGCGTAAGTACTTCCTGCGCAACGATTCGATCCCCGGTGTTGTCCGTCGGACACACCGGTACGACTTCGTCGGGCGCGATTGTGGTCGCGACCCGGATCGAGCCGCTACGAGCCCGTGACCCGCAGTGTTAAGGAGGCCGGTAAACGAAGCGTTGAGAGCCAGGCCGATGACACAGGATCCGGCAAGATCCGTTGCTTCGCTCGCGTCGGCGCAGGCCGCCCTCGAGCGGATCGAGGTGCTGGAGACGTTCGGGCGGGTCGTGGCGATCCGCGGCCTGCTGGTGGAGGTCGCCGGACCTGTGGCCGCGATGCGACTCGGCGGCCGGGTCGACGTCGAGGGTGCCAACGGCCACGGGCTGGTGCCCTGCGAGGTCATCGGGTTCCAGGGCGATCGGGCGCTCGCGATGCCGTTCGGCTCGCTCGAGGGCGTGCGGCGCGGCTGCCCCGCCTATGTCCGCGACGAATCGGCCGGCGCGATCCGGCCCTCCGGCGCTTGGCTCGGTCGGGTGATCGACGCCCTCGGGCGTCCGGTCGACGGGCTGGGCCCCCTTGTGCAGGGGCCAGACGTCTACCCCCTGCGCGCGGACCCGCCCCCCGCCCATGCCCGCACACGCGTCGGCGGACCGCTCGATCTGGGCGTCCGGTGCATCAACACCTTCCTGACCATGTGCGCGGGCCAGCGGATGGGCATCTTCGCCGGGTCCGGCGTCGGCAAGTCCGTGTTGCTGTCGATGCTGGCCCGCTACACGGCCGCCGATGTGGCGGTAATCGGCCTCGTGGGCGAGCGCGGCCGCGAGGTGCAGGAATTCCTCCAGGACGATCTGGGCGCCGCGGGGCTCGCGCGCTCGGTGGTCGTGGTGGCGACCTCCGACGAGCCGGCCCTGATGCGCCGGAACGCGGCCTACGTGACCCTGTCGGTCGCCGAGCACTTCCGCGATCAGGGCGCCAAGGTCCTGTGCATGATCGACTCGATCACGCGCTTCGCCATGGCCCAGCGCGATATCGGCCTCGCCGCCGGCGAGCCGCCCACCGCCAAGGGCTACACGCCGACCGTCTTCTCGGAGCTGCCGCGCCTGCTCGAGCGCGCCGGTCCCGGGGTGGGGCAGGGCACGATCTCGGCCCTGTTCACCGTCCTGGTCGAGGGCGACGACCACAACGAGCCCGTGGCCGACGCGGTGCGGGGCATCCTCGACGGCCACATCGTCATGGAGCGCGCCATCGCGGAGCGCGGGCGCTACCCGGCGATCAACGTTCTGCGCTCGGTCTCGCGCACCATGCCGCGCTCCTGCGACCCGGCCTACCTCCCGGTCGTGCGGCGGGCGCGGCGGCTGCTGTCGACCTACGCCGACATGGAGGAGCTGATCCGGCTCGGCGCCTACCGGGCGGGCTCCTCCCAGGAGGTCGACGAGGCGGTCGCGCTCATGCCCGATCTTGAGGCTTTTCTGGGGCAGGGTAAGGAAGAAGCAACGTCCATCGGCGATGGTTACGCACGGCTCACCGAGATCGTCGGCAGGGCCTAGGCACCATGGGCCGGGGCGTTAACGCTTCGGCGCGATCATGGTGCACGTGGGGGATCCGGGCGGGTTTGCCGTGGGCAGGCTCGCACACAGGCTCGGTCCGGGCACGATCCCGGGCGCGGCCTCAAGCGTTGCGTGGAGTGAGCGTCCTGATGAAATCGCGTGACACGCTGATCCGCCTGCGCCGCTTCCAGGTCGACGAGAAGCGCCGGCGCGTGACCCAGATCGAGATGATGATGGCCGACTTCCAGCGCATGGCGGTGGAGCTCGATCGCGAGGTCGCCGTCGAGGAGGCCCGGGCCGGAATCACCGACGTCGGTCACTTCGCCTACCCGACCTACGCCCGGGCCGCGGCGACGCGCCGGGACAACATGATCCAGTCCGCCCAGGCGCTCGAGGGCCAGCTCGCCGAGGCGAAGGCCGAGCTGGGCGAGGCGTTCGAGGAGCTCAAGAAGGTCGAGATCCTGAACGACCGCGAGCGGACCGCCGAGCGCGCTGCCGAATCGGCCCGCGATCAGGCCGCCATGGACGGGATCGGCCTCAACCGCGCCCGGGGCTGACGCGGCCCGTCGGACCGCTCGGCCGGCTTATGCGGCACGAAACCGTCACGATCACCTGACAAGGGGGATCGCGGCGGCGCCATGCCGCTTGCAGCGCGTCGCGTGCCGGCGCATCAGGGGCTCTCCCCAGGGCGTCGGTGTTCATGAAGAAGATCAGCGAGTTCATCTGGCCCTTGATCGGCCTCGCGGCCGTCGTGATATCGGGCTACTTCCTCTACCAGGAATTGAAGACGACCTCGCTGGCGGCGATCTGGGCCGCGATCCTCGCGATCCCGCCCCACCGGATCCTGCTGGCGGCCCTGTCGACCCTGGTCGCCTACGCGGCGCTCGCCTGGTACGACCGGATCGCCCTGCTGCATCTGGGCGTGCGCCACATCTCGTGGCTCTTCGTCTCGCTCTGCTCGTTCACGACCTACGCGCTCTCGCACAATATCGGCGCCTCGGTCTTCTCGGGCGCCCTGGTCCGCTACCGGGCCTACACGGCCAAGGGCCTGACGGCGGCGCAGGTCGCCGTGCTGGTGGCGCTCTGCTCGTTCACGTTCTTCCTCGGGACCGTCCTCCTCGGCGGCTTCACGCTGGTGGTCGATCCGAACCTGCTGACGCGCCTCGAGGGCAAGCTCCCGGGCTTCCTCACCGATTCCAAGACCGCGCTGATCGTCGGCATCGGCATGCTGGGCTTCGTCGGCCTGTACGTGATCGGCTCGATCCTGCACCTGCGGCCGCTGCACATCCGGTCGTTCAAGCTCGAATATCCCCGGCCCGGCATCATGGGGCGCCAGCTGCTCGCGGCGCCGCTGGAGCTCCTGGGCGCGGCGGGCATCATCTACTTCGCCCTGCCGGAGGCGATGAACCCGGGCTTCATCCCGGTCCTGGCGATCTTCCTGGCCTCCTTCTCGGTGGCGCTGGCCTCGCACGCGCCGGGCGGCCTCGGCGTGTTCGAGATCGTGTTCATCACCGCGATGCACATCACCGACGAGGCGCAGAAGGACGCGATCATCGCGGCGGTGATCATCTTCCGGATCTTCTACTTCTGGCTCCCGGCCCTGGTCTCGGTGATCGTGGTGATCGCCTTCGAGCGCTCGCGGCTGGCCGCGGCGATCGGCTCGGCCGCGCACGGGCCCAAGGCGGCCGCCGTGCCGGAGCCGCCCGTCGTCGTTCCCGGACTCGACGCGCACGAGTTGGAGCGGGAGCTCAAGCAGAAAGCGATCTGAGGGCCTGACCGCCGTCTCGACGCGGGGGTGACGCCGCCGCCTCGGCCCCCGCGCGCCACACCGCGAAACCCGGGATGCTTCGCCGCGCGCTTCGTCTGCGCGCGGCGCGCGCCGATCCCGTGATTGCTCCCTCGGCCCGTGCGCCGGCACGAGTCTGCCCACGCCGGTGTCGCGGCCCCTGGGTCCTCAGATCGAGTTCACCGTCCGCAGCCGCGCCCGCGGGTGGATCTCCGCCTGGCTCATCACCGGCGTCTCGCGGCGGAAGCGCTCGATGATCGAGCGCACGAAGGGCCGCGTCTGGGCGGAGGTGACGAGCACCGGCATCTCGCCCTGGCGCGCCGCCGTCTCGAAGCGGTCGCGCACGGTGTTGACGAACTCGCTGAGCTTCGAGGGCTGCATAGCGAGGTAGCGCTCCTCGCGCTCGCCGACGATCGACTCCATGAACGCCTGCTCCCAGGCCGGCGACAGGGTGATGATCGGCAGCATGCCGTTCGGGTCCTGGTACTGCGCGCAGATCTGCCGGCCGAGGCGCGCCCGGACGTGCTCGACCACGTCGCGAGGGTTCTTCACGGCGCCCGCCACCTCGGCGATCGCCTCCACGATCGCCCCGAGATCGCGGATCGAGACCCGCTCGGCGAGCAGGAACTGCAGCACGCGCTGGATGCCGGTGGTGGAGATCTGCGACGGCACGATCTCCTTGAGCAGCTCGGCGTGCTCCTTTGGCAGCTCGCGCAGCAGCTTCGAGACCTCGACGTGGTTGAGGAGTTCGGAGACGTGGGCCTTGATGATCTCGGTCAGGTGCGTCGACACGACGGTGGCGGCATCGACCACCGTGTAGCCCTTGAGCTGCGCTTGGTCGCGCAGGGCCGCGTCGATCCAGGTTGCCGGCAGGCCGAAGGTCGGCTCCAGCATGTGCTGTCCGGGCAGCTGGACCTGACCGCCCATCGGATCCATCGCCATGAACTGGCCCGGGAAGATCCGGCCGGTGCCCGCCTCAATCTCCTTGACCCGCACCACGTAGGCGTTGGCGTCGAGCTGGACGTTGTCGAGGATGCGCACCGACGGCATCACGAAGCCGAGTTCCGCGGCGAGCTGGCGGCGCAGGGCCTTGATCTGGTCGGTGAGCCGGTCCTGGCCCTCGCCGTTGACCAGGGCGAGGAGCGCGTAGCCCATCTCGAGCTTGAGGTCGTCGAGCTTCAGCAGGTCGGTGACCGTCTCCTCCTTGGCGGCGCTCGCCGCGGCGACCGCGGCCGCATCCATCGGGGCGCCCAGGGCGTCGAGCGGCGGCGCGAGCTTGGCGGTCTTGTTGATGCGCCACGCCGCGTAGCCGGCGCCGCCGCCCAGCAGGACGAAGGGCAGCATCGGCATGCCGGGCAGGAGGGCGATCAGCAGCATCACCGCGGCCGACATGCCCAGCGCCTTGGGATAGTGCGCGAGCTGCTTGCCGAGCGCCTTGTCGGCGGCGCCGCGCACGCCGGCCTTCGAGACCAGCAGGCCCGCCGCCGTCGACACGATCAGCGCCGGGACCTGGCTCGCGAGGCCGTCGCCGATGGTCAGCAGGGTGTAGCTCTTGGCGGCCTCGCCGAAGCTCAAGCCCTGCTGCGCCACCCCGATGATGATGCCGCCGACCACGTTGATGAAGGTGATCAGCAGGGCCGCCACCGCGTCGCCGCGCACGAACTTCGAGGCACCGTCCATGGCCCCGAAGAAGGAGGATTCTTCCTCGAGCGCCGCGCGCCGCGCCTTCGCGGTCTTCTCGTCGATCAGGCCGGCCGACAGGTCGGCGTCGATGGCCATCTGCTTGCCGGGCATCGCGTCGAGGGTGAAGCGGGCCGCGACCTCGGCGATGCGGCCCGAGCCCTTCGTGATCACCACGAAGTTCACGATGATCAGGATCGCGAACACGATGATCCCGATGACGAAGTTGCCGCCCATCACGAAGTGGCCGAAGGCCTCGATGACGTGCCCGGCCGCCGCCGTGCCCTCGTGCCCGTGCCCGAGGATCAGGCGCGTCGAGGCGAGGTTGAGGGCGAGCCGCAACATCGTGGCGATGAGCAGCAGCGTCGGGAAGACGGTGAATTCCAGCGGGTTGTCGATCGACAGGCCGGTCATCATGATCAGGACCGACAGGATGATCGACACGGCCAGCAGCAGGTCGAGCAGGATCGCCGGCAACGGGAAGATGAGGACCGCCAGGATCCCCAGCACGCCGGTCGCGAACAGCAGGTCCGACCGCTTCGACAGCGCCTGGAGATCGCCGCGCGTCGGCAGCGCGAGCTGGCCGAGGACGGCCGCCGCTCCTGTCTGTGCCGGCGCGCTCGCCGTCTCTGCCATCGATGCCATCCGCTGCCGTTCGCCAGGGACAGGCCCGGGACGTACCCGGCAAGATCTGCCGAGCGGATGGTTAGCGCGGCGTTAAGATGGGGCCGGCGCTCGCGGGAACCCGGGCCGCCGCGATCGCTTGATCGGTCGGCGAGAGCGTCGATCCGGCATCCGACCGCGCCCGCGTCCGGGCCGCCCGCGCCGCCGCCACGTCTCCGGGCCCGGGCCCGGACATACCGGGAGAGCTCGATGGCCCTGCGCGCCCTGACCGCCCTGTTCGACGATTACGACGCCGCCGCGGGGGCGGTGGACCGGCTGGAGGCCGCCGGCATCCCCCACGCGGACATCAGCATCATCGCGAATCGCAACGAGCCCGCGGTCCCGCCGCGGGCGCCCGGGACCGCCGTTCCCCGACCGGTCGACGCGGCGGATTCCGCCGGCACCGGAGCCACGGTCGGCACGGTCCTGGGCGGCGGCGCCGGCCTGCTCGCTGGGCTGGGCCTCCTGGCGATCCCGGGGCTCGGGCCGGTGGCGGCGGCGGGCTGGCTCGTCGCCACCGTGACGGGCGCCGGCGTGGGCGCCGCGGCCGGCGGCCTGATCGGCGGTCTGACCGCGGCGGGCCTCAGCGCCGACGAGGCCGAGACCTACGCCGAGGGCGTGCGTCGCGGCGGTACCCTGGTGACGGTGCGCGCCGACGAGTCTCGGGCCGAGCGCGTCCTGTCCATTCTCGACCAGGCGGGGTCGATCGATCTCGACCAGCGCGCCGAGGGCTGGCGCGCCCAGGGCTGGACCGGCGGCACCATCGGCCCGGCGGCGGACGACCGGGGCACCGGGGCCGGCCGCTGAAGATACCGGACCGTCCCGGGCGAACCCGGCGGGACGCGCGTCAGGTCATCATCTTCCGGGCGAACATCGCGGCGCCGAACAGGACGCCGGCGCCCGCGGTGATCAACGCGATCATCAGGAGCCGCCGCGGTTCGGTGGAGGATTCGGCCTTCACCGGCTCGACGATCGGGCTGAAGAACTCGATCTGCCGGGCCGCGATGATGCGCGCGCGCTCGTGGGCGGTCAGCACCTGCTGATAGTACTTCTCGGCGTTCTTGCGGTCGTTCTCCAAGACCTCGAACTTGGTCAACGCGTCGGAGAGCAGGCGCTTCTGCTCCGGATCCTGGCTGGCGGATTGCCGCTCGATCCGGGCGATGTTGTCGTCGAGGTCCTTCATCTGCTGCTTGATGTCGATGATCCGGCGGGCGTCGGGACCGAGGTCCCGCTGCCCGATCGCGAGCTGGAGCGCGAGGTTGATCCGCGAGGCCCGCATCTCGGCGATCATCTTGACGTTGATGTCGTTCGTCTTCTGCGCGTCGAGCACGCCCTCGCGGTTGCGCAGGTCGCGCGTCGCGAGGCGGATCTTGGTCATGCGCTCCTCGGCGAGCCGCAGCTCCCGCGTGCTCTCGGCGACGGCATCCTCGCGCGACTTGACGCTGAGGTCGTTCACCTTGCGCTCGGCCTCCTTCATGATGGCCTTGGCGATGGCGAGGGATTCCTGGGGATCGAAGGCCTCGACCTCCACCGACAAGATGCCGGATCCGGCCTCGACCTCGACGCCGACGCGCCGCTTCCAGTAGCGGACGAACTTCTCGATCGGCTTCTCCGGATCGAACCGCGAGAAGTAGTCGATGGACTCGTTGCTGAACCACTGGCGCAGCGGAAGCTGCGCCTCGAGGAGCTCCAGCATCGGACGGCTGAGGATGAACTCGCGCGTGATCAGCGTGTCCTGCGCCACCATCTGGTTCGCCGTGCCGGAATTCGTCCCGCCGGTCTCCGAGGACGTCTTCTCGGCGGAGCCGATGGCCGGCCGGATCGCGAATCGCGCCTCGCTGACGTAGCGGTCCGAGGCGATCAGGCCGTAATAGGCCGCCCCGGCGAGCGTCGGCAGCAGGAAGCAGACGACGAACAGGATCGGGATCCAGGGATCGTTCTTGGCGTCGGCCTGAAAGGACCGGATGCCCTTCTTGCGGTCGGCGAAGCGCGACATGCGCGCGATCTGCCGCAGCGACTCGCTCACCGCCTGCTGGCGGTCCGCGGGCGTGACCGGCTGCCCCTCGGCCTTCCGGATCTCCATGTTCATGGCCTGATTCCCGGCCTCCCCGGCCTCGAAGGTCGACCCGTTACCGGGATCCCGCGCGCGCCGCACCCGGCGCCGCGACCGTCTCTCGCACGGCGAGGCGGCAAAAGCATGTCGTCGCGGTCCGGCCGCCGCCGGCGCGGTCAGGCGTTGAGGCGCCGGTACACCTCGATGGCGTCGTTCACGTCCTCGTAGATGATCGCGCGACCGTTCAGCAGGACCAACCCCTGCGTGCACCACTGCCGGATGGTCTCCATGGAGTGCGAGACCATGATGATGTCGGCGTTCTTCCGGCGCTGCGAGAAGACCTCGTCGCAGCGCTTCGAGAACCGCGCGTCGCCGACCGAGGTGATCTCGTCGATCAGGTAGCAGTCGAACGGGATCGCCATGCTCATGCCGAAGGCGAGCCGCGCGCCCATGCCCGACGAGTACGTGTAGATCGGCACGTCGAGGTAGCTTCCGAGTTCCGAGAAGTCCTCGACGAAATCGAGCACCTTGCGCGGGTCCTCGCCGTAGATGCGCGCCACGAAGGTGACGTTGTCGCGCCCGGTCATCTTGGGATGGAAGCCGCCGGCGAAGCCGAGGGGCCACGAGACCCTGAGGCCGCGGTGGATCCGGCCGCGCGTCGCGTCCTCGGTGCCGGCGATCAGCCGCATCGTGGTGGATTTTCCGGCGCCGTTGATGCCGAGGATGCCGTAGGACACGCCCGGCTTCAGGGTGAACGACACCTGTTCCAGGATGGTCCGCCGGTGGCCTTCCGTCCGGTAGACCTTGCTGACTTTCTCGAAACGGATCACCGAAATGGTCTCCCGGGCGGTGTGCCGAACCGCCGGTCCGAGCTGCCTGACGGGCGGAGTCCTGCTCGCCGAAAGCGGCAAATCTGAGAAGGACATGAGCGTCTTGCCGCGTCGCGCGGCGGCGGTCGAACGGCGCGCGTCGGCAGACGGCTTCGCCCGGAAAGCTCCACCGGTCGCTTGAAGAAAAGTGCCACCTGTCACCCCGTCGGTTGACGCCATTCTCCATTTGGCATACCAAATACCAACCGAAGAGGGCGGGTGACAGCCCTTCAAGGATGCGGGACCGGAATTTTACCGCCGTTTCCGCGCGTGACGTTCAGGAAGGGCCGCCCCATGACAAGGCGCCGGACTGCCGCGATCCACCTCTCATCCGCGCTGCCGACCGGGTGGCGCCCATGACGGCGACCGGGCCGACCCTGGCCGCGCCCGGTTCCCTCGAAATCCACGGTCTGGCCGAGGCGATCGGCGACGCGGTGGTGGTGTCCGATCCGGACGGCGCCATCACGGTCTGGAACCCGGCCGCGGAGCGCATCTTCGGCTTCACCGCCGCCGAGGCTCTGGGCCAGACCCTCGATCTGATCACACCCGAGCGGCACCGACGCCGCCACTGGGATGGCTACGCCAAGACCATGCGCACCGGCGTCACCCGCTACGGGGCAGAGACCCTGAGGGTGCCGGCGCTCCACAAGGACGGCCGCCAGCTCTCCATCGCCTTCACGGTGGGGATGGTGCGGGACGCCTCCGACCGGGTGACCGGGATCGTCGCCGTGATCCGCGACGAGACCGAGCGCTGGGCCGAGGAGAAGCGCCTGCGCCAGCGCGTCGCCGAACTCGAAGCTTCCTCGGATCCGGCCCGTCGGGCGCCTTGAGCCCGCCGGACGATCCGAAGGACCCGATCACCGAACCGCACAGGGAGAACGCCCAATGAGCAAGCCGCTGGAAGGCATCAAGATCATCGACTTCACCCACGTCCAGGCCGGCCCGGCCTGCACGCAGCTCCTCGCCTGGTTCGGCGCCGATGTGATCAAGGTCGAGCGCCCCGGCGCCGGCGACGTGACCCGCACGCAGCTGCGCCACGTTGAGGACGCGGACGCGCTCTACTTCACGATGCTCAACTCCAACAAGCGCTCGCTCACCCTCGACACCAAGACCCAGGCCGGCAAGGAAGTCCTCGAGAAGCTCATCCAGGACTCCGACGTCATGGTCGAGAATTTCGGTCCCGGCGCCCTCGACCGGATGGGCTTCTCCTGGGCCCGCATCCAGGAGCTGAACCCGGGCATGATCCTCGCCTCGGTGAAGGGCTTCTCGGACGGCCACCACTACGAGGACCTGAAGGTCTACGAGAACGTCGCCCAGTGCGCGGGCGGTGCCGCCTCGACCACGGGCTTCTGGGACGGGCCGCCCACCGTCAGCGCCGCCGCGCTCGGTGACTCCAACACCGGCATGCACCTCGCCATCGGCATCCTCACGGCGCTCCACCAGAAGAACAAGACCGGCAAGGGCCAGAAGGTCGCCGTGTCGATGCAGGACTCGGTGATCAACCTCTGCCGCGTGAAGCTGCGCGATCAGCAGCGCCTCGACGCGCTCGGCTACCTCGAGGAGTACCCGCAGTACCCCCACGGCGAGTTCTCCGACGTGGTGCCGCGCGGCGGCAACGCGGGCGGCGGCGGCCAGCCGGGCTGGGTGCTGAAGTGCAAGGGCTGGGAGACCGACCCGAACGCCTACATCTACTTCACGATCCAGGGCCACGCCTGGGCGCCGATCTGCAAGGCGCTCGGCAAGGAGGAGTGGATCACCGACCCGGGCTACAACACGCCGCGGGCCCGCCAGGACAAGATCTTCGACATCTTCAAGACGATCGAGGAGTGGCTCGCCGACAAGACCAAGTTCGAAGCGGTCGACATCCTGCGCACCTACGACATCCCCTGCGCGCCGGTGCTGTCGATGAAGGAGATCGCCGAGGACAAGTCCCTGCGGGAGAGCGGCACCGTCGTCGAGGTGGCGCACCCGAAGCTCGGCAAGTACTTGACCGTCGGAAGCCCAATCAAGTTCTCCGACATGCAGGTCGAGGTGAAGGCGTCGCCGCTGCTCGGCGAGCACACCGATGAGGTGCTCGCAGACCTGGGTTACACCCAGGAGCAGATCCGGGCGATGCACGAGGCCCGCGCGGTCTGATAAGGACCGCCCGACTTCAGCGACCCTGAGACAGGACGGCGCTCCCCGGGGCGCCGTCCTTTTCACGTGCGAGCCCCGGATCCGATGCGCGCATTCCTCAGCCGTTTCCTGCCGGAGCTGACCCCGGTCAGCAATCGCGAGCGCCTGCGCTCGGCGGCCGGTGCCCTCGTGGGCATCCTGGCGACCGGCTTCGTCTGCCGGGTCTCCGTCCCGGCCGAGGCCCTGCCGGTGCTGATCGCCCCGATGGGCGCCTCGGCGGTGCTGCTCTTCGCGGTGCCGGCGAGCCCTCTGGCGCAGCCCTGGTCGATCCTCGGCGGCAACATCGTGGCGGCGCTCGTCGGTGTCACGGCGGCGGCCTGGATCGGCGACCCGTTCGTGGCGGCATCCTGCGCCATCGGGGTCGCGATCGCGCTGATGATGGCCCTGCGCTGCCTGCACCCGCCGAGCGGGGCCGTGGCGCTGACGGCGGTGCTCGGCGGCCCGGCGATCCGGGAGCTGGGCTACGGCTTCGTGCTGTGGCCGGTGGCCGTCAACTCGCTGCTGCTGCTGACCACCGCCCTGCTGTTCAACAACCTCACCGGGCGCGCCTACCCGCACCTGCGCCCGGCCGGGCCCCGGACCGCCGATCCGCCCTCGGACGCCCGCGTCGGCTTCCGGGCCTCGGACCTCGACGCCGCGCTGGAGGATTTCGACCAGCTCCTGGACGTCGACCGGGGCGACCTGGAGCAGATCCTGCGGCGCGTGCAGATGCGGGTCTACGGCCGCCGCTCGGGCCCGATCACCTGCGCGGCGATCATGTCGCGCGACGTGATCGCGGTGGCGCCGGACGCGCCGCTCTCCGAGGCCATGCGGCTGCTGCGCCGTCACCGCATCAAGGCGCTTCCGGTCACCGACGAGGGCGCGCGCGTCCTCGGCATCGTCACGCAGACCGACCTGCTCGACAAGGCCGCCTGGGACCGGAGCGGGCCGCGCCTCGGTCTCGGCCGCCGCCTACGCCTCACCGCCGAGCGCGGCCGCGCGCCCCACGGCTGCGCGGCCGACATCATGAGCGCGGTCGAGCCGGTCGGTCCCGACACGCCCGTGGCCGCCCTGGTGCCGCGGATGTCGGAGGCGGGGCTTCACCACCTGCCGGTGGTCGACGACGACGGACGCCTGGTCGGGATCGTCTCGCAGACCGACCTGATCCCGGCGCTCCTGTCCGAGGCCGACGCGCCCGAGGCGCCGATCCGCGCCCGCGCGCCGGCCCGGGCCGCGCTGGCCTGAACCTCAGCGCCCGGCGGGCGGATCCGCCAGGAAGAACCTGACCGCCTGCGCCACCACGGCCGGCTGGTGGGCGTGCGGTCCGTCATACTCGACGTAGGTCACGGGATAGCCGGCCTCGCGCAGGGCCGGCACGTGGACCCGGGCGCTCCGGTCGATCGGGATCTGCTCGTCCTGGGTCCCGTGCGACAGGAAGATGCGCGGCGCGCCGACCTGCAGGTGCACCGACAGGAACCCCGCCGACGAGACGATCAGGTGGCTCGCCACGTCGCCGTTCGCGAGCCCCGACGAGAGCGTGTAGCTGCCGCCGTCGGAATGGCCGGCGAAGCAGAGCCGCTGCGGATCGAGCAGGAACCGGTCGGCGACGTGACCCAGCGCCGCCGCGACGCGCTCCCGGTCGGGCCCGTGGCCGGCGATGACGATGTCCCAGGTCGGGAACAGCGATTGCGGCGCGAGGAGCAGGAAGCGCTCGGTCCGGGCGTGCGCCTCCAGCATCGGCAGGATGCGCTCGGCGCTGCCGCCGCCGCCGTGGAACAGCACCACGAGCGGGCAGGGCCGGCGCGGATCGAGGCCCTCGGGGACCACCAGCACCGCGTCGCGCTCGGCGAAGAGGCCGAGGTCGTGCCGGCCCGGGGGGAGGGGCTCCTCGGTCGGGAGCCGGTGGCGGAAGTGCAGGCGGCCGGCGAGGTCGGGGTCGATCATGGATGCACCGTCACCGAACGGATGACGGATCCGGCGCCGTCACTGCGGGCGCGGCGAAGCCATCCCCGCGCTCCGCGCGGAACTGGACCGCGCCGCCCCGGGCCGCTTCGCTTCGCTCGCGATGACGGTGCGGGGAAGGTCTCCCGGAGGCCGGGAGCTTCTGCGGAACACCGTCCCGCGCGGATCCGCGACGCCGTTCTCGTCAAGGCAAAGAGCCGGGCTCGACACGCGAGCCCGGCTTCGATGGTGTGGGATCAGAGATCTCGCGAGGGGCTCGCCCTCACTTCTTCTTCTTGATCCCGCTCTGCGGGTTAAGGCTGCCGATGTTGCCGCTCTCGCTGCCGGCCGCCGGGTCGATGACGGCGTTGACGAGGGCCGGGCGGCCCGAGTTCATCGCCTCGTTGACCGCGCGGGTCAGCTCGTCCGGCGTGGTGACGTGGTAGCCGACGCCGCCGAAGGCCTCCATCATCTTGTCGTAGCGGGAATCCGGCACGAACACGGTGGTGGCCGGGTCGCGGCCGGTCGGATCGGTGTCGGTACCGCGGTAGATGCCGTTGTTGTTGAACACCACGATGCAGACCGGCAGGCCGTACCGGCAGATCGTCTCGACCTCCATGCCGGAGAAGCCGAAGGCGCTGTCACCCTCGACGCAGAGCACCGGCTTGCCGGTCTCGACGGCGGCCGCGACGGCGAAGCCCATGCCGATGCCCATGATGCCCCAGGTGCCGACGTCCAGGCGCTTGCGCGGCTGGTACATGTCGATGATGCCGCGGGCGAGGTCGAGGGTGTTGGCGCCCTCGTTGACGAGGATCGCGTCCGGCCGCTCCTTGACGATGGTGCGCAGCGCGCCGAGCGCGGCGTGGAAGTTCATGGGCGAGGCGTTGCTCATGAGCTTCGGCGCCATCTTGGCGACGTTCGCCTCGCGCTTGGTCTTGAGCGTCTCGATCCAGTCGGACGGGGGCTGCTGCCAGCCCTGGCCCATGCCGTCGAGCAGCGCCTGCACGCAGGAGGCGATGTCGCCGACGACGGGCGCCACGATCTCGACGTTCGAGTCCATCTCGCGGGGCTCGATGTCGATCTGGATGAACTTGGTCGAGCCCGGCTCGCCCCAGCTCTTGCCCTTGCCGTGCGACAGCAGCCAGTTCAGCCGGGCGCCGACCAGCAGCACCACGTCCGAGTCCTTCAGCGCCGTCGAGCGCGCCGCGCCGGCCGATAGCGGGTGGGTGTCGGGCAGGAGGCCCTTGGCCATGCTCATCGGCACGTAGGGGATGCCGCTGGTCTCCACGAGGGCGCGGATGGCGTCATCGGCCTGGGCGTAGGCGGCGCCCTTGCCGAGCACGATCAGCGGCCGCTTGGCGGATTTCAGGACCTCGAGCGCCCGGGCGATCGCCTCGGGGGCGGGGTGCTGGGCAGGCGCCGGATCGATCACCTTGACCAGAGACTTCTGGCCGGCCTCGGCGTCCATCACCTGGGAGAACAGCTTGGCGGGCAGGTCGAGGTAGACGCCGCCCGGCCGGCCCGAGCAGGCCGCGCGGATAGCGCGGGCGACGCCGATGCCGATATCGGCGGCGTGCAGCACCCGGAAGGCCGCCTTGCACAGGGGCTTGGCGATGGCGAGCTGGTCCATCTCCTCGTAGTCGCCCTGCTGCAGGTCGACGATCTCGCGCTCGGAGGAGCCCGAGATCAGGATCATCGGGAAGCAGTTGGTGGTGGCGTTGGCGAGGGCGGTCAGGCCGTTGAGGAAGCCCGGGGCCGAGACGGTGAGGCAGATGCCCGGCTTCTGGGTGAGGAAGCCCGCGATCGCCGCGGCGTTGCCGGCGTGCTGCTCGTGGCGGAACGAGATCACCCGCATCCCCTCGGCCTGGGCCATCCGGCCGAGATCGGTGATCGGGATGCCCGGGACACCGTAGATGGTGTCGATGCCGTTCAGCTTGAGCGCGTCGATGACGAGGTGGAAGCCGTCGGTCAGATCGGGCTCGGCCTCGACCTCGGGGGTGGTGTGGACGATCTTGGCGACTGCGGTCATCACGGTATCTCCCGGAGGATCGGTTTGTACGGGCGGCTCTCGGTGCCGGCTGGCTGGAGGATCCCCCACACTCCCGAGGAGGGGGAGGGCGGGAGATCCGCGAAGGTCGGGCGTCGCTTGCGCGACGTCGTGGGGCGGGGGCCTATCAGGCCGCCCGGATCGGCTGGGCGCCGAGCGCCGCGGGCTGGTCCTCCGAGGCGAGGTAGCGGGCCCGCATCGGGCGCAGGACGAACATCGCCAGCGCCGCCGCCGTCACGTTGAGGACGATGATCAGCGTGAACACCGCCGACCAGCCGTAGGCCGCCGACAGGATGCTGGCGAAGGGGACGAGGAAGGCCGCGGTGCCCTTGGCAGTGTAGAGCAGGCCGGCGTTGCTGGCGGCGTACTTGGAGCCGAACGTGTCGCCGCAGGTCGCCGGGAACAGCGAGTAGATCTCGCCGAACACACCGAAATACACCGCGGTGGCCAGGACGAAGACCATCGGGACGTGACCGTAGGTCAGCAGCACGATCACCGCCAGCGCCGCCGTCGAGAAGGCGATGAACATCGTGTTCTCGCGGCCGATGTTGTCGGAGACGTAGCCGAAGAACGGCCGGCCGAACCCGTCGAAGACCCGGTCGAGCGAGATCGCCAGCGTCAGCGCCGCCATCTGGAGGCCGAACAGGCTCACCGGCACGCCGGCCACCTGGAAGTCGTGGGCGATCGGGGCGATCTGCGCCGCCGCCATCAGGCCGCCGGAAGCGACCATCACGAACATCACGTACATGACCCAGAAGACCGGGGTGCGCACCGCCTCGCGGGGGCTGCGGTCGACCTTGGTCTGCGGCAGGCGGGTCTTCTTGCGCTGGACCGGCGTGTTGGTCGACGGCTTGCGCAGCAGGAAGGCGAGGGCCAGCACCACGGCGCCCTGGCCGATGCCGAAGTACAGGAACGCGTCCTGGTAGCCGCTCGACGCGATCATGCGGGCGATTGGCACCACCGTGATGGCGGCACCCGCGCCGAAGCCGGCCGCGGTGGCGCCGGCGGCCAGGCCACGGCGATCCGGGAACCACTTGAGCGCGTTGCCCACGCAGGTGCCGTAGACCGAGCCCGCACCGATGCCGGCGACGACGGCGCCGAGATAGAGCATCGCCAGGCTGTCGGCGTAGGCGTTGATGGTCCAGGCGAGGGCGATCATCACGCCGCCGAAGGCGACGACGATCTTCGGACCGTAGCGGTCGACGAACCACGCCTCGACCGGCACCAGCCAGGTCTCCGTGGCGACGAACAGCGTGAACGCGAGCTGGATCGCCGCGCGACCCCAATGGTAGCGCTGGTCGATCGGGTCCACGAACAGGGTCCAACCGTATTGAAGGTTGGCGATCATGGCCATGCAGATCACGCCGAAGGCGAGCTGCCACCATTTCGCCGAAGGCGAATCCTGGCGTTCCATCCCTGAGCCTCTCTCTTGGGCGGCGCGGCCTTGCTCTGGCGGCGTCTCTCGTGCCCCGACGATCATGCACATCCGTTCTAGGTATGCAATATACCAGGGTGAGACGGACCGGGTGAAGTGTCAGGACGGCGATATTATTCCGTTTGCCCGGCAGGAGGAATCGGTCCCCAGGCACCGAGCGTCGGTGCCTCCGCGGGGCTCAGAATCTCGTCGAGGGCGGGGATCGAGGCCGGGTCGGCCGGGAAGCCGATGAGGGCGCAGGCGGCCTCCCAGTCGGGCCCCGACTTCACCGCCGCCAGGATTCCCGGATCCAGCGCCGTGATCCGACCCCGGTCGAGACGCATGAAGGCCCGGCCGGTCTCGGCCTGAACGAAGCGGACGACCGCCATCCGGCGCAGGCATTCGCGCAGGAAGCTGGTGTTGGCGGAGGCCGAGAGGTCGGCGCCGTCGAACACCGCGTCGGGCCCGTGGGCGAAGATGTCGACCTTGCGGAAGCGGTCGATGTCGATCAGCCCCTTCACGTCGAGGATGTTGAGAGTTCCGTCCGCCCAGAACGCGATGGTGCGCGGGCGCTCGCCCAGCGGCACGCTGTTGTCGAGGAACTCGCAGACCACCTGCTTGTCCCGTGAGAGCGCCCAGTTGAAGAACAGGCGCGGCATGCCGGTATAGGCCTCGACGTTGTGGGCCAGGAGGTCCTCGACGGCCTTGTAGCGGCCGAACAGCTCGCCGCGCTTCCAGGCGCGCTCCACGGTGTCGGCCGGAGGCGTGACCATGAACTGCATGTAGACGCGGTCGCCGAACCGGGTGAGCAACTGGCCGCCGCCGTCCGAGCCCGCGTCGGCCTGGAAGCTGTCGAACCGGAACCGGTCGATCAGCAGGTTCGAGATCCGCCGCTCCGCCGCCTTGCGGGTGACGTAGCGGTCGAGCTTCATGTCGATGATCTCGACCTCGTAGCCGGTCAGCGTCCCGGCGTACCGCGAAGCTTCGCCAAGGCTGTCGTAGTCCAGGAGGTACTTGCGCCAGACGTCGGGGGTGATCACCGCGAAGTCCGACCACGCCATGCCCAGCCGCCTGGCGAGGCCGAGCTGGTAGGGGCGGATCGTGCTCTTTCCGGACGCCGAGGCGCCCTTCACGTTCATCACCACCGGATGATCCTGCGGCGCCAGCCGCCGGTAGCGCTGCGCCTCGACGACGGCGTCGATCCAGGGCTCGATCTGCTCGCCGACGCGCCGGCTGCCGTAGCCGTTCGAGACCAGCGTCCCTGCGATGGTCCGCAGCAGCGCGGCGTCGCGGATGACCGCATTCTGCCGCGCGATGAGGCCCGACACCACGGCGCGCAGGGCCTCGCAGGCGGCCGTCTCCAGGGCGTCGCCGGCTTCGGCGGCGCGTCGCTGCCAGCTCTCGAGATGGCGCAGGGCCCGGGTCGCGAGATCCTCGCGCGGCGCCTGGACCGTCGGCGGGCGGCGCCCGAGCAGGCGGTCGAGCCAGCGCGGCTCGGGCGGCGGCGGGGGAGGTCTCTCCTCCAGGATGGCGGCGATCTCGCGGGCGAGCACCGCGTCGGCCTCGGCGCGGATCCGGTCGAGGGCGGACTCGACCTCGGCGAGGCGGGGCTCGATGCCCTCGCGCAGGATGGTCGCGACGATGGCGCGGAAGTTCACGCCGAGATCGGCGTAGACTTCGCCCACCGGCACGGAGAGATCCGACATCACCCGGATCAGGACCTCGTGGACGACGAGGCGCCCGGCCCGGAACCGGGTGAGCTGGCGGGCGGGCAGCCCGCAGAGATCGCTCAAATCCAGGGCGTCGCGGAGCGGCGTCTCGACGTGCTCCGGCCGGTAGACGGTCACGAGGGGCAGGAAGGCGGACGGCAGATCGGACCGGACGCCCGGGTTCCAGGGGCCGATGGGCGGCTCGGGAGAGTGGACCGACGCGTCCGTCACGCGCGCGGCAGCCGTATCCGTCACCGTGCGCTCCGCCGAAGACCGCCCGAGAAGTCCGCAACGCTCGCCGCGACCTCGGGACGAGGGCGTGGATCGGGCAGGCGCCTGCCCGGTCCTCGCGGCGAACCCGGCAGTCCCGACCCCGACCACACGGCCGCGGGCGGACGCCGGTTCTCAGAAGATCTTCTGGAACCAGCCGTGGGCGTCATTGGAATTGCCCCGCTGGATGTCCACCAGCAGGCTCCGCAGCCGCTGGGCCACGGGGCCGGCCTTGCCGTTCCCGATGGTGAAGCTCTCCTCCCGGCCCTTCACGGTGCCGATCGGCGTGATCACCGCGGCGGTACCGCAGGCGAAGGCCTCGGTCAGGCGGCCCGCCCGCACGTCGGCGCGCCACGCGTCGATCGTGTAGGGCTCCTCCTTCACGGTCAGGCCCGCCTCCCGCGCCAGCGTGATCACCGAGTCGCGGGTGATGCCGGGCAAGATGCTGTCCGAGAGCGGCGGCGTCACCAGCGTGCCGTCCTCGAAGACGAAGAACACGTTCATGCCGCCGAGCTCCTCGACGTAGCGGCGCTCGGCCGCGTCGAGGAACACCACCTGCTCGCAGCCCTGGGACGCCGCCTCCGACTGCGCCGCGAGGCTCGCCGCGTAGTTGCCGCCGCACTTGGCCGCGCCCGTGCCGCCCGGGGCTGCGCGGGTGAAGTGCTCCGAGACCCACACCGTCACGGTGCCGGTCGGATCCTTGAAGTAGGAGCCGACGGCCGAGGCGATCGTCACGAACAGGTATTCCGAGGCCGGCTTGACCCCGAGGAAGG
Organism: Methylobacterium sp. 275MFSha3.1; assembly: GCF_900108435.1. NCBI lineage: Bacteria > Pseudomonadati > Pseudomonadota > Alphaproteobacteria > Hyphomicrobiales > Methylobacteriaceae > Methylobacterium > Methylobacterium sp. 275MFSha3.1. The sequence continues at coordinate 112,623 of NZ_FNWP01000019.1, read as the reverse complement.
CTTCGCTGGCGATCATGAACGGGCGCAGGTAGAGGCTGCCGTCCGGCGTGTCGGGGATCCAGGCGCGGTCGATCTCGACGAGCCTGCGCATCGCCTCGACGAAGGCGTCCTCCGGGAAGGGCGCCATCGCCATCCGCTCGGCGGAGCGGCGGAAGCGCAGGGCGTTGGCCTCCGGCCGGAACAGGGCCGCGCCGCCGTCCGCGGTGCGGTAGGCCTTCAGGCCCTCGAAGATCTCCTGCGCGTAGTGCAGCACCGCGGCGGCAGGATCGAGGGGGATGGCCTCGCGCGCCTGGATCCGCGCGTCGTGCCAGCCGCGGCCGGCGGTGTAGCGCGCCACCACCATGTGGTCTGTGAACACCTTGCCGAAGCCAGGATTCGCCATCAGCGCGGCCCGCTCCTCGGCGGTCCGCGGGGCCGGATGACTTTGGATCTCGAACGTCAGGTCGCTCACGGTGTGGTCCTCATCGACTGAGGCCCTTATGGCGCGCTCCGGCGCGCGAATCTACGGAGCCGGCGCATGACGGCGTCGCCGCATATGCGAGTCACTCGGCGCGTCACTCGGCGCGTCACTCGGCGGTCGCGGGCTCCGACAGCTGCAGACGGTGCAGGCGCGCGTAGGCGCCGCCGGCGGCGAGCAGGTCGTCGTGGCGCCCGGTCTCGATCACCCGGCCCGCCTCCATCACGGCGATCTGATCGGCGTCGCGCACGGTCGAGAGCCGGTGGGCGATCACCAGGGTGGTGCGGCCGCGCATCAGCCGGGTCAGCGCCTCCTGGACGAGCCGCTCCGATTCGGAATCGAGGGCCGAGGTCGCCTCGTCGAGGAGCAGGATCGGCGCGTCCTTGAGGAAGGCGCGGGCCAGCGCCACCCGCTGCCGCTCGCCGCCCGAGAGCCGGCCGCCGCCCGGGCCGACCCGGAACCCGTAGCCTTCCGGGAGGGCCGAGACGAAGGTGTGGGCCGCGGCGGCCTCGGCCGCCGCCTCGATCTCCGCGGGCGTGGCCCCGGGTCGGCCGAAGCCGATATTGGCGGCGATCGTGTCGTCGAACAGCACGACCTCCTGCGAGACGACCGCCACCGCGGCGCGCAGGGAAGCCAGCGTCACGTCCCGGACATCCTGGCCGTCGATGGTCACGGCGCCGCCGGTGACGTCGTAGAGGCGCGGAACGAGGTTGAGCAGCGAGGACTTGCCCGAGCCCGAGCGCCCGACGAGCGCCGTCACCGATCCGGCCGGGACCGCGAGGTCGATGCCCTCCAGCGCCGGCGCGTCCGGCCGGTAGCGGAACCGGACGTCGGCGAAGCGGATCGCGCCGCCGGTCACCGCCAGCGGCCGGGCCTCCGGCGCCTCGCGGATCGTGGCACTCTCGTCCATGACGTCGAAGTAGCGCCGCAGCGCGGCGGCGGCCTCCTGCAGGATGGCGTTGAGGTTGCCCAGCGCCCGGGCCGGCTGGGCGGCGAGGAGCAGGGCCGCCACGTAGCCGGTGAAGTCGCCGACCGTCTTCTCGCCGGCCAGGACACGCTGGCCGACCAGCACCAGGACGCCCGCCACCGCGATGCCGCCGCCGATCTCCAGCAGCGGGTCGAGGCGGCCGCGGGCATTGGCGGCCTTCATCTTGAGGCGCCGCACCTCGTCGAGGGCCTCCGCGGCGCGACCCTTGAGGTAGGCCTCCATCGCGTAGGCCTTGGCGACCCGGGCCCCCTGCAGGCTCTCGGAGATCAGGCTGGCGGTGGCGCCCATCTGCTCCTGGGTCGAGGTCGAGACCCGCCGGAGCTTCCGGCCGATCCGCCCGATTGGTCCCGCCACGAACGGGACCGTGACGCCGGCCACGAGGGTCAGCACCGGATCCATCCAGATCAGCGCCGCCACGAGCCCGATCAGCATCGCGATGTCGCGGAGCAGGACCGTCGAGATGCGGGTCAGCGCCTCCTTGATGAAGGCGAAGTCGGTGGTGAAGCGCTGGGTGAGCGCCGCCGGGCTCTCGCGGCCGAGCTGGGCGAGATCCGAATCGATGAGATGCCCGTAGAGCGCCGCCTGCATGTCGGCCTCGACCCGGGTCACCACCCGGTTGGTCAGGACCGTCTGGCCGTAGAGGGCGAAGCCGCGCGTGGCCGTGACGACGATCACCACCAGCGGTCCGTACGCGATGGCGGCGGCGTCCTTGCGGTCGAAGGCGTCGAAGGCGGCCTTGATCAGCGCCGGGTAGAGCCCGGTCGAGGCGCCGACCAGGGCGATCAGCACCAGCACCACCGCCAGGGTGGCCCGGTGCGGGTACAGCCACGTGCGCCAGAGCCGGGCGAGGAGGGGAGCCGTGTCGCCGGGAAGGCGCGCCATGAGACCTACCGGGTCGGATCAGTGCCGCCCCGGGGCAGGATGCGCGGCGGCTGCGGTTTGCCGCCGCCGCCGCCGCGGATCAAGGCTTTTGCTCAGCGGCCGTCGCCGCGCGGCCCGTGATCGTCGCCGCGATCGTCACCGCGGTCCCGGTGCCAGCCGCCCCGCATGCCGTGGCCGCCCATCGGGCCCATCGGCCGGGCGAGGATCATGGCGCGCCGCTTCTGGTCCTGGTCGAGGCTGGCGTAGAGCGGCTGGGACGCGTCCGCGAGCTTGCGCAGGGCGTCGCCCCGCGCGCTCGCCGCGTCCGCCATCGCCCGCAGCGCCGCCGGGGCGTCGTCGCTGAACTTCGGCCGGTCGCGCATCGCCTCGCGGCGCTGCTGGCGCAGCTTGGCCATGTCGCGGATCGCCGTCTCCACCGGCGGCCACAGCTTCTCCTGGTCGGCGTTGAGCTTCAGGCCGGCATGCAGGGCGGCGATGCGGGCATCCGTGAAGGCCGCGCGGTCCTCGGGGGTCAGCGCGCTCCAGCGGCCGTGCCCGCGGAAGCCCTCAGGTCCGTGATCGCGCGCGACCGCCGCGCCGGCGAGCCCGAGGCCGAGCGCCCCGGTCACCAGGATGGCCGCCGTCAAAGGTCGGGACATGGAAATCTCCGTCTCACGCTCGGGACGTCGCCGCGGCCCGCGGCGGCGCCCAACGCCGCGCATAGGGCACCCGCCGTGTATCCCGCTTGTGTATGTAACAATGTTACATTAGTGGCAGGCGCGACGGGGTTTCGGCAGGTGGAGCGGTGCGGCGCGTGGCGAGAACATTCCGGATCGCGGCGCTCGCGATCCTGTCCCTGTGGTTCGGATCGGCGGGGCCGGTCTCGGCCGCACCGCAGGACCGGCCGGTGCGGGCGGTGGCGACCTTCTCGATCCTGGGCGACCTCGTCCGGCAGGTCGGCGGATCGCACGTGACGGTGGCGACGCTGGTCGGTCCGGACTCCGACGCGCACGGCCTGAGCCCGTCCCCGGCCGACGCGCGCAAGCTCGCGGAAGCCGACATCGTCTTCGTCAACGGCCTCGGGCTGGAGGGCTGGTTCGACCGGCTGATCCGGGCCTCCGGCACGCGCGCCCCCGTGGTGGTGGCCTCCGCGGGCGTGAAGCCGATCCCCGCGCAGGACGAGCACGCCCACGAGGACGGCGATCACGCACACGGACACGGCGACCACGCCGTGGACCCGCATGCCTGGCAGGACGTCGCCAACGTGCGGACCTACGTGGCGAACATCCGGGACGGCCTCGCCAAGGTCGATCCGGTCCATGCCGACGCCTACCGGGCGGCGGCGGCCGCCTACCTCGCCGAGCTCGACGCGCTGGAGCGGGACGTCCGGGCGGCGATCGCCCGCATCCCTCCGGAGCGGCGGCGGATCATCACGACCCACGACGCCTTCGGCTACTTCGCGGCGGCCTACGGCCTGCGCTTCATCGCGCCGCAGGGCGTGTCAACGGACAGCGAGGCGAGCCCGCGGGACGTGGCCGCGATCATCCGCCAGATCCGGAAGGAGCGCGTGCCGGCGGTGTTCCTCGAGAACATCAGCGACCCGCGCCAGATGCAGCAGATCGCCCGCGAGAGCGGCGCCCGCGTCGGCGGCAAGGTCTATTCCGACGCGCTCTCGGCGCCGGACGGCCCGGCCGCGACGTATCTCGACCTGATGCGGTCGAACCTGAAGGCGTTCGACGCCGCGCTGATGCCGGGCTAGCCCGCCGGGAGGGCGCGCCGCCGCGATCCTTCGCCTTCACGGCGTCGGACATGACATAGCGTAAACCGCCGGTTAAGAGGCCCCCACTAGCCTTACGAAACGGGTGCCAGCCGATCCTCGTGCGCGAGGGCTCAAGGCCTTGGGGCCTTCAGAACGCGTAGCTCGGAGATCGCGTGGCTTGGGGGCCTGACCGCTGGCGCTTCTATCGGCTCGTCGCGCGCGAGACCGCGCGCGCGGTCCGCGCCGCCGGCGCCAGCGTCACAGCCCCGCCCGACATCCTCGCCCGGATGCGGGTCGCCGGCCTGGTGATCGCGCCGCAGGACCTGCGCACCTCCGACGCGACCTTCGCGGACGACATCTATGCCGGGTTGTTCGTCTTCGCCGGCCGATCGCTCGCGGCGAGCGGCGGCTCGCCCTTCGACTACGCGGCACCGTCGCCGGAATGGGCCGACGAGCTCTACGGCTTCGGCTGGCTGCGCCACCTGCGCGCCGCCGACACCGCCCTGGCCCGCGCCAATGCTCGCGCCTTCGTGGCCGATTTCATCGCCGGCCGCGGCGACGCGGCGCTCGCCCGCCAGACGCCGGTGGCGGCGCGCCGGCTGATCTCGTTCCTGTGCCAGTCGCCCCTCGTTCTGGAGGGTGCCGACCACGGCTTCTACCAGAACTTCCTCAAGGCGATCGGCCGCAACGCCCAGCAGCTCGAGCGCGACCTCCGGCGGGGCGTGCCGCCGCAATGGCGCCTGAACGCCGCGGTGGCGCTCTGCTACGCCGGCCTGTGCTGCGACGGCATCCAGCCGATCCTGCGCCGGGCGACCCGTATCCTGACGCGGGAGCTCGACCGGCAGATCCTGACCGACGGCGGCCACCGCTCCCGCGACCCGCGCTACGCCATGGAGCTGCTCCTCGACCTCCTGCCGCTGCGGCAGAGCTACCTGAGCCGCAGCGTCGAGCCGCCGCTGGCGCTCCTGCGCGCGGTCGACCGGATGCTGCCGCTGCTGCGACTGCTCCGCCACCCGGACGCCTCCCTGAGCCACTTCAACGGCATGGGCGCCACGGACGCGGACCATCTCGCGACCCTGCTGGTCTATGACGGCGCGCTCGCCCGCCCGCTGATGCACGCGCCGAACTCGGGCTACGAGCGCCTGGAGGGCGGCCGGGTGGTCATCGTGGCCGATGTCGGTGCCAGCCCGCCGCTGCCCTACGCGGTGAATGCCGGTGCGGGCTGCCTCGCCTTCGAGATGTCGAGCGGGCCGCAGCGGATCGTGGTCAATTGCGGCCTGCCGGCCAGCGGCGCGGATCTGCGCCTCCTCGCCCGCTCGACGCCGGCCCATTCGACGGCTTCGGTGGCCCACGCCTCATCCTGCCGGTTCCTCACCCGCACTGGGTGGTGGGGCGAGCGGCTGCTGGCGGACTGGCTGATCGGTCGGCGCGGGCCCGTGGTCCTGAGCGGTCCATCGGCGGTGGCGGCCGAGCGGGCCGAGGAGGCCGACAGCGTCGTCCTCGCGGCCCGGCACAACGGCTACGCCCCCGAATTCGGCATCGTGCACGAGCGCCGCTGGCAGCTCTTCCACGCGACGGCGCGCCTGGAGGGCCGCGACGCCTTCCTGCGCCAGGGCAAGGGGCTCAGCCGCGGGCGGCGGCTGCGCCCGCAGGACGTGGCGATCCGTTTCCACCTGCATCCCGGCATTGCGGTGCGCAGCGTCCCGGAGGGGCTGGAACTCGCCTCGGCGCTCGGGGAGGTCTGGGTGTTCAGCGCCGAGAACGCCGAGATCGCCATCGAGGAGAGCGTCTACTTCTCGGGCCTGACCGGACCGCGCCGGACCGACCAGATCGTCCTCCACCTGCGGGTATCCGACGATGTGGAAGTCCGGTGGAACTTCGAGCGTCGGGCCTCCGCGCCCCTGCGCGGCGTGGCGCCCTGACGGGTCTCCGGACAGGGCCGGCTGGCCGGGCTCACCGTTTCCATGCTACCGCGCCGGAAAATCTCGAACTTTCGGCACGAAGCTATGGCGCACGATCAGGTGCGGGTCTCCCGCGCGCTCCTCTCGGTCTCGGACAAGACCGGCCTCGTCGACTTCGCCCGGGCGCTCCACGCCCGCGGCATCGCGCTGGTCTCGACCGGGGGCACCCACCGGACCCTGCAGGAGGCCGGCCTGCCGGTCACCGAGGTCGCCGACCTGACGGGGTTCCCGGAGATGATGGACGGCCGGGTCAAGACGCTGCACCCGGCGGTCCACGGCGGCCTGCTCGCCATCCGCGACAACCCGGAGCACCAGGCCGCGCTCGCCGCCCACGGCATCGGCGCCATCGATCTCCTCGTGGTCAACCTCTACCCGTTCGAGGCGACCATCGCGGCCGACCGGTCCGACGCCGACTGCATCGAGAACATCGATATCGGCGGCCCGGCGATGATCCGCGCGGCGGCCAAGAACCACGCGGACGTCGCCGTCGTCACCGACGTGTCGGACTATGCCGGCGTCCTCGCCGCCCTCGAGGCGCAGGACGGCGCACTCGGGGCGGATCTGCGCCGGAGCCTGGCGCAGAAGGCCTTCGCCCGCACCGCGTCCTACGATGCCGCCATCGCCAACTGGATGGCGGGCCGCTTCGGCGCCGAGGCGCCGGCCCGCTTCCGGGCCTTCGGCGGTTCCCTGGGCCAAGAACTGCGCTACGGCGAGAACCCCCACCAGTCGGCCGCCTTCTACCGCGCCCCCGGTAAGGTCCGGGCCGGCGTGGCCACCGCCCGCCAGCTCCAGGGCAAGGAGCTGTCCTACAACAACTTCAACGACACGGACGCCGCCTACGAGTGCGTGGCCGAGTTCGACCCGGCCCGGACCGCCGCCGTGGCCATCATCAAGCACGCCAACCCCTGCGGCGTCGCCGAGGGTGCGAGCCTGCTCGAGGCCTACGAGCGGGCCCTGAGCTGCGACCCGACCTCCGCGTTCGGCGGCATCGTCGCCCTGAACCGGACCCTCGACGCCGAGGCGGCCCGCCGGATCGTCGAGATCTTCACGGAGGTGATCATCGCCCCCGACGCCACGTCCGAGGCGGCGGCCATCGTGGCCGGCAAGAAGAACCTGCGCCTGCTGCTGGCCGGCGGCGTGCCCGACCCGCGTGCCGGCGGGGAGACCGTGCGGACCCTCGCGGGCGGGCTGCTGGTCCAGAGCCGGGACGCGGCGGTCGTCGACGAAATGCCGCTCACGGTCGTGACCAAGCGCGCGCCGAGCGAGGCCGAGCTGGCCGATCTCCGGTTCGCCTACCGGGTGGCCAAGCACGTGAAGTCGAACGCCATCGTGTACGCGAAGGCCGGCGCCACGGTCGGCATCGGCGCGGGCCAGATGTCCCGGGTCGATTCCTCGCGCATCGCCGCCTGGAAGGCCGCCGAGGGGGCGAAGCGTCTCGGGCTGGCCGAGAGCCTCGCGGTCGGCTCGGTGGTGGCGTCGGACGCGTTCTTCCCGTTCGCGGACGGCCTCATGGCGGCCGCCGAGGCGGGCGCCACCGCGGTGATCCAGCCCGGCGGCTCGATGCGCGACGCGGACGTGGTCGCGGCGGCCGACGAGGCCGGTCTCGCCATGGTCCTGACGGGGCACCGCCACTTCCGGCACTGAGCCGGCGGGCCGTCTCCCGCCCTCCGAGACGGCGCGCCACCTCGGGGGCGGCCGCACCGGTCCGGACGCCCCGGAACACCCGCGGTCGCGCCGCCGCGCCGCGTTAACGATACGCCGCGATCGGATCGGCCGGGTCGATTGTTTGCCGAGCGGGCGCTTCCGCCCAGCATTGCCGTGAACAGACGCGTTGCTCGACCAAGCTCGGCAATGAATGGTCGGCGTTCGGGAAAACTATCTTTGGTGCAACATTACGGGTGTAATATTCCAAACTTGTCGAATAGGCGCGGTGTCTGCGCCGCGGGTTGAAATTTTCTCGGCCGCACGCCATCATCGCGGGGAAATGCGCCGGAAGCTCGCGTGGAGAACTTCCTGGAACAGCTCCGGGTCGAGTGACGAGATGGTGGTCGCAGCGCTGTTGTTTCTCGTGGGATGGCTTCTCGGCCGATCCTACTCGGTGATCATCCTCGCCCTGACCTCGTCGGTGATCCTGTTCACCGCCACGACGATCTTCGTGTCGGTCTACGGGATCGACCTGCTGCGCGTCCTGATCGTGTTGGGATATCTAACCGCGCATCAGGCGGGGTATCTCCTCGGCGCCTATCTCACCGGGTACCCCGAGAGCGATCGGGGGCGGTGAGGCGCATCACCACCACCAGACCAGCCGTCCGGCGTACCCGTTGATCAGGATCCAGAGCCCAGCGGCGACGAGGGACCAGGTAATCACAAGGAGAAGCGGTGGCTTCGTGCCGGGCTGACTGCGCAGAAGTGTCAGGACGGTGTTCACGTTCGATATCCCAGGGGCCCGGTGCGGAGGGAAAGCCGATACGGGCTCGTATCGCATCGGGTTCCACCGGGCCGATTGTCGGCAGGTTAAATCTTGTCCAGGCTCGGGTGACGGGCGCGCCCTCGATGAGCTCAGGGTCGCCGGTCAGATTACTTGCAGTTGCAATAAGTCGCCTCTCGCAACATCAAAAGTTTGAACCAGGACAATTGACGCTCCGGATCCGGTCGGGGGAGGCCTGTTTCCGCCGGGCCTCGATACTTGACACATCCGTATAGGATCAGACGAAACGCAATCCGTGAGGAACCGCACGGGTCGCTATTTCGCCGCCGCGTTGCAGGCCCGACACAAGCGGGACAGCCGCGTCGTGCCGTACGAACGAGAACGCCCAGGCAGCGTGAGCTGCCTGGGCGTCTTTGACACGCGCCCGACCTCGGTCCGGCCGGCTCGCGCCGATCAGGTGTCGGCGAAGATGTCGCGATCCTTGGTCTCCGGCACGAAGAACACGCCGATGATCACTGTCGCGACCGCGATGACGATCGGGTACCAGAGGCCGAAATAGATGTCGCCGGTCTGGGCCACCATGGCGAAGGCGGTCGCCGGCAGGAGGCCGCCGAACCAGCCGTTGCCGATATGGTAGGGCAGCGACATCGAGGTGTAGCGGATCCGGGTCGGGAACAGCTCCACCAGCATGGCGGCGATCGGGCCGTAGACCATCGTGACGAAGAGCACGAGGATGAACAGCAGGCCGATTACCTGCGCGACCTGCGGCCGGAAGATGTCGAACGGGTTCGACATCTTGACGATCTCGGGGTCGCCGGCCTTCGGGTAGCCCGCGGCCTGCAGCGCGGCGGTCGTGGCCTTGTTGGCCTCGACGTTGCCGCCCTGCGGGTACGGGATCTCGGTGTCGTTGACCCGGATCGTGGTGGGCTGGCCGGCCGCGCCGGGGGCGGTCGAGTAGCGCACCGACGACTTGGACAGGAAGTCGCGGGCGAGGTCGCAGGGCTGGGTGAACACCCGGGTCCCGACCGGGTTGAACAGGGTTCCGCAGGCGGCCGGATCGGCCGTCACCGTCACCTTCACGTTCTCGATCGCCGCCTCGAGCTTCGGGTTGGCCGTCGAGGTGATCCCCTTGAAGATCGGGAAGAACGTCGCCGCCGCGATCGCGCAGCCCGCCAGGATGATGACCTTGCGGCCGATCTTGTCGGACAGCCAGCCGAAGACCACGAAGAAGCCGGTGCCGAAGAGCAGCGACCACGCGATCAGCAGGTTGGCCGTGTAGCCGTCGACCTTCAGGATCGATTGCAGGAAGAACAGCGCGTAGAACTGGCCCGTGTACCAGACCACGCCCTGGCCGGCGACGAGCCCGAACAGGGCGATGATCGCGAATTTCGCGTTCCGCCACTGGCCGAACGCCTCGGTGAGCGGCGCCTTGGAGGTCTTGCCCTCCTCCTTCATCTTCTGGAAGGCCGGCGATTCGGAGAGCTGGAGGCGGATCCAGACCGAGATGCCGAGCAGCAGCACCGAGACCAGGAACGGGATGCGCCAGCCCCACTCGGCGAAGGCGGCCTCACCGGTGATGGTCCGGGTCGCCAGGATCACCATCAGCGACAGGAACAGGCCCAGGGTCGCGGTCGTCTGGATCCAGCTCGTGTAGAAGCCGCGCCGGCCGTTCGGGGCGTGCTCGGCCACGTAGGTCGCCGCGCCGCCGTACTCGCCGCCGAGGGCGAGGCCCTGGGCGAGGCGCAGGACGATCAGGATGATCGGGGCCGCGATGCCGATGGTCGCCGCGTTGGGCAGGATGCCGACGATGAAGGTCGACAGACCCATGATCAGGATCGTGACGAGGAAGGTGTACTTGCGGCCGACGAGGTCGCCGACGCGGCCGAACACGAGGGCGCCGAACGGGCGGACGATGAAGCCGGCCGCGAAGGCCAGCAGGGCGAAGATGTCGCGCGTGGCCGGCGGGTAGGCCGAGAAGAATTGCGCGCCGATGATCGCCGCCAGAGAGCCGTAGAGATAGAAATCGTACCACTCGAACACGGTGCCGAGCGAGGACGCGAAGATCACCCGCTTCTCGGCCGACGTCATCGGCCTCGCGGCGTCCCCTGTCCGCGCACTCGCGGTTGCCACAGCCATGAAACAGGTCCTCCCAGACGCATTTGGGCGGCCCGCGACACGGATCGCCCGCTCACCGGCCCGATTCCCGGGCGGTTCTGCGCACGGCGCAGATCACCTATGCGTTATCGCACCGATCGGAGCGGTCAACCGGTAAAGCGATCGTGAAGACCCCCATCAACATGGGCGCGTACGCAGTTGTCACCGGAACGACGAAGGGCGCGGCTCGCGCCGCGCCCTCCGCCCGTTCGACGCTTCGGAAGGCCGTCAGTGCGCGTGCGCGCCGGCCGCCCCGATGCCCGTCTCGGAGCGCACGTACTGCGCCTCGAAGGCGGCCCGCTCGCGCTGGGCCCGGCGGGACTTGTCCATGAGGGAGACGATCCAGATCGTCGCGAAGGCCAGCGGCATCGAGAACAGCGCCGGGTTGTCGTAGGGAAAGAGCGGGGCGGGATTGCCCAGCGTGGTCACCCACACGGCCTTCGACAGAACCACCATGATGACCGCCGCGAGCAGGCCGACGAGGCCGCCGGCGAGCGCGCCCCAGGTGGTGGTGCCGCGCCACAGGATCGACATGGCCAGCACCGGGAAGTTGCAGCTCGCCGCCACCGCGAAGGCGAGGCCGACCATGAAGGCGACGTTCTGGTTCTCGAACACGTAGCCGAGGTAGATCGCCACGATCCCGATCACCACGGCCGAGATCTTCGACAGGTTGACCTCGTGCTTCTCGGTGGTGCGCCCGCGGGCGATCACCTGGGCGTAGAGGTCGTGGCTGATCGCCGAGGCCCCGGCGAGCGTGAGCCCGGCGACGACCGCGAGGATCGTCGCGAAGGCCACCGCGGAGATGAAGCCGAGGAAGTACGGCCCGCCCACCGCGTTGGCGAGGTTCACCGCCACCATGTTGGTGCCGCCGATCATGTCCTTCAGCTTGTCGAAGGCGCCGGCCGGACCGAGCTTGAAGTAGACCGGGTCCGACATCAGCAGCGCGATGCCGCCGAAGCCGATGATGAAGGTCAGGATATAGAAGTAGCCGATCAGGCCGGTGGCGTAGAACACCGACTTGCGGGCGGCCTGGGCGTCCGAGACCGTGAAGAACCGCATGAGGATGTGCGGCAGACCGGCGGTGCCGAACATCAGGCCGACGCCGAGCGAGATCGCCTCGACCGGGTTCGACACCAGACCGCCCGGCGCCATGATCGCGTCGCCCTTCGGGTGGACCTGAACGGCGCTGGCGAACAGCGATTCCGGGTTGAAGCCGTACTTGTACAGAACCGCGCCGGCCATGAAGGTCGCGCCGCCGAGCAGCAGGCAGGCCTTGATCACCTGCACCCAGGTGGTCGCCTTCATGCCGCCGAAGGCGACGTAGACGATCATCAGGACGCCGACGATGATCACCGCGTAGAGGTAGGGCAGGCCGAACAGGAGCTGGATCAGCTTCCCCGCGCCGACCATCTGGGCGATCAGGTAGAAGGCGACCACCACCAGGGTGCCCACCGCCGAGATGATGCGGATGGCGGTCTGGTCGAGGCGGAAGCTCGCCACGTCGGCGAAGGTGAACTTGCCGAGGTTGCGCAGGCGCTCGGCGATCAGGAACAGCACGATCGGCCAGCCGACCAGGAAGCCCGTCGAGTAGATCAGCCCGTCGAAGCCCGAGGTGTAGACGAGGCCGGAGATGCCGAGGAACGAGGCCGCCGACATGTAGTCGCCGGCGATCGCGAGCGAGTTCGTCCCGGCCGAGATGCCGCCGCCCGCCGCGTAGAAGTCGGCGGCCGACTTGGTGCCCTTGGCGGCCTTGTAGGTGATGCCGAGCGTCAGCAGCACGAAGAACAGGAACATCAGGATGGCCGGCCAGTTCGTGGCCGATTGCGCGACGGCACCGAGATCCGGGCCGGCCGCGTAGGCGGCGCTCGCGACGATGGTGGCGAGCGTCAGGCCGAGGAGGAGGCGGTTCATCGGGCCACGCTCCGCTTCAGGGCTTCGCTCAGCGCGTCGAAGCGCGTGTTGGCCCGGGCGACGTAGACCCCCGTGAGCGCGAAGGCGAACAGGATCACGAACACGCCCGCGAACAGGCCGAGGGAGGCGGTGCCGCCGACCTTCACGGCGAGGAGCGACTTGTCGAAGGCGATCAGGCCGATGAAGCCGAAATAGACGACCAGCATCAGGATCGTCAGGATCCAGGCGAAGCGGGTGCGCTCGTGAACGAGCTGCTGGAACTCGGGTGTCCGGGCGATCCGCTCGACCTGCGGATCGGCGGCGGTCTCGCGTGGGCGTGGTCCCGGGGGCGCCGCGCGCCCTCGGGTGTTCAGTGTCGTGCCGCTCATGGGTGTTCCTCCCGCGAGGGCCTGCTCTGGCCCCCCGGTTCTTCGCGTTGAGACTCGTGGTTCTTGTTGGGAGCGGGCGCCGCCCCGGCACCCGCCCCGGTCCGAACCCGCGCCGCCGGGGCGGCGCGGGTACGATCAGCCCCGGTTCTGCCGGTTCTCGATCAGGTCGTCGACGACGGCCGGCTCGGCGAGCGTCGAGGTGTCGCCGAGCGAGCTGAAATCGTCCTCGGCGATCTTGCGCAGGATCCGGCGCATGATCTTGCCCGAGCGAGTCTTGGGCAGGCCGGGCGCGAACTGGATCAGGTCCGGCGAGGCGATCGGCCCGATATCCTTGCGGACCCAGGTCACGAGCTCCTTGCGCAGGGCGTCGTCGCCCTCCTCGCCGTCGTTCAGGGTCACGTAGGCGTAGATGCCCTGGCCCTTCACGTTGTGCGGGTAGCCCACCACCGCGGCCTCGGCCACCTTCGGGTGGGCGACCAGGGACGACTCGACCTCGGCGGTGCCCATCCGGTGGCCCGAGACGTTGATGACGTCGTCGACCCGGCCGGTGATCCAGTAGTAGCCGTCCGCATCGCGGCGGGCGCCGTCGCCGGTGAAGTACTTGCCCGGGTAGGTCGAGAAGTAGGTCTGCTCGAAGCGCTCATGGTCGCCGTAGACCGTGCGCATCTGGCCCGGCCAGGAATCGGCGATGCAGAGATTGCCCTCGCAGGCTCCCTCCAGGACCTTGCCCTCGGCGTCGACCATCTCGGGCTTCACGCCGAAGAACGGCCGGGTCGCCGAGCCCGGCTTCAGGGCGGTGGCACCCGGCAGCGGGGTGATCAGGATGCCGCCGGTCTCGGTCTGCCACCACGTGTCGACGATCGAGCAGCGCTGGTCGCCGACGACGTTGTAGTACCACTCCCAGGCTTCCGGGTTGATCGGCTCGCCCACGGAGCCCAGCACGCGGAGCGATTGCCGCGAGGTCTTCTTCACCGGCCCCTCGCCGCCGCCCATCAGCGAGCGGATCGCGGTCGGCGCCGTGTAGAAGATGTTGACCTTGTGCTTGTCGACCACTTCCCAGAACCGGGAGGTCGACGGGTAGGTCGGGATGCCCTCGAACATCAGCGTCGTGGCGCCGTTCGCGAGCGGCCCGTACACGATGTAGCTGTGGCCCGTGACCCAGCCGACATCGGCGGTGCACCAGTACACGTCGCCTTCGCGGTAATCGAAGACGTACTCGTGCGTCATCGACGCGTAGACGAGGTAACCGCCGGTGGTGTGCACCACGCCCTTCGGCTGCCCGGTCGAGCCGGAGGTGTAGAGGATGAAGAGCGGGTGCTCGGCCTCCACCGCCACGGCGGGGCACTCGTCCGTCACCTGCTCGGCGGCCTCGTCGTAGTAGACGTCCCGGCCCGCCTCCATGGCGACGCTGCCGCCGGTGCGGCGCACGACGATCACGTGGTCGACGAGGTCGGTCCCGAGGCGCTTGATCGCCTCGTCGACATTGGCCTTCAGCGGCACCTTGCGGCCGCCGCGCAGGCCCTCGTCGGCAGTGATCACCACCTTGGAGCCGCAGCCCTGGATGCGCGAGGCGAGGGAATCCGGCGAGAAGCCGCCGAACACGATGGCGTGGATCGCCCCGAGCCGCGCGCAGGCGAGCATCGCGTAGGCGGCTTCCGGGACCATCGGCATGTAGAGCGTGACGCGGTCGCCCTTGCCGACGCCGCGGTTGCGCAGGACGTTGGCCATCCGGCAGACCTGCGCGTGCAGCTCGCGGTAGGTGATGTGCTTGGATTCGTCGGGGTTGTCGCCTTCCCAGATGATCGCGGTCTGGTCGCCGCGGGTCTCGAGATGGCGATCGATACAGTTATGGGCGACGTTGGTCTTGCCGTCCTCGAACCACTTGATCGAGACCTTGCCGGGCTCGAAGCTGGTGTTCTTCACCGTCGAGAACGGCTTCATCCAGTCGATGCGTTTGCCGTGCTCGGCCCAGAACGCGTTGGGATCGGCGACCGAAGCCGCGTACATCTCCCGGTACTTGGCATCGTCCACGTGCGCACCCTCGCGCCACGCGGATTGAACCTCGATCACCTTGCCTACCATGGCGTCCCATCCCTGTTTTGGCGCCCGATCGTATCGCGGTCTCCGCCGCGCAGCCAGGACTTCCAAAGTAACGTAGCCGCCAATCTACGAGGACGATATCATCGCAGTTTGGCGCGCTCCTGCGCAGCTCAATTCCCGTGAATAGATTGGGCGCAATGTAAGGGCTGATTGGGGCTTCGATGCTGCGCTGTCAAGCGCGCGCGCCCGAGCCCGCTGTCACCGGCGGCCCTCTGTTTCCGCCACGCGGGGGTGGGGGGCGCTCACCCCTAGCCGTTGGCCGCCCGCCGCGCGGGCATGATGATCTCCACGAGCGTGCCGTCTTCCGGTCGGGCGGAGAGCTGCAGGCGCCCGCCATTGGCCTCCACGAGCGCCCGCGGCAGCGCCAGCCCGTCCTCGACATCGCCCTGCGGCGCTGCCGCCCGCGGCGCGTGGCCGGCGCCGGTCTCGCGCACCCGCACGGCGATCCCCGCCCGCTCGGCGGACCCGGTGGACACGATGATCTGGCTGCCGGCCGTGGAGCGTCGGATCGCGTTCTCGATCACCAAGCTGGCGGCGCGGCTGACCGAGCGCTCGTCGGCCTCCAGGTCGCCGATATCGGTCGAGAAGCTCGTCCGCATCACGATGCGCCCCCGCGCCGCCTCCCCCTGGAGCTGGGCGACACAGCTCGCCACGACGTCGTTGAGATCGAGGGCGCGCGGCTCCAGGTGGAGCGCGCCGGCCTCGACGGCGGCGAGGTCCAGGAGCTTCCCGACGCGCTCCAGCATCGCCTCGCCCGAGGCCTTGATCTCGGCGAGGCAGCCCCGGTAGCGCGCGTCCCCGAGGGGGCCGAACGGTTCCTTCAGCATCGCGCCGGCCAGGTCGACGATCCCGGACACGGGCTCGCGGACGGCGCAGCCGAGCCGGTCGACGGCATCGGCGCGGCCCGGCGCGGGCTCCGGGCCGCCCTCCGCGCTCCGCGCGAGGGCCTCGTCCTCGGCTCGGGCAATCTGGGCCACGCGCCGGCCCGCCGCCGCCGCCACGGTCAACGACATCGGAGCGCCGTCGATGCGCACGATCCGCCGCCCCGGGGCGGTGCCTCTCAGGGCATCGGCGACCGTCAGGACGCTCTCCCGGTCGAAGAGCGTGACGAAGCTGCTGCCGACGATCTCGCGCGGATCGCAGCCGAACAGGCCGGCCGCCGCGCGGTTCAGCGCGACGATGCGCCCGGCCCCGTCGACCGTGACGACGCCCGTCTCCAGCGCGTCCAGAGTCGCCTCGGCGCTGGCCGTCCGCTCGGTCTCAGCGGCGCGGGCGAGGCGCTCGGCCGTGAGGGCGTCGGCGACGTCGGCGTCCTCGACCGGGCGCACGACCAGGCACGTCGCGGTCGCGCCCGACCAGGGGAGGGCGCCGGCCCCGATTTCGACGGGACGGGCGCCGCCGTCGGCCGTCGCGACGGTCGTCCGGCGCGCGGACGGGTCGGCCGTCTCCGCCGGGGGGAGGCCGGGCAGCAATCCCGGGAGACCGAGGCGCGCGAGGCTCGGCAGGTCGGGATGGCCGGTCAGATCGAGGAAGGCGCGGTTCGCCGCGACGATCGCTCCGTCGCGATGGACCAGCACCGGCACCGGCAATCCGCCGAGGAGATCGGATTCGGGGGACGGCGGCGCGTCGGCGACCGGCTCGGCCTCCGCCGTCCCGGTCTCGACATCGGGATCCGCGGCGGTCGCGCCGGTCTCCGCCGGACCGGCCTGCGGCGCCGGGAACGGCATCACCGCGCCACCCGCGGTCCGGGGCGCCCCCGATCCGGCCTCGTCACCGGCGTAGCGGGCGCCCAGCGCGCGGGCGATCTCGCGGAACGCGGCGTGCTCGTCGTTCGACAGCGGCGCGGCGACGGGATCCGCGTCGACCGCGACAGGAATCGCGACAGGGATCGCGGCGTCGCCGGTCCCGGCCGGGCCAGCAGCGGGCTTGGCAACCTCGGACGTTGCCGGCTCCGGCGTCGCGGAGGGCACGGGCTCGGGAACGCGCTCGGGCATGGGCTCCGGGGTCGGCTCCGGCGTCGCGACCGGTCTCGGGCTGCCGGCCGGGGCGCTGCGGATCAGGCCGAAGCCGCCGAAGCCCGAGAAGGCCGCGTCGCCCCGCCCGAGCGGGGCTCCGGACAGGTCGACCCGGAACGCCCCGGTGCCGGCATCGAGGACCGCCGGTTCCCCGCGGAAGGTGCGCCGGTCGCGCAGGGCCGCCAGCACGGCGTCGGCGCCGGAGAGGCGCCCGCTCTCGGCCAGATCCTGCCAGCGCTGCCCGACCAGCCCGGCGAGCGCCTCCGGGCCTGTGAGGGTCGTCAGGACACCCGCGGCATCGAGGCGCCAGAGGAAGCGGTCGTCGCGCCGGAGCGGCGTCGCCGGAGGCGATTGCGACTCCGCGGTAAGCGCGCGCGCCGCCACCGGATGCCCGGGGGACGCCTCGACCGACGGATCGAGCGGGCGGATCGGACGCGCGCGGCCAGCCGCCACCGGCGCGGTCGGCACGACGAGGATCGCGGGCCGGCCGTCGGCCTGCGCGCCGCGCGCCAGCCAGCACAGGACCGGCGGCGCGATCCGGCGGACATCGAGGCGCAGGCGCGCGAGGCGGGGCGCGGCGTCGCCCGCCACCGCGGTCGCGATCTGCCGGGTCAGGTCGGCGAGGGACGGGCCGTCCAGAACCGCGGCGAGACCCGCCGCCGCTTCGGACGCGGACAGGATCCGGGCCTCCGACGGATCGATCACGAGATGCACGGCGTCGCGCGCGCCCAGAGCGGCCGCCAGCGCGGGCAGGCGCTCCCAGGTCGCGAAGGCAGTCCCCAGCCCGGGCGGGGCTGCAGCGGCCGTCGGTGTCACTGTCGTCTCCAAAGCCCGCGACCTCGAACCCTAACGCGATCCTGACACTCAACGGTCCCGCTTTGCCCGAGAAACGCGCGCGACCGTAGCCCTATTGTAAACTCCCCCGCGCCGCGGCGCTGGACTCTCGGCGCAACCGTCACACGTTTACGTTATGTCAACCTTAACGCCATGAGCGCGGGTGGCATATGGCGGCGAATCAGTTATTGTGCACCGCACAAAGCGCCATCCACAGGCCAATGAAGAGAGGAGACGACGTATGAGCAACCCCCCGAACTACGAAGTTCCGGCCGAGATGCGCGACTTCGCCGAGAAGAGCGTCGAGCAGGCCCGCAAGGCGTTCGACAGCTTCATCGGCGCGGCTCGCCGCACCGCCGACACCGTGCAGGGCTCGGCCGAGCTGGCGCGCTCCAACGCGCTGGACGCGTCCTCGCGCGGCTTCGAGTATGCCGAGCAGAACGTGAACGCGGCCTTCGACCTCGCCCAGAAGCTCGTCCGCTCCAGGGACATGCAGGAGGCGATGCAGCACCAGGCCGAGTTCGTCCGCAGCCAGTTTGCCGCCATCCAGGCCCAGGCGAAGGAGTTCAGCGGCCTCGCGCAGAGCGCGATGCAGCAGGGCGCCGAGCGCGCCAAGTCGGCGATGCAGCAGGGTGCCGACGAGGCCCGCAAGGCCATGGAGCAGGGCCAGGACGCCGCGAAGCAGACGGCCCAGAACGCCCAGGACGCCGCCGAGCGCGCGTCGCACTGACGCTCGCACCGACGAACGGGGCCGCGGCCCGCTCCCGATCCGGGGGGCGGGCCGTCTCGTTTTCGCCGGTATTGCCGCCGAGAGCCGCCGGGCGGACGCGTTGGGTCCGCGCCGAGTGAAGGGTTCAGGGATGCGCCTCACTGTTTCCGGCCGATCCGGCCTGCGTGGACCTCTCCGTCTGGCGGTCGCCGCCCTGGCGCTCGCCGCCGTCGCTCCGAGCAGCGCGGCCTTCGCCCAGTACTACGACGATCCGGGCTACGACGGCGGTTACCGGCCGGTCCCGCGCCGGGCGCAGCGCGCCCCGGTCGGCTACAATTGCGACGCCGTCCAGCAGGGAATCACCGGCCCGAAGCCGTATTCCTGCCCGCTGCCGGGGCCGCGGCCCCTCGGCGTGCGCTGCTTCTGCGACATGCCGATCGCGTCGTTCAGCCCGCCGCAGACGGCCGTCGGCCGCGTCGTTCCCTGAGGCGCAGCCCCGCGCAGGCGACCGCACACGCGACGGGCCGCGCCCCCGGGTGGGATGACGCGGCCCGTGCGGCACAGGCGGGCTAGGGGCGCGGGTGATCCCGCGCCGCGCTCAGTTCAGGACGACGACCTTGGCGCCGACCTTCACGCGCTCGTACAGGTCGGTGACGTCGTCGTTGGTCATCCGGATGCAGCCCGACGAGACCGCCTGACCGATCGTGTCCGGCTCGTTGGAGCCGTGGATACGGTACTCGGTGCTGCCGATATACATGGCCCGGGCGCCGAGGGGGTTCTCGATGCCGCCCGCCATGTAGCGCGGCAGGTCGGGACGACGGGCGATCATGGCCTTCGGGGGCGTCCACGACGGCCACTCGCGCTTGGCGGTGATCTTGTTGGTGCCGCTCCAGCTGAAGCCCGGACGGCCGACGCCGACGCCGTAGCGGATCGCCTCACCGTTGCCGAGCACGTAGTACAGGCGCCGCTCGGCGGTGGAGACCACGATCGTGCCGGGCGCGTAGGGCGCGTTGAACGCGACGATCTCGCGGGGGATCGGCTGGACCTGCGCCTGCGGCGCGGCCTGCACGCCCTGGCCGTAGCCCGGGGCGTAAGTGCCCTGGTAACCGTACTGTCCCTGATCGGAGTAGTACTCGTCGGCATTATCCGTGCCGAAGGGATCGTACGACGAAGCGGCGAGGACGGGCGTGGCGGCAAGAACAGACACGCCGAGGAGCGCGGCGAGTGCGGTGACCGTGGTCTTCATGAGTGGCCTACCTGTGCAATAACCTTTGCCATTACAAGCGTGAGCATAGGCTAGCAGTTCCATACTTCCGCCCGGAATTTGCTGTCCGGCGGAATACGCAGGCCGGCTTGGCCGTGCGGTGCGCGATATCACGAACGCGTGCGCGGCTCAGGGGCCCTCGTCCGTGTGGACGTCGAAGCGCGCGAGGTGGGCGTAGCCGAAGTTCGTCGAGATGGCGCAGTCGGTGGCGTCGCGGCCGCGGGCCATGACGATGCGGCCGATGCGGGGCCGGTTGTGGCGGGCGTCGAACGTGTACCAGCGCGGCCCCTCTGGGCCCGCGAGGAAGACCTCGAACCACGCGGAGAAGTCCATCGGCGCCGGATCCTTCGGCACGCCGATATCGCCGAGGTATCCGGTGGCGTAGCGCGCCGGGATGTTCATGCACCGGCACAGGGTGATCGCCAGGTGCGCGAAGTCGCGGCACACGCCCTCGCGCTGCATGAAGGCGTCGTGCGCGCTCCGGGTCGCGTCGGCGCGCTGATAGTCGAAGCGGATCCGCTCGTGCGTGTAGTCGACGATCGCCTGGACGCGGGCCCAGCCCTCCGGCGTGCCGCCGAACAGGGACCACGCGGTCTGCGAGAGCTTGTCGGTGTCGCAGTAGCGCGAGCCCAGGAGGAAGATCAGGACGTCGTCGGGCAGGTCCTGGACCGGGATCTGCCGGGCGTCCGGCACGACCGGATCGGGCTCGCCCGAATCCTCGACCGTGAAGTCGGCCGCGATGGTCAGCTGACCGGGCGGCGCGACGATGCGGTGGCAGATGTTGTCGAAGCCATCCCGGTA
This sequence comes from Methylobacterium sp. 275MFSha3.1, assembly GCF_900108435.1. NCBI lineage: Bacteria > Pseudomonadati > Pseudomonadota > Alphaproteobacteria > Hyphomicrobiales > Methylobacteriaceae > Methylobacterium > Methylobacterium sp. 275MFSha3.1. The sequence continues at coordinate 92,013 of NZ_FNWP01000019.1, read as the reverse complement.
CGTCCGCGCCTCGAGCGGCGGATCGAACCCTATCGCGTGCGGGGTCAGCACGTCGTCGATCCGCGAGGGATGGACGCTCAGCATCAGGATCATCGGTGTCGGCTGCGACAGCGTGAAAGCGATATCGAAACCGGTCCTGATCTTCATCGGGGCCACCTTGCTCTGTCGCCGTCCGCGCGGAGTCGCCACGCACGCTCGTTCCGAGTCCGGGTGCGCGCGAACTCAACGCGCCAGGGACGTCTCCGGCCCCTGCACGGTTCGGGCCGCCGGCCCGTCGGCGGGCAGTTCCACCACGTCGACGTCGACGCGCATGCCGAGATCGTCGCTGGCGAGGCCGAAGAATGAGCCGTGCAGCGGCACGGCCTGCGCCGGATCGCGGGTCACCGCCACGCGGATCAGGTCGCGGTTGCCCACGATGCCGTTGGTCGGGTCGAACTCGACCCAGCCGGCGCCCGGCAGGTAGACCTGCAGCCAGGCGTGGGTGGAGCCGCCGCCGACGTGACGCGCCCGGTCGTTGCGCGGGTTGTAGAGGTATCCGGAGACGAAGCGGGCGGCCATGCCGAGCGCCCGGACGCCCTCCATCATCAGCACCGCGAAGTCCCGGCACGAGCCGAGCTTCGTGCGCAGGGTCGTGAGCGGGTCCTGCACGCCCTTCTCGGAGCGGGCGAGGTAGGTGAAGTTCGCCCGCACGCTGCGCGTCATCGCGGCCAGCAGCTCCTGCGTCGGGATACGGCCCTGCGGCGGCAGGAAGCTCCGCGCCCAGGCATCGACCTCGTGCCGCGGGTCCGGCCATTGCCGCTCGATGGAGCGGGTGAGGTCCGGCATGTCCTCCGCCCCGTAGCCGAACGGGTAGTGGGTCGCGTGCGGCGCCAGGGGGAAGACCGGCGCGTGCTCCGGGGTGTGGTCGAGGGTGATGCCGCAGTCGAAGGTCAGGGTCTCGGCGCGGGTGTCGAAGGTCGCGACCGCCACGCAGTTGCCGAACACGTCGAACAGCCAGCGCAGGGTGGCCGGCTCCGGGGCGATGTCGAGGGTCGCCGCGATCAGCCGCTGATCGTAGCTGTCGCGCGGCCGGAACATGATCCGGTGCTCGCCGAAGGCGACCGGACGCCGGTACCGGTAGAGCGTGCGGTGGCGGACGGAGAGGATCGGCAAGTCGCAGGCTCCGGGCTCGCGCCGACGCGGTCACCGGCGATGCAAGGGCCGGGCCCGGCCGCGCGGAACGCCTCAGACCACCGGCGGGGCCGGGTCGGCGGCGGCGCGCTCGGCCTCGACCAGCACGTCGAGGGGGCGCCACGGCTTGGCGATGAAGACGGCCTCGGCCGGCAGCTCGGGGCGGGGAATGCCGTGGCCCGAGGTGATCACCAGACGGGCCCGGGGCCACAGGGTCGCCACCGCACGGGCGAGCTGGAGGCCGTCCATCTCGCCGGCCAGCCGGACGTCGGCGAAGACGAGGGCGACGTCGCCCCCGCGCGCCTGGAGGACCGACAGGGCGGCCTCGGCGCTGTCGCACCCGACCACGTCGAGTTCGGTTTCCTCCAAGAGGGTCTCGGCGAGCGCGCGAATCTCGGGATCGTCCTCCACGACGAGCGCGAGACGCGGCGGACCGGCCTCGGCCGCCACGACGCTCGGCGCGCCCGGGGCGGCCTCGTCGCCCTCGTTCTGCCGCACGCGGCGGACCAGGGCCGCGAGGTGTTCGGGCACACCCTCGGTGACCAGATCATCGTAGAACGACGCCAGTTTCTGACCGATCTGATCGAGCGGAATACCCGGTGACAGCGTATCGGTGAGCGGCAGGGGTGCGCTCGTCTGGTGCTTTTTCAAGGACTCCCCCCGAAGTCGACTTCCGCGCCGCCCGAGGATGCGGCGCTCGAAGGAGGAAAGTCGGCAATCCGCCGCTGGTTGCGCCGGGCGTTCGGAATCACGCCCGGCGTCACAGAGCCGTTACTGCGTGGCGAGCCCGGCGTCGGCGTCGGCATACGCCATGATTCCAGAGACTTGGCGGACGTTCTGGTAGCGCGTCCCGCGGGTGCTCATCATCGCCTCGAACTTCTCGTGCACCTGCGCGACCGACAGGCTCAGGGGCTTGCGGTGGCGGCCGCGCCCGACGAAGCGCCCGGCGGCGAAGAAGATCGAGCGGTTGGCCCGGGCCGGCCCCGGGAGCAGGGCCGCCGCGGCGGCGGCCGGCTTGTTCACGACGTTGGCGAGGAACTCCTCGGCGTCGTCCGGTCCGAGGAAGTGGGCGAGGTAGACCTCGCCGAGGGTCAGCTCGCGGCCGATGCGCAGGGCGATGCGGGCCGCGTCGCGCTTCAGCATCTCGCCGGCCATCAGCGCCGAGAGGTACGGGTCGCGGCGCAGTTCCAGCACCCGGGCGCGCTCCGCCGGATCGGTGATCACCGGCCGGTCGTTGGCGTCGGAGGTGATCAGCGCCGCGTCCTTCTCCAGCCCGTACTTGGCGCCGAAGTCGCGAACCACGCCGAGCCAGGTCCGCTCGATGAACTGGTAGAGGCCCGTCGCCGAGGAGGTCTTGGCCTGGACCGCCGTGACGAAGCTCGATTCCTTGTCGGCTACCGCCATCAGCAGCACCGGATCGGTCTGGACCGCCTGGGCCGCCCGGACGATCGTCTGCACGAGGTGGCGCCGGATCTTCATCGGACCGAACTCGAGGATGTCGTTCGGGTCGCCGACGGCGCTCTCGGAGAGCAGGAAGTCGTACGACACGCGGTCGACCGTGTTGGAGCCGAGCTCGGTGTCGAGGTCGTGCACAGGGGCGAAGCTCGCGGCGGCGCGCAGCGGCGTTTGCTCCAGCGGGGTGCTGAGGGCGACGGTGTGGATGCGCGGGCGCGGCATCGGGAGTTCGGTGGCGGCCTCCGCGACCGACACGGCCGGCGACAGGCCGACCTTGGCGAGGTCCACGCCCGACCCGATCAGCGCGGCGCTGAGGCCGCCGGCGATCATCGAGACGGTGAGCAGCGAGCGGAACAGCGCGGGGCGGCTGCCATGGGCACGGCCCAGCATGGGCTGTGCGGCGATCACGTCGGCGCGGCCCGAGCCGAAATGGCCCTGCTTGCCGGTGATGGTCCTCGGCGATCCGACCGTGCGGCCCTGCATCGTTATCCCGACTCTCCACACGCCACCGTGGCGCTACGGACTCACCATCGCTTGACAGATGTGGCGACAACACGGCCGCGCTTGTGGCCGAGTTGCGGCGTCCCGTGGAGATTTCGGGGCAGGCCGCCCGTGACTCGCGCGACATCCCTCCTTAAGAGGGCGCCATGCGGGCGCCGGGCGGATGACGCGCGGCCGCCCTTTCCCGTCCGTACTGCCAGAGTCAGCCCCGATGAGCGGCGTCAACGAGATCCGGTCGACCTTCCTCGACTACTTCGCCAAGGCGGGCCACGAGGTCGTGCCGTCCTCGAGCCTCGTGCCGAAGAACGACCCGACGCTAATGTTCACGAACGCCGGCATGGTGCAGTTCAAGAACGTCTTCACCGGGATGGAGAAGCGCGCCTACGACCGGGCGACGACGGCGCAGAAATGCGTGCGGGCCGGCGGCAAGCACAACGACCTCGACAATGTCGGGTACACCGCGCGCCACCACACGTTCTTCGAGATGCTCGGCAACTTCTCGTTCGGCGACTACTTCAAGGACCGCGCGATCGAGCTGGCCTGGACGCTGATCACCAAGGAGTTCGGCCTCAAGCCCGACAAGCTCCTCGTCACCGTCTACGCCGACGACGACGAGGCCGCAGGCCTGTGGAAGAAGATCGCCGGCTTCTCCGACGACAAGATCATCCGGATCGGGACCTCCGACAATTTCTGGCAGATGGGCGATACCGGCCCCTGCGGCCCCTGCTCGGAGATCTTCATCGACCAGGGCCCGGCGCTGCAGGGCGGCCCGCCCGGCTCGCCGGACGAGGACGGCGACCGCTTCCTCGAGTTCTGGAACCTCGTGTTCATGCAGTACGAGCAGCTGGAGCCGGGCGTCCGGAACCCGCTGCCGCGGCCGTCGATCGACACGGGCATGGGCTTGGAGCGCATGGCGGCGATCCTCCAGGGCGTCCACTCGAACTACGACACCGACCTGTTCCGCGCCCTGATCGACGCCGTGGCCCACGCGGTCTCGCGGGCGCCGGAGGCGGCCACGATGGCGTCCTACCGGGTGATCGCCGACCACCTGCGGGCGGCCTCCTTCCTAGTGGCCGACGGCGTGCTGCCGGGCAACGAGGGCCGCGGCTACGTGCTGCGCCGGATCATGCGCCGCGCCATGCGCCACGCCGAGATCCTGGGGGCCCGCGAGCCCACCATGTTCCGCCTCGTGCCGACCCTCGTGCGCGAGATGGGCCAGGCCTACCCGGAGCTGATGCGGGCCGAGAGCCTGATCGCCGAGACCCTGAAGCTGGAGGAGACTCGCTTCCGCCGCACCCTCGAGCGGGGCTTGTCGATCCTCGACGCCGAGAGCCGCGACCTGCGGGAGGGCGACAAGCTCTCCGGCGAGACCGCCTTCACCCTCTACGACACCTACGGCTTCCCCCTCGACCTGACGCAGGACGCGCTTAAGGCCCGCGGCATCGGCGTGGACACCGACGCCTTCGCGGCCGCGATGCAGCGCCAGAAGCAGGCGGCCCGCGAGGCCTGGAAAGGCTCGGGCGAGGCGGCGACCGAGACGGTGTGGTTCGGACTGCGCGAGCGCGTCGGCGCCACCGAATTCCTGGGCTACGAGACCGAGACCGCCGAGGGCATCGTGACCGCGCTCCTGCGCGACGGCGCCGAGGTGAAGGCCCTCGAGGCTGGTCAGACCGGCCTCGTCCTCGTCAACCAGACGCCGTTCTACGGGGAGTCGGGCGGCCAGGTCGGCGATACCGGCCTGATCCTGGCGCCGGGCGTGCGGGCGCGGGTGACCGACACCCAGAAGAAGCTCGGCGACGTGTTCGTCCATCACGTCACCGTGGAGGAGGGGTCGGTGAGCCTCGACCAGCCGGTCGAGCTGAAGGTCGACAACGCCCGCCGCAGGGCGATCCGGGCCAACCACTCGGCCACCCACCTGCTCCACGAGGCCCTGCGGCAGGTGCTGGGCGACCACGTCGCCCAGAAGGGCTCGCTGGTCAGCCCCGACCGGCTGCGCTTCGACATCAGCCACCCGAAGCCGATCGAGGCCGACGAGCTCGGCCGCGTCGAGGACATCGCCAACGCGGTGCTGCTGCAGAACGCGCCCGTCGTCACGAAGCTGATGGCCGTGGACGACGCGATCGCGTCGGGCGCCCGCGCGCTGTTCGGCGAGAAGTACGGCGACGAGGTGCGGGTGGTCTCGATGGGGCTGCCGGTCGACGGCGACGCCGCGCAACCGCGCGCCAAGAACTTCTCCGTGGAGCTCTGCGGCGGCACTCACGCCGCGCGCACCGGCGATATCGGGGCGATCACCATCGTGGCCGAGAGCGCGGTGGGCGCGGGCGTGCGCCGGATCGAGGCGCTGACCGCCGACGCGGCGCGCCGTCACCGGGCCGAGGAGGCCCGGACGCTGGCGGCGCTCGCCGGCATCCTCAAGGCGCCGGTCTCGGAGGCGCCCGACCGCCTGACCGCGCTGATGGAGGACCGGCGCCGCCTGGAGCGCGAACTGGCCGAGACCCGTCGCAAGCTCGCCATGGGCGGCGAGGGTGGCCCGGGCTCGGGCGCGCAGCAGACCGAGATCGGCGGGGTGGCCTTCCGCCGCTCCGTCATCGAAGGGCTCGACATGCGCGACCTCAAGCCGATCGTCGACGAGGAGAAGAAGCGCCTGGGCTCCGGCATCGTGGCGGTGGTCGGCGTCGGACCGGACGGCAAGGCCGGGCTGGTGGTCGGCGTCACCGACGACCTGACCGCGCGCTACGACGCGGTCGGGCTGGTCCGGGCAGGGGCCGGGGCGCTCGGCGGGAAGGGCGGCGGCGGCCGCCGCGACATGGCGCAGGCCGGCGGCCCGAACGGGGCCGGGGCCGAGGCCGCCCTCGACGCCGTCGCGCAGGCCCTTACCGAGGCCGCCTGAGGCACGACGCGCCGTGGAAGGGCCGCACCCGTCACGGGTGCGGCCCGATCGTCCTCCGCGAGACCGGCGCGGCCGGCTTGAGAGTGCCCCGCGTCCGTTCCGGTCCCGGGCGAACATCGCGGCCCCCTCGCGGGTCCTGCGCCGCTCGGGTTACCGGGGATCAGGCGAGATCACCGGCTGCCGCCGCCGCCACCGCCCTGCGGCGCGACCCGCGACGGCTGGTTGGCATTGCCCGCCGCCGCCGAGTTGTTGGAGATCGTGTCGGCCGGCCGGCCGGTGGGCGAGTAGCTCACGGCGGCTTCGTTCCCGGTGGCGTCGATCTGTTGGCTCACCACGCCCGGCGCGCCGGGAGCGGGCGCGACGGGCCGGGCCTCGACCTGGGCGCTGGCCGGCGCGACGGTGGCGAGGGCGAGAAGGGCGGCGAGACATGTCCGGGTCATGAGAATCCTTGCTGGTTCCAGACCCAGGCAACCTCAGTCGCGCGCGATCGATCCCGCGTTGTTGCGACGCGGCACCGCCTCGCCCCGGCGCCCGCCGCGCGCGATCACTTCACGCGCGTCCAGGTCTGCCGCTTGCAGAACACGCTCATGACGCAGCCGGAGACCTCGAGCGAGTCGGGTCCCGTGAGCTTCAGCGAACCGGAATAGGTCTTGCCGTCGTTCGGGTTGTAGAGCGACCCCGAGAAGCCGCCGCCTTCGGGCTGTCGCGCGTCGAGGATCTGGACGCCGACGACGCTGCGGCCACGCAGGGCCGGATCCGGGTTCTTCGCGTCGAGCCCCTTCCCGGGTGCGCTGATGATCGTGCCGCAGAAGCCGCCGCCGCAGGGCGCGATGCGGACCTTCGAACTGCCGGTTTCCGTCAGCCATACGCCGGCCGGATCGGCCGCCAGGGCCGGCGCGCACGCCGCGCCCGTCGCGAGCAGGGCCAGAACCGCGCGACGAAACCTCGAACCCATACCTGTTCCTCCCAACCGAGAACGCGGCCGGGTTCTACCGCGATGCCTGCGGCAGCGCACCGCCCAGATACGTCTCGACGACCTCGCAGAACGGCTGCCCGGCCCCGGTCGACAACACGGCGTCGATCTCGAAGAGCGGATCGTCCGGTCCGGGCGCGGCGCTCCGGACCGGCGCGCGCACCTCGACGGTGCTGCGCACCGGGGCGAGGGGACGCACAACCCGGCCGAAGGGCGTGCGGGTGGTGTCCAGCGTCGCGTTCATCTCCGGCGTGAGCCGGGCCGGCACGTACCAGTTATCCGCCTCGGACAGGACGCGGTCCCCGCAGGCGAGGCGGACGCGGCGGTAGCGCACCGGCTCGTCCGGGCCGATCGCGAGACGGGCGCGCTGCGCGGCCGTCAGGGGCTTGTCGGCGACGGCCACGCGCTCCGCCACGAGGTGCGGGTCTCCGGCGAGCTTGTAGTCGGCACACCAGCTCTCGAGGGCGAAGGTCGCGCTGTGCGCCGCGAGGATACGGCTCCGCAGCGAGGCGATGAGCGCCTGCGGCCCGTCGGCGGCGGACGGCGTATCGGCCGGCTTCGGCGCCTCGGCGGCGTCGCGCGCCCAGCTCGGCGCCCCGGTCACCGCGCCCGAACCCAGCAGCACGGCGAGGACCAGGGGCGGTACCCGGAGCGCCGGTGCGGCCGTTGCGGGCCGCGGGGCCCCGCGCGCCGATCGATCCCGTGCCAGTAATTGCAAAATGCGGACGGCGTGGCGGAAAGACTTTCCGGTGTGCCACAGCATCTCGGATCATATCCTCTCAGCTGAACCACCAGATCTTCGCCACGTGCCGCCGCATCGAGGCCCGGCAGAACGCTCCGACCGGACGGCTTCCCGGCCGTGCCGGCGACGGGCGCCGAGATCTATACAAGACGCGGCGATCCGTCGAGCCGCCGGGCGGACGGGCCCGGCGCCGACGTCGTGTCTACCGACGGGCGACCGGCGGCAGGTCGGTGCAGAGGCCGAGCCCGGCCTCCGCCGCGAGACCGATCGTCTCGCCGAGGGTCGGGTGGGGGTGGATCGTCCGGCCGATATCGGTGGCGTCGGCGCCCATCTCGATCGCCAGCGCGACCTCGCCGATCATGTCGCCGGCGTTCGGGCCGACGATGGCGCCGCCGACGACGCGCTTGGCCTGCGCGTCGAACAGCAGCTTGGTCAGGCCGTAATCGGCGCCGTTGGCGATGGCCCGGCCCGAAGCGGCCCAGGGGAAGCGCGCCACCTCGACGGCCCGCCCGGCCGCCTTCGCGGCCGTCTCGGTGAGCCCGGCCCAGGCGATCTCCGGGTCGGTGTAGGCGACCGACGGGATCACGGCGGCGTCGAACCCGGCCTTGTGGCCGGCGGCCGCCTCGGCGGCGACGTGGCCCTGATGCACCGCCTTGTGGGCGAGCATCGGCTGGCCGACGCAATCCCCGATGGCGAAGATGTGCGGCACGTTCGTGCGCATCTGGGCGTCCACCGGCACGAAGCCGCCGTCCAGCGCCACGCCGGCCGCGTCGAGACCGAGCGTCGACCCGTTGGGCCGGCGGCCCGCGGCCTGGAGCACGAGGTCGTAGGTTCCGGGCTCGGCCTCCCCCGAGAAGGTCACGGCGATCCCGTCCGGTTTCGCCTCGGCTGAGACGACCTCGACCCCCGTCAGGACGCGGTCGAAACGGTGGGCGTTGCGCTTCGTCCAGACGCCGACGAGATCCCGGTCGACGCCCTCGAGCAGGCCGGGCAGGCGCTCGACCACGTCGACCCGCGCGCCGAGCGCGCTGTAGACCGTCGCCATCTCCAGGCCGATGATGCCGCCGCCGATCACCAGGAGCCGGCGCGGCACGGCGGGCAGTTCCAGCGCCCCGGTGGAATTCACGACCCGCGGATCGTCCGGGAGCATCGGCAGGGCCACCGGCGCCGAGCCCGCCGCCACGACGGCGCCCGTGAAGGTGACGTCCCGCGTGCCGCCGTCGTGCAGCGTCACCGAGACCGTGTCGGGCCCGGTGAAGCGGGCTGTCCCGCGGACCACCTCGACCTTGCGCTGGCGCGCCATCTGGGCGAGCCCGTCGGTGAGGCGGCGGACGGTGCCGGCCTTGAAGGTCCGCAGCTTCTCCAGATCCACCGTCGGCGCGCCGAAGCTGATCCCGTGCGCGGCCAGCCGGACGGCCTCCTCGGTGACCGCGGCCACGTGGAGCAGCGCCTTCGAGGGGATACAGCCCACGTTGAGGCAGACGCCGCCGAGGGTCGCGTGGCGCTCGACCAGGATGACCCGCTGCCCGAGATCGGCGGCCCGGAAGGCGGCCGAGTAGCCGCCCGGTCCTCCGCCGATCACCAGGAGATCGCAGCCCGCGCCGGACTGCGGCTTCGATGGCGCGGCGGGCGTGGGCGCGGGGGTCGGAGCCGAGGCCGGCGCAGGGGTCGGTTCGCCGCGCGCGTCGGTCGATTCGACCGCGAGGCGGGCGACGCGGGTGCCGGCCGACACCGTGTCGCCGAGGCCGACCAGCATCTCCACGAGGCGGCCCGCCGCGGGGGAGGGGATGTCCAGCGTCGCCTTGTCGGATTCGACCACCAGCAGGGTCTGGTCCTTGGCGACCGGCTGGCCGGGCGCCACCGGGATCTCGATGACGGGCACGTCGGCGTAGTCCCCGAGATCGGGGACGCGGATGTCGAGGGTCTCGGGCATGGCGGCGGTCACAGGAGGGCGCGGCGCAGGTCCGACAGGACCGAGGCCACGTGGCCGAGGAAGCGGGCGGCGGCGACGCCGTCCACGACGCGATGGTCCCAGGACAGGCTGAGCGGCAGGATCAGGCGCGGCTGGAAGGCCTTGCCGTCCCAGACCGCCTCGGTGCGCGAGCGCGCCGCGCCCAGGATCGCGACCTCGGGGGCGTTGATGATCGGGGTGAAGCCGTCGCCGCCGATGCCGCCGAGCGACGAGACCGAGAAGCAGCCGCCCTGCATTTCGGAACCCGGGAGGGTTCCGGCCCGGGCCTTCTCGGCCATCGCAGCCATCTCGGTGGCGATCTCGATGAGGCCCTTGCGGTCGCAGTCGCGCACCACCGGCACCATCAGGCCCTTCGGCGTGTCCACCGCGAAGCCGACATGGACGTAGTCCTTCAGGACGAGGTCGCTGCCCTCCAGGGAGGAATTGAAGCGCGGATAGGCGCGCAGCGCCGAGGCCGCCGCCTTGATCAGGAAGGCCACCATGGTGACCCGGGCGGGCGGCGTGCGCGTCTCCGTGTTGAGGCCGACCCGGAACGACTCGATCTCGGTGACGTCGGCCCGGTCGAAGTTGGTCACGTGCGGGATCGTCAGCCAGTTGCGGCTGAGATTGGCCCCAGAGAGGCTCTGGATGCGCGAGAGCGGCTCGCGCCGCACCGGCCCGTACTTGGCGAAGTCGACCTCCGGCCAGGGCGGCAGGCCGGCGCCGATGCCGGACGCGGCGGCGGGCGCCTGTGCCGGCGCGTTGAGGGCCGCCTTGACGAAGGCGTGCACGTCCTCGCGCAGGATCCGCCCCTTCGGCCCGGTGGCGGCGACGCGGTCGAGCCCGACGCCCAGCTCGCGGGCGAGCTGGCGGACGGACGGGCTGGCATGCACGTCGCCGCTCGTCGCCTGGATCGGGTCGGCCCGCATCGGCTCCGGCGAGGCGCGACCGGCTCCCTCTCCCGTGCGGGCGAGGGCTGGGGTGAGGGGGGTGCCGTCTCCGGACAACCCGGATCCCTCACCCTGTCCCTCTCCCGCACGGGAGCGGGGACCCGCGCCCTGCCCGGAAGCCGACGGCGCTGCGGCCGCGGCAGGCGGTGCCGCCGCGGTCTCGACCCCGCCGCCCTCGGCAGGCTCCACCGTCAGGATCGGCGTGCCCTCGGACACTTTCGTCCCCACCGACACCAGCAACTCGCGCACGATGCCGGCGACCGGGGAGGGGACCTCCATGGTGGCCTTGTCAGACTCGATGCTGAGGATCAGGTCGTCCACCGCGAGGCGGTCGCCGGGCTTCACCAGAAGCTCGATGACCGGCACGTCCCGGTAGTCGCCGATATCCGGGAGGGCGATCTGCAGCGCGGCGCTCATGCGGTCGGGTGTCCGTGGGTCGGGCGTTCGGAAAAGGGGTGGGGGCGGGCGGCGCCCCTCGACGGGGCGCCCGGCCTCAGATCGTCCAGGGCGCGGGCGCGTCGGCCGCGACGCCGTAGCGGCGGATCGCGTCCGCCACCGCGGCGCGCGGCACCGTGCCGGCCTCGGCCAGAGCGTGCAGGGCGGCGATGACCACGTGCTGCCGGTCGACCTCGAAGAACCGGCGGAGCGCGTTGCGGGTGTCGCTGCGCCCGAACCCGTCGGTGCCGAGGGCGACGAAGCGCGCGCCGACATAGGAGGCGATCAGCTGCGGGTAGGCCCGGACGTAGTCGCTCGCCGCGACGATGGGCGCCGTGCCCGGCAGCAGCGCCGCCACGTGGCTGACCGGCGCCTCGGCCTCCGGGTTGAGCATCGCCTGCCGCTCGGCCTCGCGGGCGTCGCGGGCCAGCTCGCTGAAGCTCGTCACGCTGAACACCTCGGCCGCGACGCCGAAATCCTGCGCGAGCATCGTCGCCGCTGCGATCACCTCCGGCAGGATCGCCCCGGAGCCCAGGAGCCGCACAGCGGCGCCCGTCCCTTGTCCGGCCTCCGGCCCCGACAGGCGGTACATGCCCTTCAGGATCCCGGCCTCCGCCCCCTGCGGCATGGACGGCTGGGCGTAGTTCTCGTTCATCGCCGTGAGGTAGTAGAAGGCGTCCTCGCCTTCCTCCATCATCGCCCGGGCGCCCCGGTCGACGATCACCGCCATCTCGTACGCGAAGGCCGGATCGTAGGCCCGGCAGTTCGGGATCGCGGCCGCCTGCATGTGGCTCGAACCGTCCTGGTGCTGCAGGCCCTCGCCGCCGAGCGTCGTGCGGCCCGCCGTGGCGCCGATCAGGAAGCCGCGGGCCCGCTGGTCGGCCGCCGCCCAGATCAGGTCGCCGACCCGCTGGAAGCCGAACATCGAGTAGTAGATGTAGAACGGCAGCATCGACAGGCCGTGGACGCTGTAGGACGTGGCCGCCGCCGTCCAGGACGAGATCGCCCCGGCCTCGGTGATGCCCTCCTCGAGGAGCTGCCCGTCCCGGGCCTCGCGGTAGTAGAGCATGGAGCCGGCATCCTCCGGCTCGTAGAGCTGCCCCTGCGGCGCGTAGATCCCGACCTGCCGGAACAGGTTGGCCATGCCGAAGGTCCGCGCCTCGTCGGCGACGATCGGCACGATGCGCGGCCCGAGATCCTTGTGCTTCAGGAGGTTGCCGAACAGGCGCACCACCGCGGTGGTGGTCGACATCTCCTTGCCGGCGGCCTCGAGGGCGAAGCCCGCGTAGGTGGAGAGCTCCGGAACTGGGACCGTCGGCGCCGTGCGGCGGCGGGCCGGCAGGACGCCGCCGAGCATCTCGCGCCGCTCGCGCAGGTAGCGCATCTCAGCGCCGTCCTCGGCCGGCTTGTAGAAGGCCAGGCCCTCCACCTGCGCGTCCGACAGCGGCAGGGCGAAGCGGTCGCGGAAGGCGCGCAGCGCGTCGACGTCGAGCTTCTTGGCCTGGTGGGCGGTCATGCGCGACTCGCCCGCACCGCCCATGCCGTAGCCCTTCTTGGTCTTGGCCAGGATCACCGTCGGCCGGCCCTTGGTGGCCTTGGCGGCCGCGAAGGCCGCGTAGAGCTTGCGGAAGTCGTGGCCGCCGCGCTTCAGCCGGTCGACGTCGGCGTCCGACATGTGGGCGACGAGCTCGCGCACCTCCGGGTCCTCGCCGAAGAAGTGCGCGAGGTTGTAGGCGCCGTCCTTGGCACCGAGCGTCTGGTACTTGCCGTCCACCGTGTCGGCGAAGCGGCGCAGCAGGGCGTGGTTGGTGTCGCGGGCGAAGATCCCGTCCCACTCCGAGCCCCACAGCACCTTGATGACGTTCCAGCCGGCGCCGCGGAACAGGCTCTCCAACTCCTGGATGATCTGGCCGTTGCCGCGCACCGGCCCGTCGAGCCGCTGCAGGTTGCAGTTGATGACAAAGGTCAGGTTGTCGAGATTCTCGCGCGCGGCGAGCGCCAGGCCGCCGATCGACTCGGGCTCGTCCATCTCGCCGTCGCCGAACACGCCCCAGACGTGCCGGCCGGTGGTGTCGGCGAGGCCCCGGTCGCCGAGGTAGCGCATGAACCGGGCCTGATAGACCGCGTGGATCGGGCCAATGCCCATGGAGCCGGTGGGGACCTGCCAGAAATCCGGCATCAGCCAGGGATGCGGGTAGGAGCAGAGCCCGTCGCCGGCGATCTCCTGGCGGAAGTGCTTCAGCTGCTCCTCGGACAGCCGGCCCTCGAGGAAGGCCCGCGCGTAGACGCCCGGCGCGGAGTGCGGCTGGAAATAGACGAGGTCGCCGTCCGTGCCGCCCTTGAAGAAGTGATTGAAGCCGACCTCGAACAGCTCCGCCGCCGAGGCGTAGCTCGCCACGTGGCCGCCGAGCTCGCCGTAGGCCATGTTGGCACGCACCACCATGGCCAGCGCGTTCCAGCGCATGATCGAGGTCAGGCGCTCCTCGATGTCGAGGTCGCCGGGGTAGCGCGGCTGCTTCTCCAGCGCGATCGTGTTCCGGTAGGGCGAGTAGGGCAGGGCCTCGTCGAGGATGCCGATCTCCTTCGAGCGCCGCTCCAGGCGATCGAGGATGAAGCGCGCCCGGGCCGCGCCCTCGGTGCGGAAGACGGATTCCAGCGCGGCGAGCCAGTCCTGGGTCTCGGCCGGATCGTGATCCACCTCGGCGGACCGCGCGATCGTGGCTTTCGGCGGTATGGCGTTCATCGGCGCGGCCTCCCTGGTCGGCGCGATCATACGAGGATCGCGGCGGCGGGACATGCCGGATATTTGCCGCGATGCCGGGGCTCGCGGATTGATATTCCCTGATACGGGCTGTAGGCGGCAAAACATGCCGCATCCTGCGCCCCAGGCCGCGCACGCGGCTCCCGACCGGAGACCGATCGCATGCCCGCCCGACCGGCCGCCCTCGACGCCGCGAGCCTGCGCATCCTCGAGTGCCTGCAGCAGGACAGCGAGATCAGCATCGCGGATCTCGCGGAGCGGGTCGGCCTGTCGACGTCGCCGTGCTGGCGACGCGTCAACGACCTGAAGGAGGCGGGGGTGATCCGCGGCTGCGTGGCGGTGGTCGACCCCCTGAGCCTCGGGCTCGCGGTCAACGTCTTCGTCCACGTGTCGCTGGAGAAGCAGACCCAGGCCGCGCTCCAGGCCTTCGACGAGGCGGTGCGCAGCCGCCCGGAGGTGATGGAGTGCTACCTGATGAGCGGCGAGGCCGACTACATGCTGCGCGTCGTGGTCGAGGATCTGGGCCAGTACCAGAAGCTCGTCCTCGACCACCTCACACGGATCCCCGGCGTGGCCAACATCCGCTCGAGCTTCGCCCTGGGGCAGGTGAAGTACACGACCGCGCTGCCGCTCGGTCACCTGACCCGCTGAGCCGGATTGATACAGCGAGGAGTCCCGATGCGGGCCTGGTCGGCCGGGGCGGGTTCCGCCTGAAACCCTCGGGCGATGTCCTCTCCGCCATCACGAGCAACGCGTGGTGACTCAGGACCGCGCGACCTCAGTCGTCGCGCCGACAGGATCGTTTTGCTGCGCGCGCAGGGACGGTGCTGTGGGGATCTGCCTGACGCCGCGGAAGGCCGGGACGGCCGCGTCGCGCCTGCGAGGAATGGTGGAGCCTAACGGGATCGAACCGATGACCTCTTCCATGCCATGGAAGCGCTCTCCCAGCTGAGCTAAGGCCCCATATTTTTAAACGCGGTCCGCGTCCCCGACAGGGCCGCGTCGCGCGAGGGTGGGATGGTGGAGCCTAACGGGATCGAACCGATGACCTCTTCCATGCCATGGAAGCGCTCTCCCAGCTGAGCTAAGGCCCCACTTTTTACATCCACCGCGGTTTGGGTACCGCGGGGTCTCGCCGGTCCGGGTCGCGGTCGGCGAGGCCGGTTCTATAGGCGGCTCGCATCGCGGACTCAACCCCCTTTTTCGCTGCCGCCGGGGGTTTTTGGTCGGGGGAGACGGAGGCCGCCTCAGCCCTCCTCGTCGTTCTCGATATCGCCGTCGATCAGGTCGGAGACGTCGTCGTCGCCGGAATCCTCTTCCTCCAGGAAGGTATCGTCGTCGGAGGATTCCCCGTCCTCGACCGAGTCGTCCTCGGGCGTCGGATCGGCGTCGTCCTCGGCGGCCTCGACCTCGTCGAGGGAGACCATCTCCGGGCCCTTCTCGTCCGTCTCGTCCTCATCGTCGGTGTTGGCCGGGCCCCGCGACAGCGCCGGGGGGGCCGCACGGCTGGAGGTGGCCACCGCCTGATAGACCGCGCCGCATTTCGGGCAGACCGCGGGATCGCGGGCGAGGTCGTAGAACTTCGCGCCGCAGCTCATGCACTGGCGCTTCAAGCCAAGTTCCGGTCGGGCCACGGGCGGACACCTCGTCGTCAGTACTGTCTCGGGGGAGGCGCCCCGTTAGTCGCGGTGAAAGCGCCTGTCAATCGAGCCCGCGCAGAGCGTTTCGGGCGGCGCGCCCCCGCGTGCGGCGCCCAGGATCGGCGCGGGCAGCGGATGGATGACGGCGGGCGGTGCCCGTGTTAACGGCGCGGCGATTTCACCGTCCGATTGCAGCGCCGCGGCAGGGCCGCGCGACGCGCCGGATCCAGGCCCACGTCTCAGAGCCCGAACGGACGTCCCGTGTCGCACGATTCGACCCCCCAGCCCCTCACCGCCGCGCCGGGCGCCCCGCTGCGCGGACGCCTGCGCCCGCCCGGCGACAAGTCGATCTCGCACCGGTCGATGATCCTCGGCCTGCTCAGCCAGGGCGAGACGCGGGTCGAAGGCCTGCTGGAGGGCGACGACGTCCTGCGCACCGCCGCCGCCGCGAAGGCGCTCGGGGCAGGGGTCGAGCGCCTCGGGGCCGGGAGCTGGCGGGTCCGGGGCGTCGGGATCGGCGGCCTCGGCGACCCGGCCGAGGTTCTCGATTTCGGCAATGCCGGCACCGGTTCGCGGCTGATGATGGGCGTGGTCGGCGGGCAGCCGGTGACCGCGACCTTCGACGGCGACGCCTCCCTGCGCTCGCGGCCGATGCGCCGCATCCTCGACCCGCTCACCCGGATGGGCACGCAGGTCCTGGCCGAGGCCGAGGGCGGACGCGTGCCCCTGACCCTGCGGGGTCCCAGGGAGGCGATCCCGATCACCTACGAGACCCCGGCGGCCTCCGCGCAGATCAAGTCGGCGGTCCTGCTCGCCGGCCTCAACGCCCCCGGCGTCACGACCGTGATCGAGGCGGCTGCGACCCGCGACCACACCGAGCGGATGCTGCGCCTGTTCGGCGCCGCGGTCAGCGTCGAGCCGCACGGGCCGGGCGGCCACGGCCGCAAGGTCGCGCTGACGGGGCAGCCGACCCTGCGCGGGACCGACGTGGTGGTGCCGGCCGACCCATCCTCGGCGGCGTTCCCGCTGGTGGCGGCGCTGATCGTGCCCGGCTCCGACGTGGTGATCGAGGGCGTGATGATGAACCCGCTGCGCATCGGGCTGATCACGACGCTCCTGGAGATGGGCGCGCAGATCGAGCGCGTGGCCGAGCGGGAGGAGGGCGGCGAGACCGTGGCCGACCTGCGCGTGCGCGCGAGCCGCCTGACCGGCGTCGACGTCCCGGCCGAGCGGGCGCCCGCGATGATCGACGAGTACCCGGTGCTGGCGGTGGCGGCGAGCTTCGCCGAGGGCCGGACCCGGATGAACGGCCTGCACGAGCTGCGGGTGAAGGAATCGGACCGCCTCGCGGCCGTGGCGGCCGGGCTCGCCGCGAACGGCGTCCGCCACGCGGTCGAGGGCGACGATCTCGTGGTCGAGGGCGACGGCACCGCGGCGCCGGGCGGCGGGACGGTGGCGACCCACCTCGACCACCGCATCGCCATGGCGTTCCTGGTGATGGGGCTCGCGGCGCGGAACCCGGTCACGGTGGATGACGGCGCGATGATCGCCACGAGCTTCCCGAGCTTCCTTCCGACCATGCAGGCCCTCGGCGGCCAGATCGGGGCGTGACCGCCATGCCGCTCGTCATCGCGATCGACGGACCGGCCGCGTCCGGCAAGGGTACCCTCGCCAAGCGTCTCGCCGACCATTACGGCCTGCCGCATCTCGACACCGGGCTCCTCTACCGGGCGGTGGCGCTCGCCCTGATCGACGCCGGTCTGTCGCTGGACGATGCCGCCGCCGCGGCGCGGGCGGCCCAGGCCCTCGACGCCGGTCGGCTCGACGATCCGCGCCTGCGCGAGCGGGCGATGGGCGAGGCGGCCTCCCGCGTCTCGTCGGTGCCGGAGGTCCGCGCCGGGCTGCTCGCGTGGCAGCGCCGCTTCGCCGCCGACCCGCAGGGGGCGGTGCTCGACGGGCGCGACATCGGCACGGTCGTGTGCCCCGAGGCCGCGGTGAAGCTGTTCATCACCGCCTCGTCCGAGGAGCGTGCCCGCCGCCGCCACCGCGAGCTGGCCGGCCGCGGCGAGGCGGCGACCTTCGCGGCGATCCTGGCCGACATCGAGGCCCGCGACGCCCGGGACGCGTCGCGCAGCGCCGCCCCCCTGCGCATGGCCGAGGACGCGATCCGGCTCGACACCACCGAGCTCGACGCGGACGCGGCCTTCGACGAGGCCCGGGACATCGTCGAGCGGACCCGCGGCGACGCGGCCTGAGGGTTGTCCACCTCCGTCGTGTTGACCCCCCGGTCCCGCTCACCTATTGCGGACGCGCCGTCCCCGACGGGCCGCCGCGCGGCCCGGGACGCGAGCGCGTAGCTCAGCTGGTAGAGCAACGGACTTTTAATCTGTAGGTCCTGGGTTCGAGTCCCAGCGCGCTCACCACATCCTCGATCCTCACTGTTGACATCCGGCGCGGTCGGCGCCCTGCCCACATGAAAATCGGAACCCCTGGTTGCGCTTTGGGTTGGGGTCCCAACGCAACTGCGAAGGAGTCACCGATGCGCAAGCTCGCTCTCATCTCCGCCGTCACCCTGTCCCTCGGCGCGCTCGGCGCCACCGGCGCCCAGGCGCAGGGTTATGGCTACGGCTACGGCGGCCACCACGGCTACGGCTACGGCCGCGGCTACGATCGCGGCTACGGCCACCGGCGCGATTTCGGCTACCGCCGTCACCGCGGCCTGTCGACCGGGGCCGCCATCGGTCTCGGCATTGCGGGCGCGGCCGCCGGCGCCGCCGCGGCGGGCGCCTTCGACCGGGGCCCGGGCTATTACGGCCGCGGTTACTGAGCCGCCGCGCACCTGAGGGAGCAGAGCCCCGCCGCCACCGCGGCGGGGCTCTCGCTTTCCGGAGCGGCCGGCCTCAGCGCAGCCAGCGCCGGATCCGCTCCCGGAGCGTCGGGCGGACGGCCCGCCGCGCGCGCGACGCCGCGAAGCGATCGATGCGGATCCGGTCGTTCGGAACCTGCCGCAGGAACCGCTCGGCGATCTCGAAGATGACGATGCCGGGCCGGACATCCTCGACGTAGGCCCAGTCGATGTTCGCCGACCAGATCGCGTGCACCTCGGCGAAGGTCTCGGCCAGCATCGCCGTGAGCCGGGCGCCCGGGCTGTAGATGTAGGAATCGCCGAACAGCACCACGCGGCGCGGATCCGGCGCCTCCGGGTTCCTCAGGACGACGCGGGATCCGACGAACAGTCCGCGCGGCCGCACGGCCCGGCCGGATTCCCGCACGGCCACCAGGGCGTTCGCGTCGATCCGTGCCGCGCGGCGCGGAAAGTCGTAGGCGACGTAGGCCTCGTCGACCGGCGGGACGAGCTTCTCACCGAGATCGAAGGTGAAGCACTCGGTCGCGCCGGTCCCCGCGAACACGTGCGCCGCCACCGGCGCGTCCAGGGCCTCGCAGAGCGCGCGGTACGCCGTCAGGTAGCCGCGGTAGGTCCAATGCGTGTCCGTCCGCAGGTAGACGGGCTCCTCGGCCCGCGCCGCCAGCAGCGGTGCTTGCAGGTCGACCATCGGGGCCCCGCTGTCCCCGGCGGTTAGCCGGGCGAGCCGAACCCCGGGCGGGTCGTCGAGCCCCGGGAAGGGGCGGCCGAGCAGGTCCGGATAGATCGCGAGCTTGTCGGGGACGACGGTGTGCACGTGCCGGATCCCGAGGTCGTCGAGGCGCCGCGCGCGCCGCCCGATGAGCCGCGTCCAGCGCTTCAGGATCCGCCGCGAGGTCGCGGTGTCGCCGTAGAAGGCTTCGACCTCACGGGCGCGTCCGACCCAGTACAGCCAGCCATCGTGTCCGACGGCCACGCCGTTGCCGCTCGTCTTCAAAGCTTCCGGCCTCCCGCCGCCCGCCACAATCCCGTCGATGACGCTGGGCTTCCGCCTCGATGGATCCGCGCGGGATTGCAACCCCTTCGTCCCCGGGAGAGGCGGGAACGCGCCGGCGGCGTTCCCGGCGCGCCGCCGCTTTCGCCGGCGTATCCGCGCCGTGGTGAAACTTTATGGCCGCGCCGCGGGTACTCCCGTCAGGCGCATCACACGGCGCGGCGTTGCGAAGAAGGGTCGACCCATGTCCGCGCTTGTCACGTTCGTCGGCTGCGGCCTGGTCCTGTCCGGGTTCGCGGCCGAGAAGTTCGCCGAGCGTCGCTGGCTCGCGGCGAGCCGGCCCGCACCCCTCGACACCCTCGCGGTCCTGGCGCTGGCGCTGCCGGCCGTCGGGCTCACGCTGATGGCGACGCTCGCGGTCTGAGCCCGCAGGGTCGACCTCTCACACGGCCTCGCCGCAGAACAGGACGCCGACCGTCCGCTCCTTCCGCCAGACGAGCTGGACCGCGTAGCGCATCTCGGCGCTCGCCAGCACGAGGTCGAACACGTCCTCCAGCAGCACCGCCTGCGAACCCAGGAACTCCAGCATCGCGCCGCGATCGGAGATGTTCATGACCTGGCAGGGATAGCGCGCGCCGTCCCGTTGCTGGGCGAAGGCCAGCAGGGCGGTGGGTCTCCGCTCGGTCGCCCGGCGTTCCGCGACGGCGGCAGGGGTGCTGGCGTTGCGGGACACGGCCGAAGTTCCTGCCCTGGTCGGCCGGTATGGCGCGATATCAGTAAAAATGCGCCGGATTCGCTAACATGTTATTGATGATCGACATCCGAGCGTCAGAATAGCAAGTCGCGCCCTGTCTATCGGACCGGTCTCCGGTAATCACCGCCGGTCTCGTCTCGGCGGCCCTTCGCCGGCCTTGATGAACCGGCCGATCAGGAGGCCGAGCGGGATCGACACCAGGAACCAATTGCGCAGGAATCGCAGGGCGGTCATCGGCTCGCTCCCATGGCGCGGCGGGTGCCGCATCCGCGGGCGCCCATGGCCGGCGTCGCCGATGCGATGCTGTAACCTATCTGGTCCCGCGGGCGGGTTCTGCCAGTGCGATCCTGGGCGAGGCCGCGCCGAGAGGATATCCGGAGACGATCATGCGCATCCGCCCCGGCACCGCCCTGATGGCGTGCTTCGCGATCGGCGTTCCGACGGTCGCGGCCGCCGAGGCGCCCGGACAGCCGCCGCGCGCCGCGCCGGCGACGGATCCGGCGTCCGCACCGCAGCCGTGGCCGCCGAATTTCTCCCGCAGCGTGCAGGGGACCGGGGTGATGGGCCTCGATGGCGGCCACGTCTTCCTCTGGAACCGGCCCCAAGGCTTCGATCCGGTCTCGACGCTGCGGGTCGACCGGCACGTGCCGGAGGGGTCGGGCGAGGCCACCCACACCTACAAGGCGCTCTGGGCGCTCGGATCCACCGGCCCGCACAATGCCGGCTACGAGTGGACGATCACGGGCGAGCTGCACAACCGCGCCCTCGCGAGCACCGGCGCGCAGAACGTCGCGGTCAACGGCACGATCTTCAAGGAGCCCAACGGGCTGGGGCCGGTCGGGCCCTCCTGGGCCGGCAATTTCAACTGTGTCGACATGACCGACGAGGCCGATCCGGTCGCCTCCTGCATCGGCGCCGAGATCGACGTCTCGGCGCAGTCGCCGACCACCGACCGCAACCGCCAGCGGGTCGGACTGCAGATCTCCACCGGCGGCGTTCCGGGCGCCCATACCGGCTACGGGATCCTGATGGGCAACCTCACCGGCTCCATCACCGACCGGGCGATCTCGTTCCAGGGGGAGGGGACCTACGGCATCGGCATCGACGCCGCCGCCGCGCGCTTCACCGGCGTCCCGATGCTGCTCGCGGCCGGGCAGGCGATCGGGCTCGACGGCAACCGCGAGGGCGGCTTCTCCCGCAGCCTCGGCTTCGACGGGCGCGATCTGGTCTACGGCACGGCGGCCGGGCCGGTCATGCGCGTGAGCGACAACGGGCAGATCGAGGCCGCTTCCCTCCGCGAGAGCCTGCCGCGGCCGCCCGCGAGCAGCCGCGCGCCCTGCACCCCCGGCGACCACGCCTGGGACGAGGCCTACGAGTACCGCTGCGTCGCGCCCGACCGCTGGAAGCGCGCGGTGCTCAGCGACTGGTGAGCGCCGCCGCCGGCCGTCAGCGGTCCAGGATGCGCACCACCGCGCGGGTGTCGGGATCGACGACCACGATCTTGTCGCCCGGCGCCACGAAGTAGCCGAAGCGGCGCAGGCGCGGGTTCGGGGCCTCCGTGAAGGGCGCGAGCCGCACGTCGGGCGGCACGATGCTGCCGGGCCGCAGCGGGATCGATCCGACGATCGGGCCCGGACCCACCGGCCGGCGCACGATGTAGTCGCGCACCACCACGTCGTCGTCGGGGCCGAACTCGTCGGGCGTGACGATCACCGCCTGCGCGAGGGCAGAGCCGGTGAACAGCGCGGCGAATCCGAGGGCTGCGGCGAGGCTGGCGCGGGTCGACATGGCGGACTCCCGTGGGGCCCCGGCGGAGTGCCCGGGCCGCCGGAAACATCGGGGTCGGCGTTCGGGTTCCCGGACGGGCCGGTCAGCGGCCGATCTGCCCGGCCTCCGCGAGGGGAACCGGCGACCAGCGGGTCAGCTGGACGTACCCGTCGAGGGCCGCCACCACGACGTGGCGGCGGTGGCGGTGCACCACCGCTCCGGGCGTGTGCGCGTGGCGCTCCTGCCACCCCTGCGCCTCCGCCACGTAGACCCGGGCATCGCCGAGCCGCGCGATCGTCTCGACCGTGCCGAAGGCCCGCACCCGGCGCAGGACCGTCTCGACGTCCTGCCGGAAGTCGAGCGTCCGGTCGGCGTCGGTCGCGCGCGGCCAGTAGGAGCCGTCGCCCTGCGGCTCGGAGCGCCGCCAGCGATTGGGCAGGTCGCGGCCGAGGGGGCCCGCGGCGAGGCGGCGCGCCGCCATCTGGCACTTGGCGAGCAGCGTCTCGTGGCTCTCGCGGGGGCTCAGGGCGAAGATCTCCTGCGCCAGGATATCGCCGGTGTCGAACCCGTCGGCGAGCACGTGGGCGGTGACGCCCCAGGTCTCGTAGCGGTCGAGGACGGCCCGGAACAGCGGGTAGGGGCCGCGGCCCGTCGGGAGCGGGGAGGGGTGGAAGTTGAGGCCGTAGGCGGCGCGGCCCTTCCAGCCCTTGATGAGCCAGGGATAGCCCGCGACCACGAGTGCCCAGTCGCGCCCGTGCTCGGCCTGGAGCGCCTCGATGTCCCGCTCGCGGATCCGCGAGAGCTGGATCGGCAGCCGCAAGGACCGGGCGCGGGCCACGACGACCTCGTTGTGGTCGTAGACCCCGTCGCAGGGGCGCGTGAACAGCTTCACCGGCGTCCAGCCGGCGTCCAGCAGACCCTCGAAGACCCCGCCGAGGAAGTCGATGCCGGCGAACGCGAACTTCATGCTTGCCGCCTGCGACCTTGTGCACGTGGAGGGCGCGGGTCCGCCGCCTGCCCGGCCGCGTCCCCGGGCCTACCTTGATTGGGCCGGCGGCGGTGGCAAGGGGGAACGGCGTGGTTCGGGTGATCTTCGACGGCGGGACCGGAGGGTTCGGCCGCGCCGCGGATGGCGAACGCTCCGCCCCGGACGGGAAGGTCTAGGCATGGCCGGGAAACGCCGTGCCGCGCCGTCCGGAACCCTGCGCTTCGTCCTCGGCGATCAGCTGACCCGCCGGGTGTCGAGCCTCGTCGACCTCGACGCCGAGCACGACGTCGTCCTCATCGTCGAGGTCCGCGACGAGGCGACGTATGTCCGCCACCACAAGCAGAAGATCGCCTTCCTGTTCGCCGCCATGCGCCACTTCGCGGCCGAGCTGGAGGCGGAGGGCATCACGGTCGCGTACGTGCGCCTGACCGACGCGGGCAACACCGGCAGCTTCACCGGCGAGCTGGAGCGCGCCGTGGCGCGCCACCGGCCGGAGCGGGTCGTGGTGACCGAGCCGGGCGAGTGGCGCGTCTGGGAGATGATGCAGGACTGGCGCGAGACCCTGGCGATCCCGGTCGAGATCCGCGGCGACAACCGCTTCCTGTGCCCGCGGGAGGATTTCGGCCGCTGGGCGGAGGGCCGGCATCACCTGCGGATGGAGACCTTCTACCGGGGCATGCGGCGCCGGACCGGCCTCCTGATGGACGACGGCGAGCCCGCGGGCGGCCGCTGGAACTACGACCCCGAGAACCGCAAGCGCCTGCCCAGGGGGCATCGTCCGCCGGACCGGATCGGCTTCCAGCCCGATTCCGTCACGCGCGCGGTCATCGCCCTCGTGGAGGCCGAGTTCGGCGACCATTTCGGCGATCTCACCGGCTTCTCCTGGCCGGTGACCCGGGCCGACGCCCTCGCGGCGCTCCGGCACTTCCTGGCCGACGCCCTGCCGACCTTCGGCGACTATCAGGACGCGATGAAGACCGGCGCGCCGTTCCTGTACCACGCGCTCCTGTCGCCCGCCCTCAACGCCGGGCTGCTCACCGCCGAGGAGGTGTGCTGGGCCGCCGAGCGCGCCTACCGCGACGGCGCGGCGCCGCTCCACTGCGTCGAGGGCTTCATCCGGCAGATCCTCGGCTGGCGGGAATACGTGCGCGGCCTCTACTGGGCCCGGATGCCCGCCTACCGCGACAGCAACGCCCTCGGCGCGGGCCGCGACCTGCCGTGGTTCTACTGGTCCGGCGAGACGGCGCTGAACTGCGTCGCGCAGGTCGTCGCCGAGACGCGCGCCCACGCCTACGCCCACCACATCCAGCGCCTGATGGTGACCGGCAACTTCGCCCTCATCGCCGGCCTCGACCCGGCTCAGGTTGAGGAATGGTACCTGATCGTGTTCGCGGACGCCTACGAGTGGGTCGAGCTGCCCAACGTCCACGGCATGGTGCTGTGGGCCGACGGCGGCGTCATGGGCTCCAAGCCCTACGCGGCTTCGGGTGCCTATATCGACCGGATGTCCGATTACTGCGCGTCCTGCGCGTACGACGTGAAGGTCAAGGCCGGGCCGGAGGCGTGCCCGTTCAACTATCTCTACTGGAACTTCCTCATCGAGAACGAGGACCGGCTGGCGGGCAATCAGCGGATGGCCATGCCGTACCGGACGCTCCGCGGGCTGGGCGACAGGCGGCGCGCCGAGATCCGCCGCGACGCGGCCGCGTTCCTCGACGCCCTCGAGGCCCGGCCGGGCGCCGATCAGAGGGGCGACCAGACGGACAGGCTCAGGTAGGGGCAGGCGCGGCCCCGGCCGCTCTCGGACTGGAGGCCCGCCGACGCGCGGAAGCTGTACCGGCCGAGGGCGAAGTCGGTCCCGTGCAGCCCGACGCTCCACTTCGCGTAGCCGGTCCTGTCCGTGTAGAGGGCGGCCTCGGGACCCAGATAGGTCTCCCAGAGCCGGTAGCCCCAGGCGAGGCGCGCCCACAGGCTGTCGCGGGCCGACCCCGCGACGGCACTCGCCTGGAGCAGCGTCGCCTCGCTCGGGCGCGCCCAGACCTCGCCGTGGAGCCGGAGCCCGAAGCGCGTCGGCAGGGCGTCGAAGAGGGGCCCCGCGATCAGCATCTCCCGCGCGATTTCGGGCCCGGCAAAGGCCGCGACCGCGCCCCAGTCGAAGACCCACTGGTACCCGGCCAGGGCGGCGGCGGCGACCGTGTAGCGCGTGCGGGGGCCGTCCGGACCGGACTCCGCGCGCCGCCCGCCACCGACGCTCGCCAGTGCGGTGAAACCGTCCTGCGCGAGGGAGGTGAGGCCGGCCTTCGCCCCGACGGTCAGGAAGGTGTCGCCGCCGGCGTCGAGGCTGCCGAACAGCAGCGTGTCGATCTCGCTGCCGCCGGCGGGGTGCGAGACGGCCGCCTGTCCCGCGAGCAGAACCGCGAGAACGGGCGCGCGTCCAGCGATCTTCGGGCGAGGGCGCTGGTTCGGCACAGTCGAGCCTCCGACATCTGCCGAATAAGGTAAAAGAAAATTAACCGCGTTTCATCGCGATCCGCTCGCGATCCCCCGGAATTGTCGGATTCGCGCGCCGATCTTCGTGTCGCAGGGACGAGGTTGCTTCGGAAAGGTGCGTCGGTGCGCGCGCTGTGCTTGCCGGGACTTCGCGGGCCGTCCGCCGCGCGTCCGCCCGCGGGACGCCATCGCGCTGTCGCGAATCTGCCGTGCTTGGCGTGCCAGATGTTCTCGGCTAGAGCCCCCGCGGGAAAGCGAAGGTTGGCAGATCCTTGACCTCCGGTGCACGAACGTCGGACGTCCTCACCGTGCTGGCGAGCCAGGAGGGCGAGCGCCTCACCGTGGGCGACATCGTCGCGGTCCTGCGGGACCGTGCCTTCGCGCTGCTCGTGGTCCTGCTCGGGCTGCCGAACTGCCTGCCCATGCCGCCGCCGATCCCGCTGATCTGCGGCCTGCTCCTGCTCCTCGTGGCGATCCAGATCGCCGCCGGGATGTCGGCGCCGTGGCTGCCGCGGATGCTCCTCGGCCGCTCGATCGCCCTGACGGATGTCCGGCGCGCCGTCACCCGCGCGGTGCCGATCCTGCGCCGCCTGGAGCGCTGGTCGCGCCCCCGCGTCAGCGTGTTCGAGACCGCGCTCGGCATGCGCGGCATGGGGATCGTCCTGCTCGCCCTGGCGCTGGCGCTGATCGTGGCCGCGCCCATCGTCGGGCAGATCCCGCTGGGTCTCGCCGTCTGCCTGGTCGGGCTCGGTCTCGTCGAGCGCGACGGTCTGGTCGTGCTGGGCGGTCTCGTGATCGGGATGT
Source organism: Methylobacterium sp. 275MFSha3.1 (assembly GCF_900108435.1). Taxonomy (NCBI): domain Bacteria; kingdom Pseudomonadati; phylum Pseudomonadota; class Alphaproteobacteria; order Hyphomicrobiales; family Methylobacteriaceae; genus Methylobacterium; species Methylobacterium sp. 275MFSha3.1. Next base: position 65,885 of record NZ_FNWP01000019.1, on the reverse strand, counting down.
TCGGCGTCGCCATCAACGCCGGCTTCGCCTACGCGGTGATCGCCGGGATCATCGGCCTGCTGAACCTCTGAGGGCGCGCCTCAGAGGCGGTAACGGATCTGATCGGTCCAGAAGCGCTCCAGGCGGGTGAGGGCCTGGTTCAGGCGAATGAAATCCTCCTCCGAGATCCCGCCGATCGGCGTGATCGTCCGGGCATGCTTGTCGTAGAGCCCCTGGATGATCTCGTGGACCTGGCGGCCCTTGTCGGTCAGGCTGATCCGGACGGAGCGCCGGTCGGTCTTCGAGCGGGCGTGGTGGAGATAGCCGGCCTCGACAAGCTTCTTCACGTTGTACGAGACGTTGGAGCCCAGGTAGTAGCCCTTGGTCCGCAGCTCGCTCGCGGTCAGCTCCTTGTCGCCGATGTTGTACAGGAGCAGCGCCTGGACGCTGTTGACGTCCTCGCGCCCGCGGCGCTCGAACTCGTCCTTGATCACGTCGAGCAGCCGGCGATGCAGCCGCTCCACGAGGTGCAGCGCCTCGAGGTAGGAGCCCTTGGTGGAGGCGGCTTCCTCGGGGGCCTCGATCTGCGCGACTCGGGCGTTCTGGGTCTTCATCTCTGCCTCGCCATCCGATGATCCGGCACCCGTTGGATGCGGCGCCGTTGATGATGGCTAAGCTAGGGCTCGGGAATGAAAGGCGATTTAAGCGACAGGATGAATTCGCGATTTACTCTTCGCGGTAAAGACAAACTGAATGAAGACAAGAACGGTTCGTTCACCGTGCTTCCTGCGCGGCCAGCCAGGACAGCAGGAAGTACAACGTCACGACACAGCCTCCGAATACGAGCAGCGGCACCGATAACGGCAAGAGTTGCGGTGTCAGGACAGCGAGCGTCATCGCCGACGTGACGGCGAGCAGCCAGATCACGCCGCCCCAGGCGCTCGTCAGCCACAATCCGATCGCCGCCGCGGCGTCGATCACCGCGAAGTAGACGATCGCGGATTGGCGGCCGAACGGCTCGGCCTCGAAGGGGCGCACGCCCGGCAGGACGTCGAGGATGGTCGCCCAGGCGAAGACGCTCTTCAGCAGCCAGACGAGGGCCGTGAGCCGCATGAACCAGATCAGCACTGTGTCCCACGTGCCGGACGCGGGGCCCTGGGCCCGCTCGATGCGGTCGCTCGGGATGCCGCCCGGCCGCGGCGTCCTGCGCCGGATCGGAAAGTAGCTGGGCACTATCGAGCGCTCGCGGATGATGGGGGCCGGTTCATGGCGAAGGGCCTGGATCCTGATCGATCGGTCGGGGGTCGCCGGGTTGAAGCGGTTCCGCCGTCCGGCGTCAACGGTCGGGTTTCGTTGCGCCGGCCCGGTGTGGTAGTCGATCGCCTCCGGCGCACGGGCGCCGCGCGATCCGCGGCGTGGTCCGCGCGAACGGTAGCGAAGCCGCATGTCAGACACCCTGCCAGAGCCGCGCCCTCTCGCCGTGGAGGCCGCCCGCGAGGGCGCCCGCGTGGAGGGTCTGAAGATCACCCAGCGCCCGCGCCGGAACCGGAAGGCCGACTGGTCGCGCCGCCTCGTCCGCGAGCACACCCTGACGGTCGACGACCTGATCTGGCCGATGTTCGTGATCGACGGCGAGGGCCGCCGCGAGCCGGTCGCCTCGATGCCGGGCGTCGAGCGCCTCTCGGTGGACGAGATCGTCCGCGACGCGGAGCGCGCCGCGAAGCTCGGCATCCCGGCGGTGTCGTTCTTCCCCTACACGGAGGTGTCGCTGCGCGACCCGACCGGCTCGGAGGCGCTGAACGCCAACAACCTCGTCTGCCGGGCGGTCCGCGCCGTGAAGCGGGCCGTGCCCGAGATCGGGATCATGACCGACGTGGCGCTCGATCCCTACACGAGCCACGGCCACGACGGCCTGATGCGGGACGGCGCGATCCTCAACGACGAGACGGTCGCGGTCCTCGTCGAGCAGAGCCTGATCCAGGCCGAGGCCGGGACCGACATCATCGCGCCCTCCGACATGATGGACGGGCGCGTCGGCGCGATCCGCGCGGGCCTCGACAAGGCCGGCTTCCTCGACGTGCAGATCATGGCCTACGCGGCGAAATACGCCAGCGCCTTCTACGGGCCGTTCCGGGACGCGATCGGCACCAAGGCGGCGCTGGTCGGCGACAAGCGCACCTACCAGATGGATCCCGGCAACTCGGCCGAGGCCCTGCGCGAGGTCCGGCTCGACCTCGACGAGGGCGCGGATTCGGTGATGGTGAAGCCGGGCCTGCCCTATCTCGACATCATCCGCCGGGTGCGGGACGAGTTCCAGGTGCCGACCTTCGCCTACCAGGTGTCGGGCGAGTACGCGATGATCGAGGCGGCCGCCCGCAACGGCTGGCTCGACGGCGACCGCGCGATGGTCGAGGCGCTCCTCGCCTTCAAGCGGGCCGGCGCCGACGGCGTCCTCACCTATCACGCGCCGCGGGTCGCGGAGCGCCTGCGCAACCATCCGTGAAGCGCGGGCACCGCTGGCTCCTCGGGGCCGCGGTCGTGGTCGGCTTCCTCGCGGGGCTCGTCGCCTGCCAGGACACCCTGCGCCGGGATCGCGTCGCCACCTGCCGCCGGGCGCTCCCGGCGGTCGCGCCGCAGGACGGGATCCGGCTCCTGCGCGCGGCGCCGGGGCCGGCGGCGAACTCGGTTCGCGTCGACTACGCCGACGGGAACCGGCAGCACTGGCTGACCTGCCGCTTCGATGCCGGCACGACCCTGGTCGCCCTCGCCACCGAGGCGAGCACCCTGTCGGGCCCGTCCCTCTACATGCTCAAGCGCTTCTACCTCGACACGCCCGACGCCGCGGCCGGAGACCCGGCCGGGCGCTGAGGCGCGCCCACGCCCGCGTCTCCTCACGGATCCCCTTGCGGCATCCGGCGCGCGCACCCACCTTCACGTCCGCAGCCTCGCTTGCAGGACGCGACACCATGCAGAACCCACAACCCGGATACGCGCAGCGCTTCGAAGCGCCCGGCTACGCCACCGCGTTGCCGATCCCGTTCGTGCGGGCGAGCCTGGGTGGCCGGACGGTCGCCTATCTCCTCGACATCCTGTTCATCTTCGGCTTCACGGCCCTGCTGACCCTCGCGATCACCGTGATCGGGGTGGTCACTTTCGGCCTCGGCTGGACGCTGTTCGCGGTCCTTCCGGCGAGCGGCATCATCTACAGCGCGATCACGGTGGGCGGCCCGAAGCAGAGCACGATCGGCCAGCGGATGATGGGCCTGCGAACCGTCGCGCCCGAGAGCGGCGCGCGGGTCGACGTCATCACGGCCGCGGTCCACGCGCTGCTGTTCTACGTGGCGATCTCGACCTTCCTGCTCTGGTGCGTCGACATCGCGTTCGGGCTCATGCGCTCCGACCGCCGCCTCGGGCACGACCTGCTCCTCGGCCTCGCCGTCGTCCACGCGCGCTGAGCCGCGATTCCACTGATGAAAATCTGACGGTGCGACCGGCCGGGCCATTGAGCCCCGGCCGGTCGCCTGTACACTGTCACGCCGGCGCCGCGAGGATGAACCCGGCGCAGGGTCTGTGAGAAGCGTGACCAGCCACCCGCGCGACACACCGCAATTCTACCTCACCGCCCCCTCGCCGTGCCCCTATCTGCCGGGGCAGGAGGAGCGGAAGGTCTTCACCCACCTGGTCGGACGGCGCGCCCGCGACCTGAACGAGATCCTGACGCAGGGCGGCTTCCGCCGCTCCCAGACCATCGCGTACCGGCCGGCCTGCGAGACCTGCCGGGCCTGCGTCTCGGTCCGCGTGGTGGTCGACGAGTTCGAGCCGAGCGCCAGCCAGCGGCGCATCCTGGCGCGCAGCGCCGACTGGGTCGGCACGCCGGAGCCGAACCGGCCCGCCTCCGAGCAGTACGCCCTGTTCCGCCGCTACCTCGACGCCCGGCACGGCGACGGCGGCATGGTCGACATGACCGTGCTCGACTACGCCATGATGGTCGAGGACAGCCACGTCGACACGCACCTCGTGTCGTATCGCCGGCACGGGCCGGACACGGCGATCACCGGCCGCGGCTCCGGACCGCCGCTCGCGTTCTGCCTGACGGACGTCCTCTCGGACGGCCTGTCGATGGTCTACTCGTTCTACGATCCCGCGGAGGCCGCGCGCTCGCCCGGGACCTTCATGATCCTCGACCATATCCGCCGTGCCCGCCAGCTCGGCCTGCCGTACCTCTATCTCGGCTACTGGGTCGAGGGCTCGCGCAAGATGGACTACAAGTCCCGCTTCCGCCCGCAGGAACGGCTGATGGGCCAGGGCTGGGTGCGGATCGACTGAGCCCGGTGCGGCGCGCGTTTCACGTCGGTTGCCGTCCCGGCATGCCCGATGCGCATTGAGCGGCCGGCCCGGCGCATGCTACCGGCCACGCACGCAATCCGGACCGTGCCGAGGCCCCCATGATCCCCCGCTATAGCCGCCCCGCGATGACGGCGATCTGGTCGCCCGAGAGCCGCTTCCGGATCTGGTTCGAGATCGAGGCCCACGCCACCACGGCGCTCGCCGAGATCGGTGTCGTGCCGAAGGCGGCGGCCGAGACGATCTGGACCAAGGGCAAGGACGCGGTCTTCGACGTCGCCCGCATCGACGCGATCGAGGCGGTGACGAAGCACGACGTCATCGCCTTCCTGACCCACCTCGCCGAGATCGTCGGTCCCGAGGCGCGCTTCGTCCACCAGGGCATGACCTCCTCGGACGTGCTCGACACCTGCCTCAACGTGCAATTGGTGCGGGCGGCCGATATCCTGATCGCCGACGTCGACTCGCTGCTCTCCGCCCTGAAGACCCGGGCCCTGGAGCACAAGCTCACCCCGACCATCGGCCGGTCGCACGGCATCCACGCCGAGCCGGTCACCTTCGGTCTGAAGCTCGCCCAGGCCTACGCCGAGTTCGAGCGCAACCGCCGCCGCCTCGTCGCGGCCCGCGAGGAGGTCGCCACCTGCGCGATCTCGGGCGCGGTCGGAACCTTCGCCAACATCGACCCGCGGGTGGAGCAGTACGTCGCCGAGAAGATGGGCCTGACCGCCGAGCCGGTCTCGACCCAGGTGATCCCGCGCGACCGGCACGCGATGTTCTTCGCGACCCTCGGCGTCGTCGCCTCGTCGCTGGAGCGGCTGGCGATCGAGATCCGGCACCTCCAGCGCACCGAGGTCCTCGAGGCGGAGGAGTTCTTCTCCGAGGGGCAGAAGGGCTCCTCGGCGATGCCGCACAAGCGCAACCCGGTCCTCACCGAGAACATCACGGGCCTCGCCCGGATGGTGCGCGGCTACGTCACCCCGGCCCTGGAGAACGTCGCCCTCTGGCACGAGCGCGACATCTCCCACTCGTCGGTGGAGCGGATGATCGGCCCCGACGCCACCGTCACCCTCGACTTCGCCCTGGCGCGGATGACCGGGGTGATGGAGAAGCTGCTGGTCTACCCGGCCAATATGCAGAAGAACCTCGACCGGCTCGGCGGCCTGATCCACTCGCAGCGCGTGCTGCTGGCGCTGACCCAAGCCGGGATCTCCCGCGAGGATTCCTACCGGCTGGTCCAGCGCAACGCGATGCCGGTCTGGCGCGGCGAGGGCGATTTCCTGGCGCTGCTCAAGGCGGACCCGGAGGTCGCCGCGGCGCTCCCGGCCGAGCAGATCGAGGCGTGCTTCGATCTCGGCTACCACTTCAAGCACGTGGACACGATCTTCGGGCGGGTCTTCGGCGACCGCTGAGACTCCGCACGATTCCTGCTTCGACCCGCGCTCGCGGGCCCGCGTTTCCGGGCCTGCGCCGAACACAGGACAGCTCCCCGTGACCGCACCCCGCATCGTCTACCTCAACGGCCAGTTCCTCCCCTACGAGGAGGCGCGCGTGCCGATCATGGACCGCGGCTTCCTGTTCGCCGACGGCATCTACGAGGTCTCGGCGATCATCGACGGCAAGCTCGTCGACAACGCCGCGCACCTCGCGCGCCTCGACCGCTCGCTCGGCGAGATCGGCATCCGCAACCCGCACGACGCGGCGGGCTGGGAGCGCCTGCAGACCGAGCTCGTGGCCCGCAACGGCGTCACCGAGGGGCTCGTCTACATGCAGGTGACCCGCGGGGTGGCCGAGCGCGACTTCGCCTTCCCGAAGGCCGGCACCGAGCCCACCGTGGTGATGTTCACGCAGGCCAAGACCGTGCTCGCCAACCCGCTCGCCGAGAGCGGCGCCCGGGTGATCACCGTCGAGGACCTGCGCTGGAAGCGGCGGGACATCAAGTCGGTGGCCCTGCTGGCGCAGGTGCTCGCCAAGCAGCAGGCGGCCGAGGCCGGCGTCGCCGAGGCCTGGATGGTCGAGGACGGCGCGGTCACCGAGGGCTCCTCCTCGACCGCGTTCATCATCAACCGCGACCGCGTGCTCGTGACCCGGCCGCTCTCCACGGCGCTCCTGCCGGGCATCACCCGGGCCTCGGTGTTGCGCCTCGCGCAGGAGGCCGACCTGCGCATCGAGGAGCGGCTGATCCCGGTGGACGAGGTCTACGCGGCCCAGGAGGCCTTTTACACCAGCGCCTCCGCCTTCGTGATGCCGGTCGTCGAGATCGACGGGCGGTCAATCGGCGAGGGGCGGCCGGGCGCGCTGACCCGGCGCCTGCGCGAGCTCTACATCGAGGCCGCCCGCCAGGGTTGAGGCCGCCGGATCCGGTCCACAGGACGGGACGTCGGACCCGATCGCGGACAGGAACGGATCCCGTCCCCGGCTGTTCCTCCCCGAATTCGTGTCTCGAATCGGGGAGGCCCTCGTGCCGAACAAGACCCTGCTCGCCGCTCTCGCGACGACCCTAGCGGCCGCCGTCGCGGCGGCGCCCGCCCGCGCCCAGACGACCAGCCCGGCGCCGCCCGAGCGCGTGCGCCCGAACGCGGACGCGCCGCCGCAGGATCAGTCGCTCAGCGACAAGCTCCAGAAGAACGACGGCGTGATCAAGCCGCCGGATTCCGGCACGACCGGCACCGTGGTGAAGCCCGATCAGTCCGGCTCCATGCCGGTGATCAAGCCGCACGAACTGCCCGGTCGCGACCCCGGTACCGAGGCCAAGTAAGCCGGTCGTGACCGGCTCCGGCCGACCGCCATGCGGTCCGAACATGCGGCCCCTTGCTTGATTTCGTTGCTCGGATCGCGGAAACGGCTCACGACGTACGTCGCCTGCACCCGTGGGCGGCGCCGTCCCGGTTTCCGTCGCGGGTAAGCAGGCAGGCATGGCCAACGTCGTCGTTGTGGGCGCCCAGTGGGGCGACGAGGGCAAGGGCAAGATCGTCGACTGGCTCTCCGAGCAGGCCGACATCGTGGTCCGTTTCCAGGGCGGCCATAACGCCGGCCACACGCTCGTCATCGACGGCGTGACCTACAAGCTGGCGCTGCTGCCGTCGGGCGTGGTCCGCGGCGGCAAGCTCTCGGTCATCGGCAACGGTGTCGTCGTCGATCCCTGGCACCTGATCGACGAGATCGAGCGGATCAAGGCGCAGGGCGTGGACGTCTCGCCGTCCTCCCTGCGGATCGCCGACAACGCGACGCTGATCCTGCCGCTCCACCGCGAGCTGGATCATTTCCGCGAGACGGCCAATGCCGGACTGAAGATCGGCACGACCAAGCGCGGCATCGGGCCGGCCTACGAGGACAAGGTCGGCCGCCGCGCGATCCGGGTCGTCGACCTCGCCGACCCCGACGCGCTGCCGGCCAAGATCGAGCGCGTGCTGACCCACCACAACGCCCTGCGGCGCGGCCTCGGGATCGACGAGGTGAATGCCGAGGCGCTGCTGACCGAGCTGAAGGCGATCGCGCCGAAGATCCTGCCCTTCGCCGACACCGTGTGGTCGCTGCTCGACGAGGAGCGCCGGGCCGGCAAGCGCATCCTGTTCGAGGGCGCGCAGGGCGCGTTGCTCGACGTCGACCACGGCACCTACCCGTTCGTGACCTCCTCCAACATCGTGGCCGCGCAGGCGGCGACGGGCTCGGGCCTCGGCCCGGGCGCGATCGGCTACGTCCTGGGCATCGCCAAGGCGTACACGACCCGCGTCGGCGAGGGACCGTTCCCCACCGAGCTGTTCGACGAGATCGGCGAGACCATCGGCAGCCGCGGGCGCGAGTTCGGCGTCAATACCGGGCGCAAGCGCCGCTGCGGCTGGTTCGACGCCGTGCTTGTGCGCCAGACGGTCCGGACCTCCGGCATCCACGGCATCGCGCTGACCAAGCTCGACATCCTCGACGGCTTCGAAGAGATCCGCGTCTGCACCGGCTACCTGCTGGACGGCCAGCCGATCGACCATCTGCCGGCGAGCCAGGCCGCGCAGGCCCGGATCGAGCCGGTCTACGAGGTGATCCCGGGCTGGTCGGAGACGACCGCGGGGGCCCGGTCCTGGGCGGACCTGCCCGCGCAGGCGATCAAGTACGTGCGCCGGATCGAGGAGCTGATCGGGGCGCCGGTGGCGCTGCTGTCGACCTCGCCCGAGCGCGACGACACGATCCTCATGCACAACCCGTTCGAGGATTGACCCTTCGCGCGCTATCCCGTTGACGACGCGTGTTTTCGGCGGCCCTGCCTGTATCCAGTCCGCGCGGGCTTGATCTAGAACGGGCTGGCGGCCGGGCGGCCCGTATCGCGATCCGCCCGCCGTCTCGAAGGCAACCGGCGCGCGGGCCCTGATCCGCGCGGCGGGATACGACAAACCGGCCGACGGCCGCGACCGGACCTGTCGGGCGGGCGCGGACCTCGGTCCCCGGCCTCCGACCGGCTTTGCCGGACGGCGGCCGAAGGGGCGGACCAGAGTATCATGGCCGATTACTACCCGCTTCTGGCCCGCGCGCTCGACGCGCTGCCGGACCGAACGCCCGCCCTGCGCAAGGCGGTCTACGACCGCGCGCGCAACGCCCTGATCAGCCAGTTGCGCTCCCTCGATCCGCCGCTGTCGGAGGCCGATATCGATCTCGAGCGTCGGGCGCTCGACGCCGCGATCGAGCGGCTCGAGGTCGATCACGGCGGCCTCCCGGCCCCCGCCAACGATTCCGCGCAGGCGCCCGGGACGCCCGCTCCGGCCACGGTTTCGGCGCCGCCACCAGCACCGGCCGTGCCCGCACCCGCCGCGCCAGAACCCGCCATCCCAGAGCCGATCGTCCCCGCGGCGACGGAGCCGGAGATCCCGGAGCCGTCCCCGCCGGAGCCGGGATCCGGTCCCGCGCTGGCGCCCATCCTCCCGTCGGCGAAGCCGCCGTTCGCGGTGGCGGCCCGCGACGGGGATCGGGAGGCCGCGGACGGGCCGCGCGAGGCACCGATCCCGATCGCGCCGCCGCGTCCGGGCACGCCGCAGGCGGCCGCGCCCGACACGGCCCCACCGGTCGCCGAGACGTCCGGCGCCGAGACGTCCGGCGCCGAGGTGCCCGCCGTGGAGGACCCTGACGCCGAGGCGGCCGAGGGCGCGGGCGGGCGTCAGCGTCCGCGGATCGAGGTGGTCCCCCCGCGCACCGGTCGGTCGCGCGTGCTGCGCAACGTCTTCGTGGGCGGTGTCCTGGCTGTGGTGATCGGCCTGATCGCCGTCGCGGCCTTCCTGCTGCGCGACCGGCCGCAGAACCTGCCGTCGAACGGCACGGAGACCGCGGACATGCAGCAGCCGGAAGGCGAGACCAAGTTCGGCGACCGGGTCGGCGGTGACGCCGCCCCGGCCCCCAAGGCCCCGACGCGCGTCGAGAACGGCGCGCCGGCACGGGCCGCGGCCACGCCCGCGCCAGCCGACGCGGGCGTCGCGGTCGCGCAGAGGGCGGAACTCGTCGAGGAGGCGACGGGGGCCGAGGGCGGTCAGCCGACTGTGACGCCGGGGCGGGTGACGTGGCGGCTCGAGACCGTCAACGGGGATCAGGGCCAGCCGGTCCAGAACGCCGTCGTCGCCACCGTGACCATCCCGGATGCCGGCCTGACGCTGGTGATGACCATCCAGCGCAATCTCGACGCGACCCTGCCGGCCTCCCACACGGTGAGCCTGGCCTTCAGCCAGAGCGGCAGCAACGCGTCCAGAACCGTCCAGGATGTCGGGTTGCTCCAGGCCAAGGACGAGCAGAGCGCCCGCGGCTCGCCGGTCTCGGGCCTGCCGGTTCGGGTTCGCGACAACCTGTTCCTGATCGGCCTGTCGTCGCTGCAGAACGACGTCGAGCGCAACACCGACCTGCTCCTGCACCGGAATTGGTTCGACATCGCGCTGCGCTACACGTCCGGCCGGCGGGCGGTGCTGACCTTCGAGAAGGGCGCCGCCGGCGCCCAGGTGATGCAGAACGCCTTCGACGCCTGGCAGTGATCGGTCGACGGCACCCGCCGTCCGGGCCCTGACCCGAGCCGGCGCGCCCGGCGCGTCGCGCGCCGGCTCGGCTCAGCGGGCCTCGAGGCCGGTCCTGGGCAGCTCGCGGCTCGCGATGTTGCGCTTGACCGCTTCCTGCACCTTCTCGAAGGCGCGGACCTCGATCTGCCGGACGCGTTCGCGAGACACGCCGAACTCGCCGGAGAGGTCCTCCAGGGTGATCGGGTCCTCGGCGAGGCGCCGGGCCTCGAAGATGCGGCGCTCACGCGGATTGAGCACACCGAGGGCGTCCTTGAGCGCGGAGAGGCGGTTCTGACCCTCCTGCTCCCGCGCCAGCACGGTCTCCTGGCTCGGGCTGTTGTCCACGAGCCAGTCCTGCCACTCGCCCTCGCCCTCCTCGCGCAGAGGCGCGTTGAGCGACGTGTCGCCGGACAGGCGCCGGTTCATGTCGATCACGTCCTGCTCGGGCACGCCGAGACGGGTGGCGATCTGCTTCACCTGATCGGGCTTGAGGTCACCCTCGTCGAGGGCCGAGATCTTGCCCTTGGCCTTGCGCAGGTTGAAGAACAGCTTCTTCTGGTTCGCGGTCGTGCCCATCTTCACGAGCGACCACGAGCGCAGGATGTATTCCTGGATCGCCGCCTTGATCCACCACATCGCGTAGGTGGCCAAGCGGAAGCCCTTGTCGGGATCGAAGCGCTTGACCGCCTGCATGAGGCCGACATTGCCCTCCGACACGACTTCGCCGATCGGCAGGCCGTAGCCGCGGTAGCCCATGGCGATCTTGGCGACGAGGCGCAGGTGCGACGTCACGAGGCGGTGCGCGGCCTCGCGATCGCCGGCGTCGCGCCAGGCCTTCGCCAGCGTGAACTCTTCCGACGGCTCCAGCATCGGGAATTTGCGAATCTCGTCGAGGTAGCGCGAGAGGCCACCTTCGTTGGCGAGCACGGGCAGCGTACCGGCCATGGCATTCTCCTGGACCTTATGTCCCCCTGTCGGGCGGACGCGACGGACAACAGTGCCGTCCACTCGGGCCGCTCTTGAGCCGACCCTGCCGGCCCCCCATCTCGTACGGGACGCCGGGGAGCCGGTCGCGGTCGATGACACCCACGTCGTCAACAACGCGCCACCGGCGATTTTGGTCGTACCATGTCACGATGTGACGCGGTACGGCGTGATCTTTCGCACGCCGCGACGCGGCGGTTACGGGCGCGGCGGCCCGTCCTCTTCCGCCCTCAGGGCGTTCACCAGCGCGGCCATATCGGGCGGTAGTGGGCTCTCGAACCGCAGCGTCGCGCCGGTCCGCGGGTGGCTGAAGCCCAGCAGTTCCGCGTGGAGTGCCTGGCGCCCGAGCGCCGCGAGGGCGGCGCGGGCCTCCGGCGTCAGGCGGGCCGCCTTGGTCCGGAAGGCGCCGCCGTAGACCGTGTCCCCGAGCAGGGGGTGTCCGCGATGGGCGAGATGCACGCGGATCTGGTGGGTGCGGCCCGTCTCCAGGCGGCAGCGCACGAGGGCGGCCTCGCGATACGCCTCGGCCACCGCGTAGTGGGTCACGGCGTGGCGCCCGCTCGCGTCCGAGACGACGGCGATCTTCTCCCGGTGGAAGCGCGACCGCGCGAGGCTTGCCTGGATCGTCCCGGCCCGCGGCTGGGGCAGGCCCCAGACCACGGCGGCGTAGGCGCGTTCCAGCGGTCCGGACCGGCCGTGATCGGCGAACTGGGCAGTGAGGCCCTGGTGGGCCACGTCGTTCTTGGCGACGACGATCAGGCCGCTCGTGTCCTTGTCGAGGCGGTGGACGATGCCGGGCCGGCGGACGCCGCCGATGCCGGACAGGCTGGCTCCGCAATGGGCGATCAGGGCGTTGACCAGCGTGCCGCTCTCGTGGCCCGGGGCGGGATGGACCACGAGGCCGGCGGGCTTGTCGATGACGATCAGGTCGTCGTCCTCGTGGACGATCGGCAGATCCGCGGCCTCGGCCACCGGCTCCGCCGGGGCTGCCGGGGGCACCGTGAGCACGATGCGCGCGCCCGCGGCGACCTTGGCGGCCGGGTCGAGCGCCGGGAGACCGTCCCGCTGAACCTGGCCGGTGCGGATCAGATCCTGCAGCCGGGCCCGGGACAGATCCGGGAACAGCGCGACCAGCGCCCGGTCGAGCCGCACGCCTCCCTCGGCCACGATCCCGGCCCGCTCGTCCTGCACGTTGTCCACCACGACCGCTATTCGCCCCCGATCCGACCCGCCGCGGCGGATTTCCTGACGAAGGCACTTGCTCCCCCGCCGAGTGGTGGCTATAGCAGCCCCGCGCCGCCGGAAAGCTCCCATCGTCTAGCGGTCTAGGACGTCGCCCTCTCACGGCGAAAACAGGGGTTCGATTCCCCTTGGGAGCGCCAGCGCGTTTTTGTGAGCAAAATGAACAGCTTACAGACGCCGGTTGCGAGTGCGAGGGCACTCTGCGAGGGCACTACACCCAGCGCATCTTGAACTGGAACGCGTCGGACCAGCGCCGGAATCGGACGAGGTAGCTCGTAGGGTCCACTGGGACGAGCGCCTTGGTGGTCGGGCACTCCTCCATCACCGCGTCCCCGACGAAGATGAAGAAGCCCCAGGCCCCGCCGCGGGAGATGTTGGCCTTGATCCAGGCCACCACCTCGGCATTCAGCGCGTCCTCTGCCTCGCCCTCGTGATCGACATTCATGTCCACGAGGTGGACGCCGATCTCGATGTTGTGGGGGAGGCGCTCGGCGTCCTCTGGATTGTCGCAGCAGACCGTGACCATCACGCCACCATGATCCGGCCGAGGACCACGGCCCGGATCGACGCGAGGTACTCCGGCGTCGGGAAGCGCTTGAGCACCGCGCGCGCCTTGACCTTCGTCTCGCGCAGTGCCCGCCACTCGTCGGTGGTGCCTTGGTCGCGGGGGATCTGCTCCAGCATGCCGACGTTCCGCCGGACGGTCTCGTACGCAGCCATCACCTCGCGCTCGACCTTGTTCAACGTCTTCAGGTCGGCCTTCGCCTTTTCAATCTGCTCGTAGTCCATCGCCGGCCTCCACTGCCACGCATAGAGCTAGGCGGGGATCCGGCGGCTGTCCAGCAGATCTTCCAACAATCACCACCGTACATTTTCGTCTAACGAAAATTGTGAAACTAAAAAATTGAATCGATGCTGTCTTGAATCGATACATGTTGATTCGAATACAATCGTGAATCTTCAAATGCGTTGCGTCTCTGACGGGAATGTTGCAGAACTCGCTGTGGTCCCGCATTCCCGCGGGCCTGGAGTAGCAATGCCGCCGTAAGCGCCAGACCCAAACGCCAAAAGCCCCGACCCGCAGTGCGGATCAGGGCTTTCGGTCTTGCAGATTAGAGTAGGTCAACTCGCAATTCCCTCTCTAGTCGAGCAGGACTCGGCCCGCAAGCCCCATGGGGGTGAGCGGGGTCTGAACGTGTGCCTGCGGCTCACCTCGGTGAGCTTGATGTTAGAGTACTCAGAGGGTCAGGCGCTCACCGAGCACCTGCGCGGACGTATCCTCGGCTCTGAGGGTACGGTGGCCGGGCTCGACGCCATCCACCACGAGATCAATCGGGCTTGGCTCGACGGCGAGATCTCCGACGCCCAGTGCCAGGACCTCTACGAGGAATCGGCCCGGCGGAAGACGCGCCAGCACGCGGCATCCAAGATCCGCGGCAGGATCGGCGAAGCAGTCGCCGCGGTCGTGCCCACGTCCACCCTCAGCGCCAATGCCGTAATCAAGACGGTCCGGGTCCGGTTCATGGGGCCGGAGGAGCGCGCTGCCCGCACCGAGCGCCTGTGGCACCGCCGCCGGATCGCCCGGCTCGCGGCCTGGGAAGCGGCGACGGCCGGGGACTACACCCTGGGCGAACAGGCCGCCCTGTCCGTAATCCTGTTCCGGTGCCGCATCGAGGGCTACTGCGACCTCGCCGTGGCCGCCATCGCGGCGCGGGCCAGAGTCTGCCAGCGGGTCGTCCAGAACGCCCTGAAGAAGGCCACCAACCGCCTGCTCCAGATCAAGCGCCGCCTCCGGGCGACCTCGCTGATCACCGTGCAATCACAGGCTGTGCTGGAGTGGTGGGCGAAGCGGTTCGTCGCCCAGCCCGACCGGCTGTCCAAGCCGCACCCCCTCGAAAACCCTTCTTCCTTAGATCTTAAAATAGATGCTCCCAAGGGTGCAGATTTGTGCGGGTCTGACCCGGTGCAGGCGGAGCCGGAGACGCCCGAGGCCGCGGCCACTCAGACCAAGTCCCGATTCTCGAAGCTGATGGACCACCTCGACCAGCAGGTCCGAGCCGCCAGCGTCGGCCGACCCGACTCCGTGGACGACGAGCGGGAGCGACCCGAGATCCAGCCGTGGATGACTGCGTTTCAGCGCGACTTCGCCCGGACGTTCCGGTCCTATCTGGAACTCGACCCGGTCCGCTGGCCCAAGGTCTTCGAGTCGGATGGGACGTTCAGCCCGAGCATCTCGACGTGGCTCCGGGAACGGTACGGCGCGCGGAGCGAGGTGACCTGGGACTTCCGAAACCTCGGCAGGCCCGGTCGGTGGCGGAAGCACCGGCTCTGGATCGGCTTCGCCCACCCGGAGGAGGGCTTCGAGTTCGCCATGAATTGGCGGGGGGCTTAGGTCCAGCGCAGCCGGTAGTGGAAGGCTTGCTTCCGGGACGTGATCGCCACCTCGAAGCACCAGTGAAGCTCTTTCGGGTGCCGGAGCACGATACGCGCCGAGGGGGCATTGTCGCGCAGCCAATTCGCGAATTCGCCAACAGTCGCCGCTTTCACAGGAGCGACCTTCGTGCTGATCATGGCCAAGGTCACCACATCCGTGAACTCGCCGACGTACACATCCGATTGGTCGAAGGTGACCGTCTTCGGCCAGCGCGCAGTCACGGTGTCAGGATGGGTGGCGTGGAGCACGAATCTGGCCATGCCCCGATCATGCCGGCCCACCGTTTAGAAATCCGTCGCGTACGCCGGCCGATTCCGGACCGGCCTGTTGACCAGCGGCGCGTTCACCAGCGGCTCGTCGGCCGGCGGCCGAACGTGATGGCCATGATGCCCGCGGTGGTGCGGGGCAGGGCGGTGGACCGGCGCTGGCGCGACGGGAGTCGGTGCGGCCAGGGTCGGGACCGGCGCGGGAATCTCGGGCTCGGGCTTCGACCGGGGTACGACGAGCGCGAGGACGATGACGAGGACGACGAGGGCCACCGAGACCGGGAACAGGAGGCGGTTCATCAGAACATCTCCCCATCGGGCCTCTTCGCGCGCTTGCGCACGATGGGCGGGTTCATCTCGGCCAGCATCGCGTAGATGCGCTCGTGGTCGACGAGGACGAGCTGACCGGCGTTCCCGCGGACGTAGCCGGGCGGGCAGGCGTCGAGGGCGGCCTTCGCCTGGGCCTGGGCGGCTGCCGGTCCCTGGCGGTACATGTCGCGCTCCTGCAGGAGGAAGGCGCACTGGGCTTCGAGGTCGAGGATGTAGGCGGTGAGGGTTTCAAGGTCGGCGTCGGAGATCGTCATGACCCTATTTAAGGGTCAGCACCACCGCATCTTGAACTCGAAGGCCACGTCCGGGTCGTCGAACACCATGTACCAGCGGCTGCCCCGCCATACCTCCCGGAACGGCTTGCCCCGCGCCTTGCACCACTCGGTAAGCTCGGGATAGTCGCGACCGGCCCGCAGGTGCGTGACTAAGAACTTCTCGGCGTCGATGTAGACGGCTCCGTTGATCGTTCTGATCATCAGCACCACCGCATCTTGAACTCGAAAGCCCCGTTCGGCTTCGTGAACATCAGCCGGTGCGAGTAGATGTACGCGGGATCGCAGGGCACCTCTCGGATGATGGGTTTAATCTCTCGGTCATCAACGCGATAGCTCCACGTCTTGTACGAGGTCCGGGTCAGGTACTCGTACAAATTTCCGACGCACCGATTCCCGTCGAACCGGGCCTTCGCCTCGGCGACGAGATCCTCCGGCGGAACATCCAGCGGGACCGTGACCATCTTCACGCCCATGCGGCGGTCCTTGCACCATGCCAGGGCGTCGGCGAGACCCGGACAGGTCTGCTTCAGGCCGGCGTGACGGGTCATGACGCCGGCAGGCGCACGATTGCCCCTGGTGTCATCCATGGACAGGGCGAGCTGAAGCGTCTGACCGTCGAGCCAGCGCGGGGTCATCTGGACGATGTTGTAGAAGCCGTACGGCAGTTCGACGTAGATCCGGTTCGGGCGAAGGGATTCGCGAGTAAAGTTATGCACAATAATATCCTCAAGTTATAGATCGACGACCTGAAGTACGGTGGTCGTCGATAGATGTGGTGGTTCAGTTGTTCCGCTGAGACTTCGCTTTGAAGTGCTCGTCCAACTCTCTCAGGCTCCGTTGCAGCCGATAGTCTCAATAGAACCAGCCGTTGAACTGAAGGGCCAGGACGCCGTAGACGCACCAGAACACCCACTTCGGGTCGCCTAGGAACATGATGGCCACCGCCGCCAAGGTGATGGGGAACATCACCTTGCTTCCGAATATAGTCTCCCACATCACGAGCGCTCTGCCATGTTCGCGTTCCGCATCGCTTGGACTGCGAGCGCGAACCAGTTGTCTCGCGGCGTCTTAGACAAGTCGCTCACTGCCACCATCAGGTGGTCGATCCCCTTTCGGAATCCCGTGATCAGCAGGTTGGTGATGTAGATCGCGACAGCGAAGTCGATGGCCCCGATGATGATACCCAAGTTTTCGTACATCTTATGGATCCGTTGGTTAGTAAAATGTTGTGTCGAAATCTTGTAAAATTAAGAATCCGTAAGGCCATAACATTGCGGCCTAGCGGTGAGGCAGATATAGGCGGTTAAAGCCGCCCTGTCATTAATGAATTAATATTGCGCTCTTCAACCCGCCCCTGCTACCAGCGGCCGTTCATTGATGAGGTTCTTCCCACCATGTCGTTCGACTACTCCACCCTCGATGCGGTAAAGCCCGAGGCCGTCACCACCATCGAGATACCGACTCACGGATTCCCGACGCCGGCCGAGATCACCCTCGCCACGATCAACTACTACGACAACGGCCCAGAGATCCGCGGTAAGTGGCACGGCAGCCGCTACGCCCTGAATTGGCAGATGTTCACCCAGACCCAGCCGTTCACGCCCTCAAGCCTCCTCAGCGCCTGGAGCGGTGCCACGCAGATGCACGACCCGGACTTCTTCGCCCGCTACCTGGAACAGAAGGGCCACGCCGAGAAGATGGGCGAGCCGTGCTGGCAGTTCTACCGCAGCCTCTACGACGAGACGTTCGCCATGCGCGACAACGGCTGCGCCACCGCGCTCCCACTGCTGGGTCAGTTCATCAGCAAGTACCCTGGCACCACCGTTCACTACGGGTGCGTCGCCCGGATGTGGTGGGACGAGTTCGAGGAACTGATCGCCGAGGTCTTCTTGGATCAAACCCTGTTCGCGACCATCGAGGTGAACCGGGTGGCCAACAATGCCAAGGACCCGAAGAACCTGCTCCGCGGCCACTACGACCCGTTGAAGCTCTGGCGCAGCCGGAACCAGAAGAAGGACAAGAACAATGGCTGATGCCCTCGAACCCTTCCGCGGTGCGATCCGCGACTTAAACCGCCGGCTCGAAGCCGCCGAAGCACGTGTCGCCGAACTGACCGAGATCAACAACGACCTCGTGGCTTGCTTCGAACAGCATCAGCATGACCTGACCAAGATCAACCAGACGCTCTGGCCAAAGTCCCACACCATGGACCCGCAACCCCTGGCGGACGCCGTGTACACGGCCAGCAAGGATGATCCAGTCCGGGACTTCGCCAAGTCGAGCAGCGATGGCCTCGACTTCTTTAAGAGTTACGGGAATCGAGGTGGGGACTACGACTGATGAACATCCTAATGGCCATCCTCAGCCTGTTCAGCAGGGAAAAGCGCAGTGACGAGGAAAAGCTCGTCGCCATGTACGAGCGGAACTACGAGATGGGTCGACTTATCCACGGCCCAGGCTTCAAAGAGATGAACGAACGCATGCGCCGAGTCGCTATAGAACATTTTATCGGCTGTCCGTGCCAGCATGATGATCAGTACCTCGACTGATTTTTTCTCGCCTAATGTCCAATGTGTAATGTCTAATCTGTAAGATGTAATTACAATGAGATTTCGGGGAAGCTCATGTAATTCGAGTTCTTCGACCTCGAAGGGGGATGTAATTGCTCGCGTCCTCGTCGAGGTCGCTCCGCTGTCTGCGAGATGTCTCGTACCTCGACATCTCACGGGTGAACGAGAGGCGACTCACCACTCGACTTCGTCTCGGGTTCACTCGAAGTCGAAAGTGGACGCGAATCCTCGAGGTCGAAGGTCAAGGAATCCGGTCGGCGAACGTCCCGAGCCGTTGTGGGTGAGCGCCGCATCGGCGTGAAAAGGCGTCTGGCCCGCATCGCCCCACAGGCAGCCTCGACTTCAAGAGCGGCCGGGAAGAATGCGACGAACCGCCAGTAGCCGGCGGTGTTCCCACGCAACCGCGCTCGGATGTAAGCAAAGCTGAAGGACAGATGCTCGTCGCGGAACTGTCCTGCTCCGGACGGTTCGGGCATGCCGACCTCCTACACGCTGAAGGTGCGGTCTCAGGCGGCATCAATAACGGTGAGCGCTGCAAGTTCTCCCCCTCTTCCGCGTCCACACCAGATCGATCGACGGCCGGCGATCAGGAAGATGAGCGGATCGGACACCCGTCGCATGATGGTGCGCCATGTTCGCAGATCGAGATCGGATGGAACTGGGTCATCGACCGGATGGGTATGCCACTCGCCGACGTAGGTGTCCGTTCCACTGCTTTCCTTCCAGGCCTCGAGCGCTGCCGCATGATGTCCCGGATCGCTGCGATCGAAGAGGGTCGGCTTTCGTACGTCGCGCGGCAGCGGCGTTGTGCAGCTGCCAATTTCGATATGCGGCCCACGATAGCTGCCGATGAAGATGCCGCCGGCCTCAAGCCCAATTTCATTTTCGGCGACGTACGTGGCGATGGTCCGCTCGATCCCTGGCCTGAGCAGAATCAATCCCTCGCTTCGGGTCTGCAGAATCACTCTCGACCACCGCAGGCAGGACAGAATTCAATCTTCGTCGGACTGCCATCCTGAACCTGGAAGGCACGGTGATGGTCGAGTGTGAGAGATCGGAAGCGATGGCCTGGATTACCGTTCGCCCAGTCGATCACAAGATCGCACGCCAACGCCGCCGCCGCGACGGAGCGGGAAACCGGAAACGGCACGTAGGCTGCGTCGCCGCAAGCGACGTTTGTGACCGTCTCCACGACGGTCTCCGGCCGCATCGCACGAAATCGAGGTTGCCCTGCTAGATCCGGCTTGAGGCACTTGAAGCAGGCACGGTCTGCCTCGCCCGTCAGGATACACTGAGCGACAGCACCATTGCCGAGAAGCCACACGAAGAGGTGTGGCGGCAATCGCGGGCGGGCCTGTACGGCAATCTCATTTAGGGCGATCGACAAAGCTTCCTCACCCGTCGCGTCGATGACGAGGTCGTAGCGATCCCAAGAAAGCTTCTGCTCGCGGACATCCCCGTCATATCCTTCGATCGCCAGGAGTGGCAGTTGCTCGATCAAGTAGGACGCGCACGCCTCCGCCTTGTTGCGCCCGAGGTAGGGTACCCCCAGAAGATGCCGGCCGATGTTGCCGGTGGTGAGAACATCGGGATCGACGAGCGAGAGGTACCCGTGCTTGGCTCCGGCTCCGCACTGCGCGAGTTGATGCGCGAGGAAGCTTCCGATCGTGCCGCATCCGATCAGCAGAATCCGCTTGTCAACGAGGCTCTTCGTCCTGCCGAGGTTCCGACCGAACATGTAGTCGGCGTCGGCGCGCACGCCGATGGACCGTTCGATCGGCGGCGAGACGGGCTGACGCGCCATCGTTTCGGGCAGGCGATGTCGCCGGCTCTTCAAAAATTCGGGCTTGCGCAGGTGCTGCGGGACGTCGACCTGATAGCAGTACAGCCCATTCGGGGCTCGAACCAAGACGGTCGCAGATGTCCCGAGTCGGGTCTGAAGAACCGTTTCCAGTCGACCCACGAGGTCTGGCGCGGCCTTTTCCAGCCAGCGATTGATGTCTGCAACGGTCGTGGGGGGCCACGCCTCGGTGGATGCGAAGGTCAGAGGATGGTCGATGGAAACTACGTCCACTGGCGTGTCGTCTTCCTCGTCGCGACGCCTCCCCCTCGGCTCGGCCGCGAACCACGACCGCCCAGTCGTCACGACAAGCGCGTTCACATCGCCGCGGTCGAGCTTCGCTGGTCGGACGCGCGCTGGTCCAGAATAGCCTTCCGGAAGGTCGACGTAGACGAAAATGCTGCTCCAGTAGGCCTGAAACTCGTCGGCGAAGTCGCCGTCCGAGCGGCCGCGGATCGCATTCCTGAGAACCGTCTCGGCCTGCTCGAGGCATTGCAGCACGGTGCTGCCGGGTTTGTAGCGGTCGAGGACCACGCTTCCCTTGCCGTAGTAGCAGACCGACCGATCGACGCCGAGGAGATGGGGCAACGTGCGATCGGGCATGGCAAAACCAGCCTGAATACAGATGCGCGGGTACCTGACGAAATCGAGGTCGCTGACCTCGATCGTGACAGGAATTCGGAGACCATCGCGATCAAGAGTGCCGGCATAGTGCGGCGCGCCGGATACCGGGGCCACTCTTTCGAAGCCGCGCTGACGCAGGGCGTCGTGGACCGCTAGCCGGGCCGCGCTCGGCCTATCAGCCACTCTGCGAGCGTCCGACCACGGGAGCGGGAACGGTCTTCTTGGGCTGAGACGTGATGGTTGCTTCGGCCCGGACGGGGATGCTGACGAGATCTGGCCGATCCGGCACCCGCCTCCCGAATGCGGCTTGCATGAGATCGATCGCGCGTCGCTTCTCGTCGCAGGCCTCGACGACTTCCTTCAGCCGGTCACGGAGCTCACCGGCCTCGGCAGCAACCCGAGACCGCTGCTCGGGTGACATGCGATTGAGATCTTCGTCCTTGCTGGCTGGGTTGGGCATGCCCTTCGTGAGCATCCCCGGCAGCCTCTCGACGACGCGAAGCAGGCGCTCGTCCTCCCGGTCGGGCAAGAACGGGCCTCGGATCGCCTCGTAGGCGGTCCAGACGCAAGCCATCAGCATGATCGACGACAGCTTGTCGTCGTCGAGGTGGTGGTGATCCCGCCACGCCTTCAGGTAACGGCAATCGCGACGGAGGCGCTCGCCGTAGATATCGACGGCATCAACAAACCACTTGTGGATCTTTCGCGGATCGGATTCGACCCAATCGTCGTCGCGGTGCGCGAGCAGGACCGCGTTCGAAGGCAGATCCTCCCAACGTTTCGGCGCGTGGTCGTATGCCTTGTCCATCCGCTGCGCCCGGGCTTCGAGCAGCGCGAAGTCGTGATCTGGGATCGCGTAGAGGGGGATGTCCACATGGGCGTCGAGCGCGATCTCAAGGCGCACGCAGGTCGGCTTCTTGATAAGCGTCCAGCCTTCAGCCTCGGCGAGTCCGCCCAGGACAGTATCGACGAATTCGAAGAACTGTTTCGCCGCCTTCGACGGCCGCTCGCCCTTCACGAACGACAACGGAAGGTAGCAGCCGTCGTCGAGATCCTTCTGCTGGCTCGGAGGCCATGCGGGATCGTTGAGCGTGCGGTAACTGCTGCTGCCTTGCGTGAAGAACCGGGGCTGTACGTCTGCGTCGAAGCGCTCACGAGACGCCTCTCTGAAGGCAAGCCGCAGGCACATGCGGATCTTCTGCTTGGCCTCTTTAAGGTCGCCATCCTCCGCCTTGAGGTTGATGAGGAAGGTCTCGGGGTCGGTGGTGGTGTGCAGAAGCTTGGAGACATTCGCCATGGTGGATCCTCGGCGACGGCCGGTGAACGTTGCTATGCGGGTAGGTGCGATCTCGCTACCGTCGAGATTAAGCGATTCGCGGAACGGATCAAGAACCGACGGGGCTTTCGTTCACCATGACGTTTCAGATCCTGTGCCTGAGTGGCGGCGGTTACCGCGGCCTGTTCACCGCCGAGGTGCTCGCTCAGCTGGAGAAGCAGGCAGGTCGACCGATCGGTGAGTGCTTCGATCTCATCGCCGGAACATCGATCGGCGGCATCATCGCCCTCGGTCTGGGCCTCGGGCACCGCGCGACGGCGATCCGCGATGCCTTTCTGCAGAACGGCGGAGCGATTTTTCCGCCTCGGCGGCCGCCGAGGACCGGGTTGCTCGGCAAGATCGATCGCTGGCGGGCCTATTCGGGCGGCCCAAAATACTCTGCCACCGAGCTAAGGCGGACTGTCCAGGGAATCGTCGGGGCGGACTCTCTGCTCGGTGCAGCACGCACCCGCCTTTTGATACCGGCTGTGAACATGACCGACGGTCGTGTGCAGATGTTCAAGACACCGCATCATCCGACCCTAACTGTCGACAAGGGCCGCAAGGTTCTTGAGATCGCCATGGCCACCTCTGCAGCTCCGACGTTCTTCCCGCTCGCGTCAGTTGGCACGAGCCTCTACGCTGATGGCGGTCTGGCGGCGAACTCGCCGGACGCATGTGCCGTGCATGAGGCCGTGCATTTCGCAGGGCAGAACAGGGACGACATTCGGGTGCTAAGCATCGGCACGACGTCGTCAAATTTCGGCCTGCCTAAGTCGCTCGGATCCAGCTTCGGTCCTGCCGACTGGATCACGAACGAGCGGTTAGTCTCAACCGTTTTCGGCGTTCAGCAGCAGCTCGTCGATTTTATGCTCAAGCATGATCTGAAAGACAGATACTACCGGATCGATACCTTGACGTCGGCTGAGCATGCGCGCGACGTCGGATTGGACGTCGCTACCGAGCACGCACAGGGCACGCTCATCGCCCTTGCCGAGGGATGCTATCAGCGCGCGTGTACGGCTCCGCAGGTCATCGAGGCTCTCGCTCACAAGCCAACGAAGCCCGATTTCGTTAGAGATTGAGGCTTGTCATCTCTACAACTACCGCAAAGCTGCTGACGGCAATTTCAGCAGCTAGCTATCGCTGCTTGAAACCAACGACGACGCTATTCTCTACGACAACGCGGTGCTTAAAGCGATTTTTTCCTGTCTGGCCGTACTTCCAAGTCTCGGTCGTTCGGGTCTTGTAGACCTCCCGGTCACGATCAACCGGTGATCCCCACGAGTCGGTCAACATCTCAGCGGTCATGCCCTGCCACATCTCAGCGGCCATGATCCGGTCGACAATCGACGCATCGCCATACTTCGCCATCAAGCGTTCGTAGCGGCGCTTTCTGGCTCCGCGCTTTGCCGCCTCGCGCAACACAAAGACACCGATAATTAGCGCGACGAACCCGCCGAGGGCCGACCCTCCACCTCCTGATTGATCCGTCGAGGTAGGTTGCTGGGCCGAATGAGCGGCCGGCGTACTCATCGTCGGTGCAGGTGCTGGTGCAGCGTTCGCTTGGCGGGCGCGCTGCCACATTGCGTCGACTTCGCGCTCTTCAGCCTCGCGCTTGGCCTGCTCGGCGTTCTGATCGACTGGCTTCGGAGCCGGCTGGGCGACCGAGAACCCGGAATTCGGTTGTTGTGCCACGGCCGCGCGTTCCGCGGCTTCCGAGGCGCGCTGTGCGAGTTCAGGCCCGATCCGCCTCTGAATGGCCCGAACGAGGTCCTGCAGGTAGGGCCCTTGGAAGAAGGCTTCGCCGTAGCCGGGATAGTAGACTTGATCGTGAGCCGCGATCATGGCGTCCACTTCGTCGGCGCACCGGCGCATGGGCTGCGCGAGAGCGGCCCGGAACTGGCCGGGCCTCGTAGCGCCCTCGATACCGGGCTCGTTCAAAGCCTCACGTGCGATGCAGCCGGTCGCCTCTCGGACGGAAGGCAGGACGAGCCGCCTGCGGCGCGGATCGTCCTGGATGCCTTGCGCGACGGCAGCTTCGAAGCTGCTCAGCAGAACCAGAGCCGTGACGATCCCGACGCGCATCCCCGCCTCACGACGCGGCTGACTGGCGGGCGAGTTCACTCGCCTTCTCAAACCGAGCGCGTGCCGAGGCTTCGATGCGTGACAGGCCCAGGCGCTGGCCGATCATCCTAGCGCGCTCGGCTTCCGAGGCATTAAACGGCAGGGTCATCGCGATCCCGACGAGTTCCGGCATTGGCGTGTCGGAGTGACTGCGGACGGCCGCGTCGGCCGCGCGGTGAGGATAGCTTGTTCGAGGCTCTGCGCCCCGCGGCCAGAGCACAGAGCGTCCATCATCCTCGGTTCGCGCGACGGATGCATCAATCCGCTCGCCGATGGCTTCCCGTACGAGCGGACCGGCCCGCTGAATGCCGTGCGCGCGGGCAACACGGCGAATGAGCAGCTCCTCGTAGATCGGCCCTTCCACGGAAAGGACGTGGTCGACCATGGCGCTGAGCACCGGTCTGTAGGAGGCATCGTAGAACCGGCCCGGTTCGATCGGTCGGCCGAGATCATTCAGGTCCGCGATCCTGTAGTCCCGCACGTCGTCATGGGCTTCCAGCCTGGCGGATGGCTGCGTGATCGGCATGGCCCGGTCCGCGTAGAGGCGTTGCGGGATGGCTTCTGTGATGGGCTCTGGGTCATTCGCCGGTTCGCTCGGCGTGTCCTCGATGGGCGAAGCAACCTGATCCTCCACCGTCGTTTCATCATGGTCCTGCTCGACGGCCTCGGGTTCGACAGCAGGGTCGACTAGAAGTGCCGCCGCAGCCCTGGCGCGATCGGCTTCGAGATCTTCGTTCAGGCGCTGATCGAGCTTGGCGAGCGCGCCCTCGGCGTCCATCCACCACTCGGTGCTCCAAACACGGCGGATGCGCCACCCGAGGTCGGTCAGCACGTGCTCGCGCAGGCGGTCGCGATCCCTGGCCGTGGCGGAGCTGTGATAGGTCGCGCCATCGCACTCGACACCGGCGAGGTAGCGCCCCGGAGCGTCGGGATGGACGATGCCAAGGTCGATTCGGAAACCGGAGACGCCGATCTGTGTGTGGACGGTCCAGCCTCTTACCCGGAGACCGGCCATCACCGCCGCTTCGAACGGTGATTCTACGTCGCCGCCGGTCGGTGCGAAGGCTTCGGCCAGCGCCCGCGCGCCGCGGTCAGCGAATTCGAGGAAGTGCTTGAAGTCGCGGACGCCTTGGGAACGGGTGCGGCCGAGGTCGATCTGCTCCGGGCGCAGGGACGCGAACACGAGGAGTTCGCGCCGGGCGCGGGTGATCGCGACGTTCAGCCGGCGGTGACCGCCGTCCTTGTTGAGGGATGACACGGTGCTGACCGGACGCCCGGTCTGGTCGGGGCCGACAGCGACCGAGAAGATGATCGCGTCGCGCTCGTCGCCTTGTACGTTCTCGAGGTTCTTCACGAACACCGGCTCGTGCCAACGGTCCTTGTCGAAGTACGGCTCTAATTCCGGGTACGACCGGCGCTGCTCGTCGAGCAGGTTCTCGATCAGGCGCTGCTGCTCGCCGTTGAAGGTGACGATGCCGAGCGAGCGCCGCTCCTGCGCGAAGCTCGGCTCGCGCAGGCGACGCACGATCTCGGCGACGACCGCGCGGGCCTCCGGCCGGTTTACACGGCCCGATCCACGTTCATAGACGCCGTCCGGGACAAGGGTGAGCCGAACGGCCCTGTCGTCTGTGACAGGCGAGGGGAACGTGACAAGGCGTCCGCCATAGTAACGGGCGTTCGAAAAGGCGATCAGGCTCTCGTGGCGGCTACGATAATGCCAGTCGAGGTTCCGCCGGGGGATATTGGCGGCCAAGCATTCGTCAAGGATGGACTCCTGGTCCGTGACGTCGGTTCCGTCCTCGATGTCGTCGACGCCGCGGTCGCCGACGTTGGTCGGCGGTAGCTGCTCAGGATCGCCGACGATCACCACCTGCTTACCGCGCGCGATCGCACCGACCGCATCCCACGGGGAGATCTGCGAAGCCTCGTCGAAGATGACGATGTCGAACGGTTCCTTGTCAGGCGGCAGGTACTGCGCAATCGAGAGCGGGCTCATCATCACGCAGGGGGTGAGCCGCGTCAGCGCCGTCGGCATCCGGCCGAAGAGCTTGCGCAGTGGCATGTGCTGCGTTTTCTTCGTCAGCTCATGCGAGAGCGTGCCCCATTCCGGATCGGCTCCGAACGCCGTCGGCCCCGGAATGCCACCGCCAAGGCGCGAGCGGACGACCTGCTTCGAGAGCTCGGTGACGCGCGCATCGGCGGCACGGAAGCGCTGGATAGCGTCTTCGTGCAAATCCGGCAGGAAGCGCCGCAGCACCGGATCGTGGCTCACGACGCGGTCGATCCACCAGCGCGCATAGGCGGTCTCGAACGCCACCTCAGCCTGGTCGGGTGCGACGCGACCCTCTTCGAGCGCTTCGATCAGCGGCGTGAGGCCGGTCTTGCGGGCGTTCTGTGCCGCGGCCTGCCAGGCACACCAGCCTTGGGCCCGTCCGAGACCGGATGCCCAGCGATGGGCGAGGGCGATGCTCGCTTCAATCCATTCGGCGTCTGCCGCCAGCGGCTCCTCGGGATTAGCACGTCCAGCCAGCAGGCTGAGCGCTTTCATGGCTTCGGTCGCCTGGGCGCGATCCTGCGCGAAGGCCGCATAGGCCTGGGCGATGCGACCGCCCTCAGCGAGGGCTCGGCTCTGGCGCTCGACGAGTTGTACGAGGTGATCGCGCAGGCCGTCGATCCCGAGCGACAGCGGACCGAGGATGTCGAGAAGCTGTTCGACCTTCTCGGCCCACGTGATCGCCGGCGAGAACTCGGAGGCCGCGCATTCCGGATTACTCCACGGCAAGCCGAGCCGGGCGAGGATCAGCTCCTCCAGGCAACCGGCTTTGACGTGCTTGGCGACCTCGATCAGCCCGGTGATGTCAGGTCCGAGATCGGCGGGCAGATCGCCTTCTGCGTAGGGCTGGATCTGTGCCGCCACCTTTCTCAGCTTGCCGCCGCGAACCAGGAAATTCGACGCTTGCGCGGCGACCCACTCGGCGAGGAGCCCGCTCAGATTTTGATCGAGAACGCCTGGGCCGTATCGCCCGGAAAGCCGGCCGAGCAGCTGCGTCTTCGTGGTCTGAAAGCGCTCGCGCGCGTCGACGGCCCGATGGAGGTCGCCTGTGTCGTCGGCGAGAAACGCAGCCGCGCAGCGCGCCTCGGGGCGCACGAGGTAGTTGCCGAGCACCATGAGCCCGCGCGTGCCGGCATAGGTCGAGAGCAGGTCGGGCAGGCCGATCGCCTCGGCGAAAGCCTGACCGCTAGCGCGAAGTGTGCCAAGCGTCTGTTCGACGGTTCGAATCGCCGCGCCCATATCGTCGCGCCACACCGGTGACCACTGGGTGGCCTCCACACCCTGAAGTGGGTGATCCGCCAGCGATCCAACGGACGCGATGACGGGACGAAGCTCTCGGCAGGCCGCGCGCAGGTTGGCGAGCGTCGTCTCGTTGTGGGCAAGGTGATCCGGCCATGTGAGGATGAGCGGAGGCTCGCCATTGCCGGCCGCGATGACGCGCCCGAAGGCCTCGTAGGCGGAGAGCCCGTTCTCGCGCCGCCGATGCAAGGCGTTCACGAGGCCGTTGAGTTCCTCGCGCAAGCTCGCGAGTTCGCTCGTCGCGGCATCCCAAGTGCCCTGCGAAGGTGTGGAACGCTCGTGCCAGGCGCGGCGCAACTGGCCGAGCACGGCCGATTTCTGCGCCTTTGTCGAATGGACCTCCAGGCAAAAGTCCCCGAGGCCGATCTCCTGCAGGCGGCGCTGCACGACCTCCAGGGCGGCGGTCTTCTGCGAGACGAACAGCACGGTACGCCCTTGCGCGAGGCACTGGGCAATCATGTTGCCGATCGTCTGGCTCTTGCCGGTCCCGGGAGGTCCGAACAGCACGAAGTCCTTGCCGGCGGCGGCGGCGAGGACTGCCGAGAGTTGCGAGGAATCCGCGGAGAGGGGCGCGAAGACGGTTTCCGGCGGATGCTCTCGGTCGAGACGTGCTGGCTCTGGAAAGGGCGTGCCGTCGCCGTAGGAGTGCTTCGGCGTGTCGATGAGATGGCGCACGACCGGGCTGCGCTTCAGGACCTCCGCTCGGTCGACCAAGTCCTTCCACATCAGGTACTTGGTAAAGGAGAAGGCCGAGAGTACGACGTCAGGCACCACCTCCCAGCCGCGCAACTCCTTCACCTGTTGGCGGACGATCCGGAAAATGCCGTCGACGTCGTACCCGGATTCGTCCCGGGGGAGATCTCCTTCCAATTCCGGCATGCGGAGTTTGAAATCCTCGCGCAGCATCTCCAGCAGGGTTGGGTTGATTCGTACCTCGTCGTCGTGGAGAGCGAGTTTGAAACCGGCCCGGACGCTCGACCGCTTGAGGGCGACGGGAACGAGGAGCAGCGGCGCGCGATAGGCGGCTTCGCCCTCCTTCTTAGTCCATGATAGGAAGCCGACGGCGAGATAGAGGATGTTGGCACCACCCTCCTCGAAGCCGTTGCGGGCTAGCCGGTAGAGGTCGAGGAGGCGTCGATCGAGATCTGCCTCAGTCGAGGTCGTGTAGATCTCCTTCCGAGCGAGGGCCGCCTCAAGATAGCTGCGGCGGCCATCGTCGTGGTGACGACGGGAGTAGAGATCCGCGCTGCGCTCGTCGGATCCGCTCAGCACATCGGAGAGCGGCTTGAGCCGAAACTCGGTGCCCGCCGCGAGGCCATCTTCCAACGCCCCCGGCGAGACGCACTCGAGGACGACGGAGCCTTTCCCCGGCTTGAAGTTCAGGAGCTTGTTGCGCAGCGTCAGATCGAGGAGCTTGCGCTTCCAGCGCTCTACGCGTCCGACCGCGGTCTCGGGAACCTCGTCGACCGGCGCTCGTGGTTCGTCGTCGAAAGGCGGCGGCGCTCCGATCGGTTGGTTGATCGGCTGTGTTGGAGAGGGCGCAACACCGGTCGGCTTGGTGCCGCCCAGATCCATCGGACGGATACCACGCCGACGGCAGCGCTTAATGTCGATGGCGACCTCGAGCGCCGCAGGTGCTTCATCCTCGACCTGAACACTGCCGTGCGCCGCGGCGACCTTGAACGTGGCCGGCGGATTGTGGGTCAGCAGGGTCGTCTCGACGAGGATCAGATCCTGCAGATCGCGCCGCTTGCGCAGGAGCTGCATGTCGTCGACAGCGGCGGTGGTGAAATCCTCGTCCTGGAGCCAGACGCCGACGAGGGCATGGCCGGCGGTGAGGACCAGTACCGGGTTGAGCCCGGCCTGTTCGAGGCAGGCCGCGTAGAGCAGCGAGAGATCGAGGCAGGTGCCGACTTTGCGCTCCAAAATGTCATTCGGGCCGCGGACCTTCTGTCCGGCACGCTCGAAGCTCGCGGGCGGCAGAACGTAGGCAATCCGCCGGTCCGCGAGCGCTGCCCAGATCGCCTCAGCCAACTCCCAGGCGCGGGACTTCTTGCCGGTCGTGTAGCCGTTCAGACCCGTCTCACGTCCAGCATCGCCGAGCTTGGTCGCGGCATCGCGTAGGATGACGTCAACCGTCGGGTCGTTGGGCCGGACGAACGCGGCGAGTAGCTCCGGCGCACTGCGGCCGCCGCCCCAGTGCGAGGGCGGCAACAGGCGCAGCTCTTCGACGAGCCTGGCTCGCTCACCGCTCGCATCTTCCAGGATCGCCGTCAGTTCCAGGCGACTGGCCTCGGTGAACCCTGCAAGCAGCGCGGCATCGAGGCGGAGGTCTGGCGTCTCAATGTGATGGTCCGACCCGGCCGGGATCCGATCGATGCGCAGCGTTGCTGATTGCACGACCGCTGGTCGGCTCTCGATGCGCAGCGTGACGTCGATGAGATCGCTCTCAGAAGCGTTCGCGACCACAAGCTCCCGGACAACCGGGACTGCGTTCTCGTGGTAGGCGAGGCTGACGTGCTCTGTGGCAGAGCACGTGATCTGGACGCCTTCGAGCATGTTCGATTCCACGGCAGATCCGGTCATCGCGGCGCTCACGGCACGATCCAGCGGCTGCTAAAGCGTTCGCCCTGCTTGTAGCGGACGAGCTTCGATCCGGCTTCTTCGCAGGTTTCACCAAACGGATCGCGGACAACACTGAATTCAGCGTCGTTCACGAAACCGATCACATAGCATATGTCCTGGTATTCGCCCTTGATACGATTTCGCATCTTGATCCGAGTGGTTGTAAGCGCCGTCTCTAGCGGGCGGTCCTTGTAGAGGGCCGTGCCATAGTCGAGGATATGCGTCTCGACCGACATGAATTCCCAGCGATCGTCACGCTGAGACTGATAGTGCCTGGCAAGCTTGGGATACCGTTCCATGAAAGTCGCAGGCTGGACGCCGGTCGCGAAGGCACGCGCCTCATCGCCGAATGCCTGCTCGAAGAAACGTGCCCGTTCGCCATATTGAGCGCGCAGAGCCTGCTCCTGCGCAGCACGACGGACTCCGGCCTCGTTCGCCTTGGCTTGCTCGAGCTTCTTGCGCTCTTCGAGCTCACGCTGGCGCTGGAACTGCTGTTCGGAACTCCGCGTCTTGTCCTGCTCGATCGTGTCCCGTGTCTGGGCCACCTCGGCTGGCTCGATCCAGAGCGGCAGGTAGCGGTGATTGATACCGTCCCGGTTCATCGCCTCGTCCAGCACCGCGAGATCCGCAGAGGCAGCGTAGACTGCGCCACACTCGCCACGCTTCACCGCGATGAACGCGCCGTCGGCTGAAGTCGACGTGACCACCGGCGTACCGGGCAGCTCGTCGCCGATCCGATCGTTGAGGCGTGTGAGGATCGCTGCGTGAGCCTCAGCGTCATTCGGCGTGACCCTACATACGACGCTGGATGCGTTCGGCACGACGACGATGCCGAAGCCGGCGCTTGTCCCGCCATGAACACGCGCTTCGACCTCATTCGCCTTGGCAGCCTCGGCCTGCTTGGCAGCTGCTAGAGCGCTCGCCTCCACGATATCAAGCCGTGCAAACAGGTTTCCGTTGACGGCATCAACGAGGCCGATCACCCGGTCGACGGGCCCGCGCAGCAAGCGCTCGCGCTCTGCGAAGATCAGATCCTGTTTGGCAAGGTCGTTCGCTCCGCACGCCGAGAGCGGCAGATCGAGTTTGGCTCCGAGAGCCGCGCTGCGGTCGCGGATCTGACGGTTCAGGAACACGTCGGACAGGGGGGCATGGTACAGGCAAGCCGCCGCCCGCCCGTCCTCGAAGACCAGCTCGCCACGGAGATTGCGGACAACAGAGGGGGCTTTCCCACTGTCGTTGTACAGGATGATGAGATCGCCGCGGTCGCCGTCCATGAGGAAGCGGCTTCTGGCCGTGACGGCCCGGGCGAGCCGTGCGGCCTCGTCGATGCGGGCCCGCTTGGCCGCGTAGGCGTCGGCGAGTTCCTTGAGCCGAGCATCGGGCGTCTCAGGCGCGATCGCGGCGACCTCGGCGGCGAAGCCGCTGAGGAAAGTCTGAAGATCCTGCGGAATGCCACCTCTGAGCGTGACGTCCGCCTCGGCCTGATCATGCTTGAGCCGCTCGATGAGCGCCGCTCGGCTGCGCTCAGCCTCATCGCGCCCGCGCCGGAGTTCATCCTGCTCACGCTCACGCTGTTTGGCGGCAGCTTGCTCCGCCAGAGCCGCCTGCGCCTTGGTGACCGTTTCGGGCGCAATCCAGATCGGGAGATAGCGGAAGGTGACGCCGTCCCGCGTCAGGCCCTTTACCAGCGGGACCAGATCTTTGGCTGATCCGTAGGCTGCTCCGCATTGCCCGCGCTTGATCGACAGGAATGCTCCATCGGCACTTGCGGTCACCACCGTCGTCGCGCCGCGCAGCTCGGCCTTCAGCAGCAGCTCATAGGGCTGTAGCAGCTGATCATGCAGAGCCTTGTCGCCAGCAGCTATCCTGCAGATCGTGCGAGAGCCGGTGCCGAAGGCGATCACGGCCAGACCGTCCGACGTTCCGCGCGCAACTTCGCTCTCGGCTTCGGCCGCGCGGATGCCCTCCGCTTGCCGTGCGGCCTCGATATCTGCCTTTGGCACCGTGCCGCCGAGCGTGAACACGCCCGTGTCGACGGCCGACGCGATGGTGCCGAACAGACCAGCCTGCGCACGCAAGGCCCCCCGCTCGAACACGATGAGATCGGCGCTCTGCTGCTGCGCTGTGGTGCACGAGGGGAGCGCCTCCTTGACCGGCGCACCGAGGCTGCGCGCCTTCGCGACTAGTTGCTCCAAGGCGATACGATCGGTCGGCGCATCCGGCACAGTGCAGGCCACCGTGCGCTCAGGATCGAAGACAAGGTTGCCGTCGAGGCCCCGCACCACTGCGACCGCACGCGGCGAGCTGTTGTAGAGCAGCAGCAGATCGCCGGCGTCACCGTCCACGAGGAAGCGGTTCTTGTCGGTCACGGCGCGCTGGACCGCCTCGGCCTCACGAACGCGCGGCTCGATCTGCGAGAAGCGCTGTTGAATCGCCTCGGCGATCTTCGGCAGGTCGCGCGGCGCAGCGCTATCAGACTGCTGCAGCAGGACAGCGAGTTCGGGGCGAAGATCCTCCGGCACGGGACCGCTCAGGAGGGCCTGAACGCGCTTGCGCTGGTCGTCCAGCTGATGCTGCGCCTGAAGCCTGGCAGCCCGTTCTCGCTCCTCGACACCGAGATCTGCGAGGTAGCCGTCGTATCGCCGCGCCAGAGCGTCGATGCGCGCAGGCAAGCTTGGATCCGTGACGAAGGCAACGCTTGGCGTCGACGACGAGCCGCGGCCGAGCCTGGCGGCGAGTCCATTGCCGAGGAAGCCGTCGCCCGGCAGACCATCTGCCTGCGCCAGAGCCACGATTGCCTTGCGGGTCACCCCACCATAGACGCCGTCGGCGGTCGCATCGGCCGAGAGGTAGCCTGCACTGCGTAGAGCCTCCTGCAGGCGGATGTGCTCCTCAATCGGTCGATCGAGCTCCTGCCGGGCAGAAGGCGGACCTTCGCGGCTAACGCGCGCCGACCAGGTGTCCTTCTGACGCTGATAGGTGGCGGCGATGCAGGGAACGGCTCTGGCCCGCAGCGCCGCCGTGATCTTACCGGTCTCGGGAATGCGGCAGGCATCGAGCGTGCGCTTCACGAGCTCGTTGGACTCGGCCTTAAGCTCCGCGCCGGCATCGGATTTGAGGTGTCGCAGCGCGTAGAACGCGCGCGCCATTTCCAGATCGACGCGCCTTAACCCGGCATCCTCACAGATGAGCACTGGCAGCGGCGTGTTCGCCTTCTCACAATCAAAAGAAGGCCCGAGGTCGCGTGCCTGTGTCGTGGCCTTCGGCGACGGTGCGGGACGCGGCGGCTCCGACAGCGCCACAGCCTCCTTCCGCAAATCGGCCAAGCGCTTCCGGAGATTCTCTGGCGCGTCGGATTTTGTTCGCGCCTCGGCCTGGGCACGTAGGCTGCTCATTCGGTCCAGCGCGGCCATGCGCACGGTCTCCGCCTGAGACAGCGCGCTCAGCCCGCCGATCTCACGGGCGATCGCCTCGGTGTCGGGCGCTGACGGGCCGGTCCGCGCCGTAAGCTGCTGATCAATCCGGTTCTGGATCCGAGAAATTTCGGCTCGGATGACCGGGGATGGATCGCGCCCATAGTTCGCCAGCGTTCCTTTGAGCACCTGGAGTTGCTCGGCACGCCCCTGCGCTTCGGCCCGCGCCTGACGCAACTCGCGCGCTTCACTGGTCTCGATCTCCGCGACGATGATCCGTGTGCCCGAGAAGTGCAGCTCGATCGCCTCACGCGGCTCGACAGGCTGGACGCGGCCGTTGCCATCGCGATAAGCGAACGACTGATTGCAGGTCGTTGTGATCGACCAGCCGTTGTCGTCTGAGATGTTACAGCCGAAACCGCGCCGCAAGTTCGGCTCCGTGAAGCGCCGACACTCCGCGAAGTACCCGCTAAGCCGACCGTCATCAGGTCCGATCCCGCGCTGGATCAGGCTGGCGATATCAGCGTTGCGCCGCGCGAGAGCCCGATCGAGACAGGATCGATCGGCGTTCGGCAGTCGAGTCCAAGCATCGCGCGCTGCCTGTGCCTGAGCCGCGCCAAGAAGGCCGCCAAAGATGTCGAGTGGGGTGACCTGAGCAGACGCTGGGCAAGCCAGGGCCGCGAAGGCTGTCAGCAGCAGTAACCCACGCATTCCGCCCCGGGCCATGTTCAGACCTTAAAGCCACGTTTTGAGCTGTGTCGCCGGTTCCCATCTCCTATTCAAGGTTGCAAAAGACACGCTCGGCGGGAATGTCGCGCTTACGTAAACGGGCGGCCAGCGCTGCGGGCGTTGGTCAAGATAATTGCAGCGAGAAAGTATCGCCCGCGTCAGTCTCAGCGGACCGATTTGTCGGCTCGGGCAAAATCTCGCCGTCGGAGCCACATCAGACGAGGCGCATGTGCCAGAATGACGAGAATTTCGGGGGTATTGCGCCCACCGGCTCAGTCTACTGGGCGCGGGGCTAAGCCTGCGTACGGATCACGGTGAGGTTGCGCACCTTGTACCGCTCCGTCGCACGAAAAGCCGTAGTTCCTCAGGTATGATCCGCAGGAATATCGAGCGCATGCATGCCGTGAGGTTGCAGAGACGCAACACCAAGGATTGTCTTGGTCTAGCTGTACAGATGGCTGTTGGCGCGGCTCACGCTCCTCTTCTATCGTCTAAGGGCGCGGACCGGTGCCCCTTCGATGTGGAGAACGATCACGGCCGCGCGAGGGGATGGAATGAAGCCGTTCACACGCACGATCATCGACCTGTTCGACGGCAAGCGGCGCTACCTGATCCCGCTCTATCAACGGCAGTACGCGTGGAAGGTCACGCCGCAGCTTGAGCTGCTGTGGCAGGATATCGCCCGTGAGGCAGGCCGGCTGGAAGTCGGCGGCGGGGCGGTCGCACCCCATTTCATGGGCGCGATCGTGATCGCGCAGGTGAAGACCTTCGGCAAACAGGTTCAGGCGTTCGAAGTCATCGACGGCCAACAGAGGCTGACGACATTCCAGCTCCTGATGGTTGCCCTCCGCGACGTCGCCGCCAAGTACTCCCCAGAGTACGCGGCCGAGAGCGCGAAGCACCTCATCAACGACGGCGTGATGGAGGATCCGGCGATTGAGCGGTTCAAGCTCTGGCCGTCGCTCGCCGATCGCCGCGCGTTCACGCGGGTCGTCGATCCGACTGCTGTGGTGCCCGGGCTGGAGGGGATCGACGCTGACGGCGACGGTGTCGTCCGCCCGGCGACGGCCGCGCATGCTTACTTCGCGCAGCGCATCGAAGCGCACATCTGTCCCGATGGGGCCTACGATCCGTTCAGGCTGGAGAAGCTGTTCGAGGCGCTGAAGACGGGCCTCGCAGTCGTCTCTATCGAGTTGGAAGGCGGCGACGACCCGCAGACGATCTTCGAGACCCTGAACAGCCGCGGCGTCGATCTCACAGCCGGCGACCTGATGCGCAACTTCATCTTCCAGCGGGCGACCGGCCTCGGGATGGTCGCGGGCGATCTCGCCATTGATCAGCTGTATCGGGGGTACTGGTTGCCCCTCGACGCTTGGTTCTGGCGGGAGGGTGATACCCGTGGCCGCCTGACCCGTCCGCGGCTGGACTGGCTCCTGTCCGATCACCTGGCGATGATGAAGGCCGAACTGGTGTCCGTAGAGACGCTGTTCGACAGCTACCGACGCTGGATTGTCGACGGGAAGCCGTTCGGTGGCGACGTCGAGGCGGAACTGAAGGCGATCGCCGCGAGCGCGACCGTCTTTCGCCGGCTGTCCGGGGGCGGCAAGAACGATGTTCTCGGCCGCTTCGGCCGGTTCTCGCGCGCCTTCGACGTCTCGACCGCAACGCCGCTGGTCCTCTACCTGGGCACGACGATCGACGATCCCACCGAACTGGGTGCGGCCCTCGCCATCATCGAGTCGTTCATCGTCCGCCGCGACATCTGCGGGCTGACGACGGCGGGCTACAACAAGGTCTTCACCGACCTCATCTCGCGCCTGCGATCGGTGGAACGCCAAGCTCTGCTAGGCACGTTGCGGGACGGTGTGGCCGCGGGGACCCTAGATACGGTCCGCTGGCCCGATGACGCTGAGTTCGGTGATGCGTGGCGTTCCCGCACCCAGTACAAGCCGGCGCGTCAAGGTAGGCTGCGTCACCTGTTCGAGCGGCTCGAGGAGCGCAAGCGCGCGAGCGCATCAGAGATCGTGGAGATTAAGACGGATCTCACTCTCGAGCACATCATGCCTCAAAAGTGGCGGACGCACTGGCCGATCTCAGGCTTCGGTCACGAGGACGAGGCCGCGCCGAGTGCTGAGTTTCTTTCGCGGCAGGCTGCGCGCGAAGGTAAGGTTCACACGCTGGGTAATCTGACGCTGCTCACGCACGCTCTGAATGCCGCCGTCTCGAACGGCGCGTTCTCGGTGAAGATGCCGGCGATCCGGGCGCAATCGGCCTTGGTGCTGAATCGAGACCTGCATGATTACGCGGAGTGGGACGAGGATACGATCACGGCCCGTGGCGCATCTCTGTTCAAGATCGCTGCGCAGCTGTGGCAGGCACCCCCACCATCAGTGTCTAGCCCGGTGTCACCGGGAGTTTGACCTCGCGATGTGCGAGCCATTCTACGCCGACGTCGCTCGCGAAGGTTCGTCGGTCATGGTGGACTAGGTGAGAATCACTGGGTCGACATCCTGGCGTTGCGTATGGCTGCGGGTGGCATATCCACGTTTGGTTCAATGGGCTGCGGAAGGCGAAATCGTACCATCCGGCCGTCGGGATCATCAATTGGTTCAGCCTCTCTGCAACTTAAGCTTGGAGAAAGCGACCACTGACATCGGCGTGCGACTAGATATAAAAGTGCTGCTATGCGGTCCTATAAACTCGCATTTTAACCTTTCCAAGACAATAAAGATGCGCAGCGCGCATAGATATGCGATTCTATTCGACTCTGCCATGCTCAGGAGGGTCGATGCCGGATACCGCTCGCCAGCTTCGTCGCCCCCGCCCGTTCGACGGCTCAACTCTTGAGACCGCCTGCCTGCTCGATGCCGCCTGTCCGGGGTTTCTCAACCGGGTCTTCTACGCCTCCAACCTTCGTCGCGCTCCCATCTTCGGTGCCCTGGCCGAGATCAAGCTCGACGGCATCACCGAGGTGGTCTCCCGGTTGCGACCCTTCGCGCCGGCACTCTGCTATCCTGATCTCGACGTCTGGGCTCAGGCCGCTCGCGCGCTACTGAGCCTGCGTAGTCGTGAGATCGTCCAGGCCATCTACGGCAGCGTGCCTGACGGGTACCTCGGTCTGCTCGCTCGAATCGGTGCCGATCCTCTTCCCCGCGGAGTCTACCGTCTCGCCCATGGCCTCTACGCCGATCCGGGGCAGCGCGTCCGAGCGAAGCTGTTGCGTCAGTCGCCCGGCCGCGTCACCGCCGACATGATCGAGGTTGCCGCTCGTCTTGACCCCGTACTGCTCCACCGGAACGTGCTCGTGCGGGTCCGCAACGTCGGACATGTGGAAACCATGCACGCGGCGCTCGCACTGATCCGTGCGCTGGTCCCGCAGGCAAACGACGAGGCGCTGCACCGCTCTCTCGACGGCCTCCGACCGTCTGACAAGGACATGGCGGCTTGGATTGAGCGTTGGCTACGGCGTGCCACCCGAGTGCCGTACGCGCCGCCTATTCCGGCGAACGATCCCGACTTGCGTGTCCTGAACGGGACTGATTTGGTTTGTCTCGGACGACGCTTCCACAACTGCGGCGCGGATCGCGTTGGCCACCTTGCGGCTGGCCTGCGCTGCTACGTGGAGTGGACAGGTAACGGTGGTCCGGCGGTGGTCGAACTCCGCCGCTTGAGCGGCGACCATTTCTTGATCGAGGACCTGCGTGGGCCGAAGAACAGCGACCTCGATCCGGACTTGGCCGAGCGCATCCGCGCCAAGCTTTCCACCTACGGTGTACTCAGCCCAATTGGCGTTCCTCCGACTATCAGCGGCAGTGCCCTCCTGAACCTTCTTGGCGTCTGGATCGGCGAAGAGGGTGAGGCTGATCCGTTCCTGGCCGATCTGCTGAAGGAGGCGGCGTGATGCAGGAGATCCGAGATCGGAACGGCCACCTGCTCGGCCATCTCGACGACAAGGCCCTGTCGAACGCGATCGTGGCACGCAATCGTCTGGGCCACATCGTGGCCGTCTACGACATCCCGTCGAACACCACGCGCCTGCCGAACGGCCACATGGTCGGTTACGGCAACACGATTGCCGCCTTCCTCGTCCCGGACCGTTGAGGTGGACTGACCATGCGTGGCTTGAGCGACGCTCCTGCCCCGATTCGAGAGCGCTGCGAAGAGTTGCAGGCCGATGTGGATAGCCTGCGGCTCGACCTCGCCGAAGCGACGGCGCTGATCGAGGCCCTTGAAAGGGAGGTCTGGCGGACTTCCGCGCGCTGGGGCGTTCCAGACGACGGGCAGTCGGCTTCAAGCGCGCTAGACCTGCTGATGCTGGCGCGGAACGCGATGCGTCGTGCATTGTCACCGTGGCTCGAAGCCGATGAAGGGCGTCGAGCCCTGGCGCAAAGAGATCTGCTCGTGGCCGAGGCTGCGTTCGGGTTCCTGTTGCGGCTGCGGACCGTCAGGAAGGCCGCCGCACGGCCGTGATCGCTCATCTGCGAGGCGGCCACTCCGGAGACATGCGGATGCCAGCGCTGGAGCCGCTGAAGATCGACAAGGTGGCCATCCTCGCCGCTATCCTGCGCCGGAACGCGCTGCGGCGAGAGGCGCAACTGCCGCTATTGAATCTGCTGGCGCTCTACCGCCAAGAGGTTGCCTACCGACGCTCTTGGGCACTGCACGATGCCTACTACCCAGCCGTGCGCGCTGAGGTGATCGAACGCGTCATGATCGAGCGTGGGTCGGAGTTCATCCGGACGCGGTCGGGCGCGTGGATGGTCCACGTTGAAGCCACGCGCCTGTTACGAGAGCGTTCCCCATCCGAAGGCCACGGCACTGCGTTTAACGGTCGGAGGACAATGAGCTTGACCGTGTGAGGGCTGCTCACGACCCTGTGCGGAAGCTGGGAGCGTCCGCTTGCAGGCCGCCCGGCGAGGCTGAGACCCACGACCGGGACGAGCGGAGTGAGGAAGCCCGACAGTGGCGTCTCAGACTACGACGCGCCTTCCTTACCTCGATGGCTCGACAATGCTGGAGCTTCCAGGGTGATAAAATCGAAGCGAAACAGCACGAGCTTCCGCTCGTCCGTCATCTCAATGCGCCAATCCTCGCCTAGCGCAATGTGCTTGGCTTCGTCCTTGATGACCGCGCCCGCTAACTCAATGGCTTGGATGCGGGCCTCCTGCCAGTCGGCAAGTTCGGTGCCCGTATCGTCAAGCATGCTGACGCCGTCGTAGATGTTGAAAAAGAAGCGCGGCACGTAGCCCTCCGCCGTTCTGTGGGGCGGGAGTTGCGAACTCTCAGGTGCGGGCGTGCCTTGATCGAAGCCTGCAATACGATTGACATTTGCACGCCGTGGCGAGCGACACACACATGTAGATCAACTTTTCCACGCCATGGCTGGTATGTCCCGCCTCGTTCGTCATGGCGCGGTGTCGGTCCGGAAGCCCGTTTGGGGGCGAAGCTAACCGCGAAGGAGCGCGGCATCTCCACAACTTGGGGCGAGCTTGGTATGCGGCAGATGATTGCGGGTCTTGGCATATGATCCTACGAGGTCAGTGGCCGGAGACGTTGCGCTCTCGCTCGCGAACAGGAGTGAGAGCGCGATGACTGGACCATTTCACGGACCCAACACGCACCTGATCCTCCGCAAGGTAGAGAGCATCGATCTCTTCGCCCTGAGCGAGGATGAGAAGGCCGCGCTGCTCGCTCTGCCCCTGCATGTCGCCAGCTTCGAGGCTGGCCAGGATATCGTGCGCGAGGGTGACCGCCCCTCGCAGTGCTTCGCTATCCTGGGAGGCATCGTCTGCACCTATAAGACGACCAGGGCGGGCAAGCGTCAGGTTATGGCCTACCATGTTCCAGGCGACGTACCTGACCTCCAGAGCCTGCATCTGAAGGTTCTCGACAACAGCATCTCCGCGGTCGGCCTATGCCGGGTTGGCTTCGTCCAGCACGACGCAATTCGGCATTTGATGCGTGCTCACCCACGGCTTGAGGCCGTGTTCTGGCGCTCCACGTTGATCGACGCGGCACTCGTCCGTGAGTGGATGCTGAACGTCGGTCGGCGCGAAGCCTTCGCCCGCATGGCCCATCTGCTGTGCGAGTTGATCACGCGCTTGGAGGTGGTTGGGCTCTACTCGGACCACACCTGTCTGTTGCCGATGACGCAGCCCGATCTTGCGGACGCGCTCGGGATCACGCCAGTCCACGTCAACCGCACCCTTCGCGACCTGAAGGCTGCCGGGATTGTTTCGCTACGCAGCAGACGGTTGACGGTTCACGACTGGGAAGGGCTTAAAACGGCGGCGGAGTTCGACCCGACGTACCTTCATCTCGGTAGCGACGACGCCGCGTGAGGTATCTGAGGTAGCCACGCTGGTAGCGCAGAGGTTCTCCAGCGGCGCGATAGCGGGACGGATGCAGCGGCGAACGACAGCTAAGAGTTGAAGGCGGAATGTCCGCTTCCGGATCGGTGACCAAGGTCCGTTCGCCACCCGTTGCAGAAGTTCGGAAGGTCCGCCTTCCGGCATTGGATGAAACACGGTCGTAGAACCGGGTCGTCTGATTTCAAAACGGTTAGCTTTCCGGCAGTAGAGCCGCAAAGCTGCTGTTCGCAAATCCCGCAGGAACAGCGCAGATCGCGCTCAGTCCGAGTCGCTCTCGCGTACGGTGTCGCTGAACGGCACCATGAGCACGTGCTGGCCCGCTTCGTCCATGATCTCGAACGAGCAAGCCATCCAGTCACGGATGAACGTGAGACGCTCCCGTGCGATCATCACACGCGCTTGGGACAGGGCACGCACCCGTGCGGCGTTCACGTCCGTCAGCTCCTCGCCTTCCGGGTCAACGGCGAGACCCTCGGGTCCGGGACGATGCCGGACGTTGAAGAAGAAGCGCGGCATCACGCGCCCTCAATCAGGCGGGCGTATTCGGCCTCCGGTAGGCCGTAACCGTCATC
Source organism: Methylobacterium sp. 275MFSha3.1 (assembly GCF_900108435.1). Taxonomy (NCBI): domain Bacteria; kingdom Pseudomonadati; phylum Pseudomonadota; class Alphaproteobacteria; order Hyphomicrobiales; family Methylobacteriaceae; genus Methylobacterium; species Methylobacterium sp. 275MFSha3.1. The sequence continues at coordinate 24,476 of NZ_FNWP01000019.1, read as the reverse complement.
GGCCACCTGCGCCATCATTTTGCGGTCGAGGATCGTGATCTTCCCGCGCCGCGCCTTGATCAGCCGGTAGCCTTCAGCGCCTGAACTGCCAGGGTCGTGCTGGAGCGCTGCGTACCCAGCATCAGCGACAGGAACTCGTGGGTGATCTGGAGATCATCTCCGTCGACGCGGTCGTGGCACATCAGCAACCAGCGCGCGAGGCGCACATCGATGGTCTGGCTCGCGTTCACGTAGGCGGTCTGAGACGTCTGCGTGATCTGCACCTGGATGAAGCGCAGGAGCAGCTTGTGCAGGCTCGCGCTCCGGCTGATAGCGGTACACAGCGCCTCCGTGGTGATGCTCAGCATCTCGCCCGCGCTCTGGACGAAGTGGTCGTGCGGCGTGCGGTCGGAGCCCAGCAGGATAGGCCAAGCACCCACAAGCCCTTCGCGACCGATAAGGCCAGTCTCAACCCGGCCATCCGAGCCTTGGGTTGTGATCGAGCTGAAGCCGACCTCGGGGAAGAACAGCTGCTTGACCGGGGTGTTGGCCGCGATCAGCGACTGGCGCAGGGCGGTCGTGATCGGCTCCAGGTGGGGCTGGAGCAGCGCGAAGTCGTCGGGCGACATCACCTTCAGCAGGCGGTTGCGGACGCTGGATTGCTGAGGCGGAGACACGGCTCTGCTCCCTGCTGGGGCGAGAGCGCACGCTGTCTCACAAGCGCCTGCGCCCGGATCAACCGGCAGGCGACGATCTCAATAAGGGCGTGCCGTCGGTGATTGCAATACCGGAGTACAGTTGGTGGGGTATCTGACACTTTGGATGGTGGGGTACCACACTGAAGGTCAGCAGCATCTTCAAAAGCGTTCTAAGCCGTGTTTATGGCTCTTGTTGCTGAGCCATGCACGATTGGATAGGTGAAACGGCCCAGCTTGCTGGAGCCCTGCATGCCGCGGATAGATCGACAGCCTGTGGTCCTGCTCGCGGAGAGCGATGCCGTCATCGGCATGGACTTGAGCGATGCCCTGGAGCGGGCCGGCTACCGCGTGCTCGGACCCGTGAACACGGCCGCTGAAGCGCTGCGCCTGCTCGTGCAGGAGAAGCCGACTATAGCCGTCATCGACGTGATCCTGAAGGATGGCCACTGCACGGAGCTGGCCCACACCCTGCGCCGCCTCGACGTGCCATTCCTCGTCCACTCGGGCTCGCAGCAGGACGAGCGACTGGCCAGCGACTTCCAGGGCACAGCTTGGCTCAGCAAGTCGGCCTTATCCACAGACGTGGTAATCAGCGTGAACGAACTCGTGGCGTCAGCCGCACAGGCGGCCGCGGTACGCCCTCCTAAGCTCGATACCACGGCCAATCCCCTAATCCGTAAGCTGGAGGGCTTCACGACCCTGTCGGATATGGACCGAGCCATCCTGGCGCGGATCAGCGCAGAGACGCGCCTCGTGGCGTCCGGTACCGACCTCGTGCGGGAGGGCGACAAGCCTGAAGGCGTGTTCTTGGTGATGGCAGGCATGGCCTGCCGCCATAAGCTGCGGGCGAACGGCGCGCGTCAGATCATGGCCTACCTCGTACCGGGCGACCTGTGCGACCTCGACGTCGTCCTGCTGAGCCGGATGGATCACACCATCAGCACGCTCTCCAACTGCCGCGTGGCGCGCCTCGCGCCCGAGACGATGGCCGACCTTCTCACGAACCATCCGCATATCGCACGGGCGCTGCGCAAGGCCCAACTCGTGGACGAGGGGACTTTGCGCGAGTGGCTGGTGAATGTCGGCCGCCGCTCAGCCCCGGAGCGGCTGGCGCACCTGTTCTGCGAGTTGCTCGTGCGCCTGGAGGTGGTCGGGTGCGCCTCGGAGGACACCTACGAGCTGCCGGTCACGCAATTGGACTTGGCCGACACCACCGGCCTCCCGTCCGTGCATGTGAACCGCACGCTCCGGGAACTCAGGCAGAAGGGCTTGATTGAGCTCAGGAGAGGGCGCTTGAGGATCCTCGACTTGCCGCGCCTGCAAGCACTAGCGGAGTTCCGGCCCGACTACCTGCACCTGGGAGATCAAGCCGCCGCATGAGCCTGCGCCTGCAGCCCGTGCAGGTCGCCACGAACAGTGACGACACTGAGAGCCAGCTCGTCTTCGCGGACGGCTATCTCGTCGCGGTTCTGGTCCGTCTCTCCGAGCAGCATGACGACACAGCGGGCAAGTGGTTTCTGGAGGCTGGGTTCGGTCCGGTCGATCCCCTTTTCCCGCCACTGTTTGCCGATCTGGACGAGGCGCAGGCGTGGATCCTGGAACAGCTGTCGTCTGAGCCGTGATGCCGCCACGGCCCCGGTAAAGCTTGTTCAGAGCAGGCCTGCTTCAGAGGCCTGAAGATGGGAGCGTGGATAGGTTGGGTCGGAGGCAGAACGTCCGCTTCTGGACAAAAAGCCTTGGTCCGGTTTCCACCCAACTCGGACATCGTCACGGCCAAGCTGATAGTGCTCAGGTTTTCAGTGCCGTCCCGCCGGCACGTCTCTCAGATCGACATCGAACGTCAGCAGCCGGTCGAAAAGCGGCGTCTTCCGGTACAGCCGGGGCGTGACCATGCCGAGACTATCGTGTGCGGCGTCGGCCCGGCTTTCCATCAGCCCGAGCCATGTCAGCGGGCGGAGCACCCGGCTCTCCATCGCGAACCCACGGAAGTCGAATTCGTACGCCCCGAAACGGGGGTCCCGAACGGTGCTGACCTCGACGAGATCAACCGCCCGGCTCCATCGATCCGCCGACGCTGACAGGCACCATAGGACGAGGCCGATGTGATCCTGCGGCCAGCCTTCCACGGGCACTCGGTCGAAGTAGCCCAGGTTCACCCGCCAGAACAGGACCGTGAACAGGAGCCGGAATAGGGCGAGAGCGTTCGACGATTGCGCCAGGGTCGCTCCAAGCTTGGTAGCCCTGATTCGGCCCTGCCGGCGGCCCAGGAGCTTAGCCTCCTGAGCGACGCGCCGTGTGATCTCGACTGGTCCGACATCCGCCTCGTTCAGAACCTTGTTCAGCGCCAGGATATTGGCCTTGTCGTAGTCCGGCCAGGATAGCGCGTCGAACAGCACCCGCACGTCGGCACGGGAGAGGTTGCCGGTTGCGGTCAGCTTCAGCCCGTCTCCGGCTGCGGCCTGCTCAATCAGAAGACGCAAGGTTGCAAGGAGCGGCGCTGACCTAAGCTCGGGTGTCCCAGCTTCTTGGTCCACAGCGATACGGACCGCTTCCGGCAGCGAATTTGGCTCCACCGGCAACAATCGGTTCAGGCTATCCGGCGACAGCAGCGTCCAGGCTGGAGGAGCAGCGGCGAAAGGCGGCATGACGAAGCGGATCTCGCCGAACGGGTTGAGCGGAGTGCCAACGCTACACGGCTCTGCTCAGGAGGACACGGCTTCGGGCGAGCGGCTGCTAAATAAGCGCATGAGGTCACCGCTCGACATGTCCAAGCTCAATCAGAAGCTGCCGCCCGGAGTGAAGCATGGCTTCGTGGACGAAACTCGACGCACCGCCACTCCGTATTGTGTGAGGCAGGACAGCCTCTGCGAGGATGCGCTGGGTCAGGAGCAATTCTACCAGGATCGCGCGGAACGCCGCCTCTGGATAATCGAGCACTGTGTGGGTGAGCACGAGATCGAGCCGATCCGCGACGCCCATGGTTGTCTAACCGGCTTCGTCTACCGCTTCGCCGATGCCGATGAAGCGTTCGTCTTCCGGATGCGCTTCTGATCGAGGGCTTCAAGCCCGATCATCCAGCAGGAGCCGCCGCCCACCCGTTTCGCTCGGCCCCGCTGTTAGGCTCAGCGCGGCTGGCGCGAGAACAAAATACGAACTATAATGCCGTGCAGGAGCGGACTGCGGCTGTCGCCAACATCCCTCAGCCGTCCTATGCCTGATCAAAGAGGCAATGGATGAACCACGTGGTGCGGCCTCGGCAGCTTGAGAGCGGTACTCCGGTCGAGGCTCTCGCCGGCACGGTCGAGCGCGTCACGTTTCACAACGCCGAGAGCGGCTTTTGCGTGCTCAAGGTGCAGGTCCGCGGCAAGCGCGATCTCGTACCGGTGATCGGTCACGCACCTGCCATCGGTGCGGGCGAGTGGATCACCGCGACGGGCATCTGGTTTTCGGATCGCCAGCACGGTCTCCAGTTCAAGGCCGACACGCTGAAGGCTACGCCACCTACGGGTGCTGCGGGCATCGAGAAGTACCTCGCCTCTGGCTACATGCGCGGCATCGGTCCGGCCATGGCCAAGCGTATCGTAGCCCTGTTCGGCGAGGCGACCTTCGAGATCATCGAGGCGGAACCTGAGCGGCTGAAGGAGGTCGGCGGCATCGGCCCGAAGCGCGCCGAGCGCATCGTCTCCGGCTGGGCTGAGCAGAAGGCCGTCCGTGAAATCATGATCTTCCTACACGCCAATGGCGTCGGGACAGCGCGGGCGGTTCGCATCTTCAAGACCTACCAGCACGACGCCATCAAGGTCATGACGGAGGACCCATATCGGCTCGCGCGCGACATCCGCGGCATCGGCTTCCGCACGGCTGACGCCATCGCGATGAAACTTGGGCTGGCGAAGGAAGCGCCCCAGCGTCTTCGAGCCGGTGTTTCCTTCGCGCTTCAGACGGCCATGGACGAGGGGCATTGCGGCCTCCCGGCGGAACGCCTCGCTGTGCTCGCTCAGAAGCTGCTGGAGGTTGATGCTGACCTCGTCCGACGTGCTGTGACGGAGGAGATCGAGCGAGGCGAGGAAGTGATCGCCGACACTGTGGGTGGGGAAGCCTGCGTGTTCCTGCGCGGTCTGCACGCGGCCGAGCGCGCCATCGCCGAGCGGCTGATCGAGCGAGCGGCGGGTTCGCCTCCCTGGCCGGAGATCGACCTCGACAAAGCTTGTCCCTGGGTAGAGCAGAAGACCGGCAAGACGTTGTCTCCCTCGCAGGTCGAGGCCGTGCGGCTGATGCTCGGCTCCAAGCTCTGCGTGATCACGGGTGGCCCTGGCGTTGGCAAGACGAGCACGCTCGATTCGTTGTTGCGCATCCTGATCGCGAAGGGCGTGCGGGTGTTGCTCGCCGCACCGACCGGCCGGGCTGCCAAACGCATGAACGAGCAGACCGGCCTGGAAGCCAAAACGATCCACCGCCTTCTGGAGATTGACCCGAAGCACGGTGGTTTCTCCCGCAACGAGGAAAGCCCGCTGGCCTGCGACCTGCTCGTGCTGGACGAGTGCTCGATGATCGACGTGCCGCTGATGAACGCCTTGACCAAGGCGGTGCCGGCCCACGCGGGGCTGCTGCTGGTCGGTGACGTGGACCAGCTACCATCGGTCGGACCGGGGCAGGTCCTGGCAGACGTGATCGCCTCCGAACGCGTACCGGTGGCGCGGCTGACGGAGGTGTTTCGGCAGGCCGCCGAGAGCCGCATTATCGTCAATGCGCACCGGATCAACTCCGGCAAGGTGCCTGAGCCGCCGGCCCCGGATGAACAGGCGGACTTCTACATCGTGGACATCGCCGAGCCAGTGGAAGGCCTCGATAAGCTGATCGAGGTGGTCACCAAGCGCGTTCCGCGCCGCTTCGGCTTCGACCCAGTCCGCGACATACAGGTGCTCACACCGATGAACCGCGGAGTTCTGGGGGCGCGGAACCTGAACCACGAACTCCAACGCGTGCTGAATCCAAACCCGCCGCAGCAGATCGAGCGCTTCGGGTGGCGTTTCGCGCCGGGCGACCGGGTGATGGAGACGCAGAACGACTACGACCGCGAGGTGTTCAACGGCGACCTAGGGATGGTCACGCGCATCGACGACGAGGAAGGCGCGGTGATCGTCACTTTCGACGGCCGGGAGGTGATCTACCCGTTCGGCGAACTCGACACGCTGGTGCCGGCGTTCGCCACGACGATCCACAAGAGCCAGGGCTCAGAGTACCCGGTCGTGGTCATTCCGGTCGCGATGCAGCACTGGACGATGCTGGCGCGCAACCTTCTCTACACGGGCGTGACGCGCGGCAAGAAGCTCGTGGTGCTTATCGCACAGAAGAAGGCGGTCGGAGTTGCTGTGCGCGGTGGAAACATGAAGCGCCGCTGGACTAAGCTGTTTGAGTGGTTGGAAGCAGCAAACCATAGAGATTTGGGGACCTCACTTCAGCGTTGATGGCTCTCGATCCCGAAATTCCCACTCTGCGAAACGCCTCGTTGATGGGCGCAGAGGCCGCAATCTCATGAGCAGACGGCCACTACTCTGAGCCGAAGGGTTCCTCATCGATGGCAAGAGCGGGTGTTCTAAGGGCAAGGCACCAAACATGCTCGAAGCTGGTGTTTCACAAGGCCATATGTTCGTTAGGCGAGTGAAATCGCGCTTTTAGCCGGGTTTGTTAAACCGAGCCGTGCGGACAAGAAAACACTTATTCAGAACGATAAACCCCTCACGGATGTAGCGGATCGACGTCATTAGGCTTCCCCCGACGAAAGATTCGCCCCCGGACGGTGAGACCCGCTAATTTCTCAAAATCGCGGTATTCCTTCTTCGTCTACCAGCTGCCCCAACCTTGGCAAGCACTACTTGCCATGGCCGCAAACGCGATTTCTGGCAGGACCGCAGCCCTATTCCGACAGCTAAAACAACACATCGCATCCAGTTTTATTCTAGCCACTGGGGGAAACCGGCCCTTCCGCGACATGCGCACCAATTCCATTGCGATTGCAACGCTTAGGTGCCGCACATAAACATCTCAGCAAGTTACTCGGCGGGAAATTGGGTGCGACTTGTCATCTTCCGTCGTTGATGTACATTACAGACTATCCACATCTCATCGAAACAAGCTTGCGTTCCGCAGAATATGACGCAATAAATAGGGACACTCAACGTGAGGACAGCGATGGCCCGCTACAAGCCAGACATACCTGAGTTCAAGAATCCCAAAACTGGCAAAGACTACACGCGCATCACAAACGAGATGCGGATGGCCCACCTCGCGGCCAAATTAGCGCTGGCGAATGAGATGGAGATGTCGCTCCGCCGCACACTAGACTTCGAACGCAAGCGCGCCGAAACCGATAGGCGCACTGCTGAGCTCTCTGCCCGGTTGGACGAGCGGTCGCGAGAGCTGTTGGCCGCCTTCCCCGTGCCATCCATCAGCAACTGACTAGTGCACTGACTTGAACGGATGGTTCAGGGGATTGGCTGACGGCGGCGATGATGTCAGTGGCGGGCTTGGTCCAGACGAAAGGCCCGGCGCACCGGTTGTGTTCGGCGATGTAGCGTTTGATCGCCGCCTGCAGATCGACGACGCCGGTGAAGGAGCCTCGCCGCAGTCGACGACGGGTGAGCGCTGAGCAGAAGCCCTCGACCGCGTTGAGCCATGAGGCCGAGGTCGGGGTGAAGTGGAACGTCCAGCGCGGGTGCCGGGCGAGCCAGGCGCGCACCTTCGGATGTTTGTGGGTGGCGACGTTGTCGAGGATCGCGCGGATCGCCTTGCCGGGCGGGACGGCGGCCTCGACGGCGTCCCGGCAAGCGGATGAACTCACCGTTCCGGTGGCGCTGCATGCAGCGGCCGAGCACGGTACCCGCCAGGACGTCGAGGGCGGCGAACAGCGTCGTGGTGCCGTGACGGGTATAGTCATGGGTCTGGGCGGCAGGATAGCCGGGGGTGAGCGGCCGGTCGGGTCCGCTCCGGGGCCTGGATCTGGCTCTTCTCGTCGATGGACAGCACCACCGCGTGGGCAGGTGGATCCAGGTAGAGGCCGACCACGTCCTCGACCTTGGCGGCGAAGGCCGGGTCGCGCGAGCGCTTGAACGTGCGCAGTCGATGCGGTTGGAGGCGGTGCGCGTCCCAGCTGCGCTGCACGGCGCGCAACGAGATCCCGACCATGCGGGCCACGGCCCGGCCGGTCCAGTGGGTGACCTCGTCCGGCGGCTCCGAGCAGGTCAGCGCCAGCACCTCGGCCACCGTCTCGGTCGAATGGGGTGGTGTCCCGGGCGGACGCGTCTTGTCGCGCCGCAGACCTTCGACGCCCGCCTCGGCGTAGCGCCGCTGCCAGCGCCACACGGCCGGGCGGCTGACACCCGCCCGCCGGGCCACATCTTGGACGCTTAGACGCTCGGCTGAGAGCAGGACGATGCGGGCACGCTGGATGTGTTTGAGTGGACGCGATCGATCCTGCGTGATCGCATCGAGCCGGGTCACGTCGGCTGCATCGGGAAGCACGCAGACAGTCTGAGCCATCGCCCAGACTCGCACACCTCAGCCCGCCCGTGAATCCTTCGTCTGCGTCACTGCACTAGCCTTCATGAATGGCCAGCATCGTGGCCGCAGATGAAGACGTCCTCTCGTAGGATCGCACCTATGCCGACGCTCATGCTGACACTCCGCACCGTGTAACCCTGCCTGGATAAATTTAATTTTACCTCGAATGCCTGTGTCAGAATTTCCAATCAGCTTGACCAAAACCAATAAGCATTCTACTCATCGAGCTTAAAATCAGGTTCCGAGTATCGCCCGTATTTTCAATAAAAGTTATGTAGAGAGGCAATCGGACATGAATCGGACTCCGACTCCATGCCCCTTAAGTATCCGCCACCTAAGTAAATCAGGCTTTTCATACATATTCAGCGGCATTTTAGTCTTATGTCCAGGAGTTGTTTTTGCGCAGAGTAAAATTCCTGGAGCACCTTCAAACGCCCCTCCTAGGGTTGACCTTTCGGGTCGGGCAGATGGCATTGCCGACAAAATAGAAAATGTCTTTGAGAACATCAATATGGTCGCCAATTTTGTTCGCGAAGCTCAGATCAAAAATACTATACTATCATATCTCAACGACAATGGCATTAAACCGGAGGCGAGAGACGTGCACGTTTTTTATGTTCGCGCTGAGACGAATGATTCCAATGCTGTATATCTAAAAGATTATCAGTATCTGGCAAAAGGCAAGGGTTACTCGGACGCAATGCGAGAGTCTTTTGCCGTAGAGGACGCTCCAGGAACGGTCGATAGATTAGATGCAGTCCGAAAGGGAATGCATATCATTGGGATATACGTGACTGCCTCATCTGAAAATGGCCAATTCGAAATACGTGGAGGGAGTTTGTCGGGCGAGCAGTACAATAAGTTTCGGACTGAAGGCCTAGCATTACGCGATGAGAGGGCGAAGGAAAAGATTGAGTCCGATCGGATTCAAAGAATTAGGCAAGAAAGAGCTGCGACCCACAGCAGTGGCCAGCAACGAGCAGTCAATGAAATAAACCGCGCTAATGAGCGAAGTCGAGATGAGGGAAGATACGTACCCAAATTACCTAGTGCTCGAGACGTTATCTTTGGCCCTCGACCAGACAGTCCTGGTCAAAATGCCGGCAATCAACCGCAAAGCCCATCCGCATCGGATAGCAATCGGCCTTCAACTACCATATCAAGTTCCGCTGCTTCTCGACCGGTAGTTTCATTTGACGCTCCTACACAAAGGAAAAACTTGGAACCGAAGCGTGGCGGCGTCGAAATAGGCGGACTCAGATGAGTCCATCACATAAAGGCATACCTATGAAGAAGAATTATTCCGTTATATTGGCGGCGCTTTTTAGCATTGTGCTTACCCAGGAAGCGAATGCATATGTCTTTCCTGGAGACAATGATTGTCCATGGGCCAACATTAATCATTCGTGGCTCGATTTTTTAAATAAAAAATACATCGGTTCAAAAAAGTCAGCCTACTTCAGCGTCAAACTCAATCACGACATTGGAGGCATGGCGGGTAATACATGTTATACCGTATCCCACAATCTTGATGGATCCTGGACAACCGCCGGTCAAATACGTGGCAAAAACCGGGGAGAGGCGACAACGAGCGGTGGAGGCGACCCAATGCGTCATGAGATCAACATGCGCGGAACTATTTTGAACTTCAACGAAGCAGGGGAGCTACATACAACTGACACAAAGGAGTTGATTGGGAATATGTACTGCCACATTGGATCGGAGTGCTGGAAATAGCATTATTGAGAGAACTCGGTAGGCGAATGGTCTCAGTTTGAGAGTCCATCCGAGAAATCTGACTGATCGTACAAGACATTTGACGAGGAGCATGAAGGCCGCGGCCTGGAAAGCTGTGGCCGATTCGAGGCGTGCCTTTGGATCGCCAGAGGCCGCAATCCCCGGTGGTCCAGGCGTTTTACCATTCGATCATGCTGCGGCTTCGGTACTCAACATAGCCGACTTGATCAGCGGCCTGCGCACAATTTCTACGGTGATGATGGTGGCGAGCGTTGGTCTGTCACAAGCTTAGTCTTCAACGGTGAAGGCTTTGGCAATAACTTGGAACGTCTGATGAGACAGGCGCAGCACTAGCATGAATCCCGCGCGGTCCTGTGCATCGGCACGCCAGGGATCGAGGACAAACGCGCGCTCCTCCATTTCAAACAGGGGTGCTTGCGCCCGTTGACCTCTTGCCGGCCTCACAGCCATGCGGGCCGGTCCCGTTAGGCGATGAAAAAATGAGCTTATTTTCGCTAGGACATGTTGACGGCTTGACGCAATAGAAGAATCGGAGGAGCGGGATACACTGATTCGCGACGCAGCCTGGTGGCCACCTCGGTGCGGAGCGACTGGATGCTCTACGATTAGATCTCGAACGGCTCGTCCGACGAATTATGCCCGTTCCGACAACGCGAAATTAGCTAGCTTTTTCATTGTGGGGGCAAATCGCGAACCTGTCGGAATGCTGCCTGTTTTGGTTCAAATCTCCGTTGCCTTCTAAGCGGCAGGTCGTAGGCTCGAGCCCTACCGGTATCGGCAATAATCTCGACCTGGTGCATAAGCGCCTGACATCGCAGACGATGAAGTCACCCAGCCTGGCGGCGTTCGGGATCCTCATGGCCGGGGCTGACGATGCAAACCCGGGCTTGGGCTCGGGCGCGCCGAGTACGTTGAAAATGACGATCGATCTTACCTAGAATCCGATCTTCTCGATATTATGCCGCAGTGTCGGCAGGGGCGAGCCGCGACCGTAGCTCGACGCGATGGTTTTCTCTTCGTGTCCCAGAATCTCATACTGGAGATCGAGCGGCACACCCGCGGCCCGGAGCCGGTCCTTCGCCCGGTGGCGCAGCCCGTGGATGTCCTTGTCCACACCGAGCGCCCGCATCCGGCGCAGCGTCTGGCGGCCCAGGTTCTTCAGGTCCTTGGCGAACAGCGGGCCGCGGATCGTCGCGGGGAGGAGGGGCATCACGGCCTTCGGCAACGGTACGCGACGGAGAGATTGCTGGTTTTTCGTCCCGACGACCACGTAGCGAATGCCGGCCTCTACCTTCTCCGCGTTGATCTCGTACGCCTCTCCCCGGCGCATGCCGGTGGTGGCGCACAGCATAAACAGAAGCCACTCTTCCCGCTCGAACACATCCTTGCCGGCTTGAATCTTGGCCATTTCCTCGTCGGTCAGGGGCTCGCGCCGCTCGGAGTCGTTCATCTTGGGCACCACGTCTGAGAAGGGGTTGAACTTGAGCTTGCCCTCGGCCATCGCGAGGTTCACGGCCGCGCACAGGTGGCCGACCTTCTTGGTCACGGTCGCGGTCTTGTTGCCGCCGTCGAGCAGGTGGCGGGCGAGTAGGCGGCCATCATCGCGGTCGCAGTCGGTCAGCGCCTTGTTCTCGGTGAGCCGCCGGAACAGATCCCAGACCGCGCGGGCCTCCCGCTCTAGATAGCCGGTGATGTTCTTGTGGGTCATCCACCGTTCGAGGTGGACGATGTCGCCGCTGGTGTCTGGGACCTTCTTCAGCCGGACCGCCTTCGGCCGGTCGCCACGCCATACTGTGTCGAACGGCTGGTCTGGGTCGAATACGTAGTAGGGTTCGAAGGTCGTCGCGTTCGGCTCCTGGGTCCGCGTGCCGTCCGGCAGGCGAATGAACAGTGTGTCGGCAGTCGCGACAATCTCTCGCCCATCGTCGAGGACGTGGACGCCCAGCGTCATCTTATGGCCCGTCTCGACCCGGATGTGGTCGCCGCGGTGCTTGTTCACGGCCGCCTGCACCCGGCGACGGTGGCGATGCAGCAGATCGGCGCAGCGAATCTCAGCCTCGCGCCGGTCGGTAGTCTTCAGATTCACATCCTCCATCCGCTTGCCGAACTCGGCCTGGACTGAGCGCGGGAAATGGAAGCGGGCGTGCCAGAACGGACTGCGCGGTCGGCGGAATAGGTGGTCGGTACGACCGGTCATCGGCCCCTCGCGATGGCACTTTGCGAGGTTTACCGCGAGGGCACTCGCAAGGGCACAAAATTCGGAACTGAATCAACTAGTTATCCCCAAGGGCGAGCATTGGGTTCCCATCCCCTTGGGAGCGCCAGCCGGTGCTGTAAGTCATTCGAACAACTCCTGTTTCGGTGATTTTCCCCAAACGCCTACGGGGTGGTTTGGGCGTTCTTGTTCCTGTTCCAGCCCTCCAGCTTCGTGATCGCGCCTGTCGACAGGCCCGCCCGGTTCGCTTCGCGCGTGTACCGTTCGGCCTCGGCGAGGGTGTTGTGGCCGAGCACGGCCATGATCTCGTGGGCGGTGCAGCCGGCCTCGGCGAGGCGTCGCCCGGCGGCCTTGCGAAGGCCATGCGGCTGCGCGTCGAGCGGCAGGCCGGCGGCCGTGATGGCGTCGCGCATGAACCCGGAGAAGCCGTCCACCGTGAACGGGCGCCCGTACTCGGTGTTGAGGATCGTCGCGTGCTGCCGCGGCGTCTCGGCCAGGATAGCGCGGAGATCCGCGTGCAGCGGCACGTCGATCTTGGCCCCGGTCTTCTGCTGCACGACCCGGATGCGATCGCCCTTCACGTCCGCCCAGGTCATTCGATGCACGTCCGACCGGCGCTGGCCCGTGTAGAGGTGCAGGGCGAAGGCCAGCCGCCTCTTGCTGCCGACAGGCCAGTGCGCCTCGAACTGGGCGATCTCGTCGTCGGTCCAGGAGCGCACCTCGCCGATCTTCGGTCGCCGGATCGCGACGGACGGATCGGCGGTGAGCCAGCCCAGGACGATCGCGCGCCGGATCAGGATCCGGAGCTTCTTGAGCGTGTCGAGCGCCGCGCCGGGCTTGCCAGCCAGCGGGTCCAGGAACGCTTTCACGATACGGCCGTGATTCAGGCCTGCGACCGAGCGGTGCCCGTTCTGGACCCGGATCGCCTCCATCCGGCGCCGGTAACCGACCTTTGTCGTCTCACGCAGGGCAGCGTACTCGCCGCTCTTGTAGTAGGATTGGACCAGCGCCTCGATCGTGCCGGGCTCGGCCGCGGAGCGCTTCAGAGGCGCCTTCGGCGTCCGTCCGGCCAACGCCTCCTGGTAGGCCGTCAGGAACGCTTCCGAGCCGACGGGGCCGGGGAGGGGCAGGCGAGGGCCCTTGTCCTTCCGGAAGTAGACGCGGACCTTGCCATGCCGGTCGCGCCAGCATTCGACGTAGGGCGGCAGCTTACGGGGCATCGATATCCTCCCAGGTTGAATCCTGGGCGGCATCCTGGCCGTCGATGGGGAGGTTGTCTGCGGCACCGTCCAGCTCGCGGACACACCACACCTTGCGGGCATCGATCCGCCGCGCTCGCGGCATCCGACCGTCCCGGACCATCTCGTCGAACTTGGTGGGGGAGATACAGACGTAGGCCGCTGCCGCTTCGCGACTGACGAGGCGGGGAGACAGCGTCGGCGGGAGCGCGCTGTGGCGCGAGCGGCGCATCCCAACGGCGCCAGGGCCCGGCGGTAGATCCTGATCCTGAAGGTCGCGCCGGGACACTGTCTCAGGCCTCCTTGCCCCAGCGCTGCGCCCGGATCTTCGCGATCTCGGCCTCGAAGGCGGCGATGCCCGCCTCGACGTCGCCGGGGTATGGCGCGGGCTCGGCCTTGCCCTCCTCGAGGATCTTGGCTCGGATCCGCGGCCAGAGATCGTCGAAGATCGGCCAAGCGCGGATGTGGATGCTTGCGACGTTTTCGGGGCTGTCCCCAGCGATCCATCGCCCATCGGCATCGCGAGTGAACGGGATCGTTCCCGGTCCGTGACCCAGCGGGCTCCAGCCGTCGTGCAGCATCGCTCCGTAGGGCCCCTGAATGCCGCGCAGGGCAGCCGCTGCCTGTTCCGGCCGCAGACTTAGGTCGACCATGGCCTGGGCGGCCGCGAGCTTCATCAGCTCACGGAGGCGAAAGCTGATGTGGAAGCCCTGACCCTTGGGCCGTCCCGGGAAGAGATCGTACTTGCTGACGAAGTTGCCGATCTGGGCGCTGCTGACACCAGTCAGCTCGGCCGCGTCCGAACGGCTGAAGGCCCAAGCTTCGATCTGTGAGGGGTCCATCTGCCCGATCCCGTGTCCCTGACGGCACTCTAAATGCCACGTGCGCGCGTAAAAAGCAAACCAGAATTCTAAGATGCTGTGGGTCTATTCACGTTGGCTGTGCGCCAAGTTCTCCCGGGCGGCCCGGGCGACCAGCAGGGAGAACCGATCGGCCACCTCCTGCTTGTCGAACCGCTCCGACAAGCGCCGCAGGACGGCGTTGACGAAGCCGGCAACGGCCTTGGAGTCCTTCCCGAGGATGACCAGCAGCTCCTCGAAGCAGGCCGCCGCGATGTCGGCCTTCTGCGGCGCCCGGACCTGCTTCAGCTTCGACCGATAGTCGGCCTGGTACCGGCGCTGGCGCCGCAGTCTGGCGCGGTACCGCCGCGCGTCGTTCCCGTCGTGGAAGTCGTCCGACATTGTGCTCTCCGATCCTCTGATCCGAGGATCGTGAAAGGCTATGAAAATCGCAAAGCCGGGTCCGATTGGGCCTCCGTGTCCGGCGCCGCCCGAAACTCGGAGAGCTGCCGCCGTTTCCCCCTGCACAACCTATTAGGGTTCGACGGGAGAGCCCACGTCGTGAGCTCTCGCCGCGAGATCCAGCCGCCCGCACCGAATGCGCGAGCGACGTTCCTCAAGATCTGTCGCTCGGGTTTCAGACGGGTTGGTCGAGCTGCGGTATCGTCTACTGGTCGACCCAAGATCGACCTCCGCGCCCGCCCGCCCTTCTCAACCCCCGATCGTCGTGGGCGGGCGTGGATGCTTTTGCATTGCTGCCCGCACCGGATGCGCGAGCGGCGTTCGTGAGGATCAGCCCATTGGCTGACTCGCTGCCAGCTTCCGACAGCCTGAGGATCGCAGCGCCGGCTTCGGCTGGCCGTCCACGCTCGTCTCAAGCTCGTCCCCAGGGGTAGGGGCGGGCGTGGATGCCGGGGACGGTCGTCGAAAAACTCATCCATGTTAGAGCCGTGGCCTGGAAGCCTCGTACCGGTGTGCGGTCGGCTTCGGTCGACCTCCACGCTCGCCCGCAGATGTGCCCCTCAAGCTGTCGAGGGCGGGCGTGGATGAGTAATCTCGGCCGCAAGATGACGCACAATTAACTTGTGCACTGCTGCGGCCTCGGTCATAGCCGCCCGCGTCGGCTTCATGCTGATCTTCCACGCCTGCTCTAGGCATGCCCCCGATCGGCCGATGAGCGGGCGTGGAAGCCCACCGCGGCCAGCGCAAAACTGCGTTCGTTAGGTGACAGACGAATAATCGCGACAGCCAAGTCGATAACCTATAGCTTTGCGCGTCGGCCCACCCGCCGATCTCCACGCCCGCACCTGGTGGCCCTCAATCCCTCGGAAAGCGGGCGTGGATGCCTGAAAAGGGGCGAGTCCTTCCAAGCACGATTCGCACCCTAAGCCACTGATATCACTGGCTTTAGGGGTGAGTCCCTTCGAGGTCGATTCACACCCCCTCAAGGTCACGATCTCCACCCCGCAGCCACACCACCTGCGAGGCCTGCCCCTCGGGCGCGCCCAGGCTCGGCTCCGCGTCGCCGCCGTCCTCGAGATCCGGATCCCCGTCTATCTCGTCCAGGGCTGCCACGAGGTGGTCGACCGCGTCGAGAGCCAGAGCCAGCGCGCCCTCGATGCGAACACGGGTGTCGGGCGCGGCGACGGCTTTCCGTCGGGGCCGGAAGGGAATGACGTTGGCCATGTCAGTGCTCAGCTTGCTCGGCCGCGAAGGCCATGAGGTCCTGGATGAGGGTGGCGGTCTCAGCATCGTCACCGTTCAGGATGACGCGCTCTGCCACGGCCGCGAGGCGCGTCCTGCGGTCCCAGAACTCAGTGGGCCGACGGCGCTGCAGCTCGGCTCCGGCCCGATCCTCAACCGTCGTGAACTCGTCGGCGAGCCAGTGCATCAGCGCGCCGGCCGCATTGTAGCGGCTGGCAGCAGGATCGCCGCGATCGAGCTTGCAGCAATCCTGTGCGGCCATGCCGTAGGCCACATCCGATAGGAGAGCCATCTTCTCCCGGATCGCCTGCAATTCGAGCAGGCTGGCGCTGGCCACGTCGAGCTGGCCCGGGATGCTGTCGTCGAGATGCGCAGCGTTCGCCAGCACGTCGAGCCGCAGCTCAAGGCTGATGCGCGCGATGTCGCCGGCGGAGGTCTCGGGCCCGACGCGCCGGTTGAACTCGGCCATGGCGATGCCGCGCAGGCGCTCCAGCTCTATCGCGATGCCGTCGGGAATCCGGGCGAAGTTGAACGGCTCGATCGCGGGCGAGGCCATGAAGCCGGGTGGAGGGGCGTACCAGTCGACGACTTGGGCGGGCACGCAGGCGCCGGCTCCGGCAATGAGGGAGTCCGCGGCGTGGTCGCTGGCCATCTCGCCCGGCTCGCCCCCACGATGTCCCTTCAAGACGATGGCCCAGCACTCGGCCAAGGCACGGAACCCCGCGGGCGTGGTCGGCCGCACTGCCCGCAAGCGGTCGTAGGCAGCGCCCAGAGCACCCTCCAGGTCGGCGACGAGTTCGCCGGGGCCCTCGGCTTCCAGAGCATGATTGAGACCGTCCCAGCTCGCCCGGAACACGGTCGTAACGGCCAGGGCGGGATCGTTCGCGACCTCGGCCGCCTGGACCGGCCCTGTGCGCCTGTCGAAGCGGCCGGCGGCGTCACGGGCCCGAGCGGCGCGCTGGCGGAGGTCGGCGGCCTCCGGGGCAGCCTTCGTGGTGTTCGGCTTCCTCATGACGGCCTCCCTCACGCGATCGGCAGGTAGCCGTAGGCGAGCACGCCTCCGGCGATGATGAGGGCGGCAGTGGCGAGTTCGCCGGCTAGGTCGAGGAAGCGCGGCGCGCGGACGTGCGCGGTATCGGGCCGGACGGCCGCAACGGCCTGCCAAGGCGCGACTGTGCCGGGCGCTGCCTCATCCGGCTCCAGGGCCGGTACGGGGCGCGCATACAGCGATGTGGGCGAGCGAGAGCGTTCACCGGCGCGTGCCGGTGCTGTAGAATGACGGGTAGCCATGATCGTCTCCAGAGGACGTGCGTGGTCAGGCTCGGCCCGGAAATCTCACCTTCCGGCCGAGCCGAATTTGTGTTATCATCATGTCATGACGTCGTCAATTCGGGATAACACAAAAAGGCGAGGCCGACCCGTCACGACGGGCAAAGGGCAGCTGATCGGCGTTAGATTACTCCCGCCGGTCCTTGACCCGCTGGATGCTTGGATCGCGGATCAGCCCGATCCTAGGCCTTCGCGCCCCGAAGCAATTCGCCACGCCACGACCGAGTGGCTCGCAGAACGCGGATACGTGCAGGGATCAAAGGCTGCCAAGCAGCCGGATTAAGGTCAGCTTTGCCCTCCCCACGAAAGACCCGTCTAAAAGCTTTGGACTAGCAGGCTCAGCGAAGCGTTGCTGAAATGCAACGATTAACTGCCATCGGCAGTGCTGCTTATGCAAAGCCCTTTACGGACCGAGTCCGACGAGTCCAGTTTTCGTTAACTGGGAGGGGCAGATGCGACTCAGATTGGCAATTCTCATTTTCAGTCTGATAGCATTCAATGCAAAGACAGCGCATTCTGCGCAGTACGATTACCATCCACAGAGTGTGTTGCGCCTTGGAGGAGGCTTTGACCCAAGCAGGCCACTCGATACGTTCCGAAGATGTCTTAAATTTATCGAAAATCGAATAGAGCGCGGAACTGTGTCCGCAAGCTTTCAAGCGACAGTAGTCAAGTCTAGGGCTCAATTTCTCTCGATCGTGAATATTTCTGCTTCTTTGTCTGGGCATTATGGTCTCTTCGGTGGAGGCGGAAGTTTTAGCTACGACTCAGAATACAGCTTCGACAACGACAGCCTTACCTGGGCCGTCGTCGCGACTAACGACTACGGCAGAGCAGAAGTAACGGAGGAAAAATTTGAGCCCTTTGCCGAGTCGATGATAGCCGGCAAGAAATGGAAGCAGTTTGCAGACGCGTGCGGGAAAGAAGTAGCGACGCAGGAACGTCGCATCGCGAAGGTTGCTGCCGTATTCTCAGTGACCAACTTAAGCCAGAGTGAGAAGGAAAACCTTACCGCGGCTGCTAGTTTTCAAGGAGGAAGTACCGGAGTTTGGGACGCTGGTGCTCAAGCCTCGTACCATAAGTTCGTTTCCCAGGCTTCCCAGGTAAGTACCATTAAAGTTTCGGTTTTCGTGATAGGCGGAGACGGCATTAGCGTACTAGCAGATCTGGCAACTGATTATTCAGATATCCAAGCAGTGACTAATGCAGTCCGCACTTATATTGCAGGCCTGACCTTCGAAAAGGCAGCCCCACTATCGTACTCGACGGCAAGATGGAATGCTTACGGATGGGAGGGAAGCCAGCTCGATTTAACGCGACAATATGAAATCATGGCGAGCTTATACACGTTGTACCAAGATGCGCAAAAAGTTCGAGAGCGGCTGCAAAGAACGCAAGAGCTGGCAAGTCGACCCGAATACGCCGAAAGAGTTTCTCAGACGCAGAGAGATAAAATCTCCAAGAACCAGGATGTCTACACTCATATCGTTGAAGACATATTGACGCGAGCAGAAAACTGCAGAGAGAAGAGGATCTGCAACTCCACAACATCTATTAAAATGCCAGTCGTTGAATGGCCAAATCTGCAGCCAATCAGTCGGGTGCAAGTTCTTGGGGTCTACGAGCAAGGTTGCTCAGCCCCACCAGGCACTGTGACACAAGGTTGTTATACGCTGGTGGAACTCGATATAACTTACGACACTGCTATCGTGGATAGCATAAGAGCTTATAGGACCCGGCCGACGGCGAATGAAAAAATCTTCGGGTTCTCTCTTCAGCCGCAGGCACAAATAACGTCAAGCACTGCTTATCTAAGCGGGCAAACGAAGAGACCAAAGAATGCTGGGCTGCGCGCGTCGTCGACGTGGATCAGCGAAAAGAAAGATTTTCTAATCATCGGCGCAAACCTCAGCGGCTTGACGCTCCTCGTTAGAGACAAGCAAGGGATCGATGAGCCTTATTTTGTCTCAACGAAATAGGTACTTTCACCTAGGTCGCAAACTCAACGTCTTTATGTATCCGGAGGAATCCGAATGTCCAGCTGGTTAGTAACCCTGTCTTCTGAGCAAGCTGACGTAGATGTTGAATTACTGGATACGATAGGACCGATCAATAGATGGAAATCTAGAAGTCCCGGGGCATTTGCTGTCGACGAGGATAGTTTTACTAATCAGACTGGGGACGTCGTCGCAAGAGGGTGTGGAGTCCAGGCTTGCTGGACATTAAGAAGGTTTGACATCGACAAGGTCAAGCCTGGCGCTAAAGGAGCGGGGATCAATAATGACGCTCAGGGGAGTTTTCCTGTCGGGGAATTATCATGGCTCGTAAAAGCTCGACTTTGAGTATAACGACAGGTTTTTCTAGGTTTTCTAACTGCAACGAGTCTCGCTCGATCGTGACCTGTTCCAGGGTCAAAAAATGGCGCTTTGCTTCGGTGAGGATAGTCTGAGCCGTAACACCGCGCGAAGCACACGGCTAAGCGAACGCCAGGGCCTGAACCTCAATGGGTAGCGCCGATTGCTCATTACGGTCTGGATGCAGGTTCGAGTCCTGCCGGGTCCACCAACTCGAGAGCCGCCGGCGTCATCTTCATCGACGAGAACGGCGAGGGACGGGGCGTCAGGCTCAGTATGGTCCGGACCGCGATCCTGCTGGCGCACCCGTTGAAGGGGTAGGCGACGCAGAGGGGCGGCGACGCCTCGACCGCGTCCACCAAATGTATGATGGCCTCGTCTCCCGCTCGCGCTACCCGGCGACCATGACTGATGACGCCGATCCCGTGCTCGAAGCCGTCGCGGCGCTGCGGGCCGCTGGCGTTGCGGTGGACCCGATCGGCGACGAGCCCGAACGGTGGCAGATCAGCGACCTCGTCTTCTCGGATGCCTTGCTGTGGCGCCTGGCCGCGAGTCGCCGGCTGGTCGAGGATGGCGACTCGCGTTAGTTCGGCGGCATGCTGCAGGTCCCATCGCCTCAAGGCGCCCGGCCGCGGCGAGACATCCGGCCGCGCGTCCTGGCTGCCCTCACCTCTGAGCCGGCCACAGCCACCGAGATCGCCGAACGCGCCGGCATTCCGGGCCGAGAGCGCGCCGTGCAGGCGACCCGCGCGCTGGAGCAACTGGAGGCCGAGGGACTGGCTTACAGCGTCATCCGCCGGACGCGGGTCCGATGGCGCTCCGCGGCGGCCGCTCTCGCCTCTCGATGATCCGCGCCCGATCTCTCAGGGTGACCTCGTGCGTCGGCCACTCCAGGCACGCAGCATCGAACGCCGCCTTGGCCATCGACAGCGGGTAGATGGTCGCGAGGTGAAGCTCGACGTTGCCGCCGGTCTCGCGCCAGATCTCGACCGTGTAGGGCACGCCCGGCGGCACCGGCGGGATCTGCTTGGCTGCCGGCGGCAGCGTGATCGCGGCGAGGCAGAGGTGCTCGTACTTCCGCGCAGGCGGCGCCCCGGGCGCGCGCTGGTAGCGGCACGAGGCCGTCAGGTGCCGGAGCAGGTCGAGCGTCGAGATGTCGGCCCCGTAGCGCTCGATCAGGCTTGCGACAGTGTGGCGACCCGAGCGCTTGCAGGTCGCGCAGTCGACATAAACCCGACCGGGCCCCGCATCCCCCAGGCGCCCCATTCTGGTGGCCCTCCGCTCGCGAACGAATACGGAACAAGCCTCAGGCGAGGACGCCCTTCAACCGGCGGCGGCCGCGGTGTGCGAGATCATGGTGGAGCGGTGTGGATGACGCTCGGAAAGCCGAGACTCGTCAGGCGCTTCGGCTGACCCGCGCCGCGAACTCCCAGACCGGCGGCCCCCAGGTCTGCCCAGGCTTCGTCCGGTAGCCGGAAAACCGGTCGAACACGATCCGGTCAGGCTCGACGCCGATCACCGGGCTGTCGTTGACCATCAGCGCGTCGGCATACTCAATGCGCAGGGGATTTGGGGCACGTTAAGCTAACGGGCGAGGCGCTGTATGAAGGTTAACTAAACGACTGGCGGTAAACCAAAAACGAAAAGCGCCCACCATTATCCTCGGTGGGCGCTTCGATGCTAACTCACTATGAAGTTGCAAAAGTCGATAGGATGCTACATCAGGTTGCTAGCTTAGGCTTCTAAGAACAAAGCGTCTGCGGAGCAGCGGGCAACGCATTGCGTCCCCGCTGATAACGACAGAAGGGTTATACCTCTTCGCCCGGAGGCGCAACTACCAAAACGGGGTATTTGGGAGCGCTGTAGAGCAGATGCAAGCCACTGTGGACATGACCGTCGGCCGGGAAGCGCTGAAGCAGATCCTCGCGGAGTTTCCTGAAGATAGCTCGCATTGGAACGAAGCCCAAAATAGATTCCAGTTTGTGGATCGCCTGCTCGAAGACTGCCTCGGGTGGCAGCACCCTTATATGGAAGTGGAGCGGCGTAATGAAGCGGGTGGAAAAGCGGATTACGTACTTGGCAAGCCGCCAAGAGCGATACTTGAAGCAAAAAAAGATGCAATTCGCTTCGATATACCGCCTTCTGGTAAGACAAAAACAGTAAGAAGTATCAGGGATCTTGTAAACACCTGCTCGAATTTTTCTAGCGCCGTGACGCAGGTGCTTCAGTACTGCGCGCTCCACGGCGCGCAAATTGCTATCGTTTGCAACGGACCGCAGCTTGCAATATTTCAATATTACATTCCAGGGATGTCCCCCCTCGACGGAGAGTGCTATTTGTTCAATGGATATAAGTCGTATGTTGATGATTTCCCACTGCTCTGGAAATTGTTGTCACCGGAGGGGGTGCAAGAAAATCGAGCGCTAAGACAACTGGCCCTGCATCGCACTCCTCGGATACCTCCCAAGGCAGTGACTAATATTGGAGAACCGCAAGCATATAGGTATAGAAGTCCTTTCCAAGAAAATTTGCGGACACTCTCGTCCGTCCTTCTAGAGCATATTGAGGACAATCCGGCCGTCAAAAGTGCTTTCTATCGAGACTGTTATGTGCCGCTCGAGGCAAATAATCGACATCTGCTTTTGAGCAAAAAGATTATATCCTCTCGCTATCGCAGAAATAGCGAGAGCGGGAGCGCGCCCGCCTCACTTCAAACACATGTGAGCGGTGGTAAAATCCTTGTTGAGGACGGCGATGCAACGCTCATCGCTGGATCAAGACCGGTTGTCGTCATAGGTGACGTCGGGGTAGGAAAGACGTCATTCTTCGAAAACTTATTCGAACAACTTGATCAAACTGATAAAGCAAAAACCTACTATATACACCTCAACCTTGGTGTTGAGGCGACACTTTCGGCAAGCGTCGGTGAGTTCGTGGTGTCAGCGATACCTGACGCGCTACGCCGTCGATACAATGTGGATATAAACAGCGCAGCCTTGATTGAAGCTATATATTCAGATGACCTGAAATCGTTTGAGGGCGGCATTCACGGGCGTTTGAAAACTATAGACCCTATAGCTTATGAAAAATCGCGGATCGAATATTTGACTGAGAGAACTTCTCGTTCAGACGAACACATGAAACGTGCGCTCGTCTATCTCTCAGCATCGATGGGCAAGCAAATAATTCTCGTTATAGACAATGCTGATCAGCGCGAATTTAAGGTTCAGCAAGATGCATTTCTAATAGCACAGGAATTGGCGTCGCTTAGAAGGTTCCTAGTGTTCATCGCCTTGCGACCTAGTACCTTTTTTGAGTCCAAGCTCACCGGCGCGCTTTCAGGGTATCAAAATCGCATTCTAACTATCTCACCGCCGCCGGCGGATGAGGTGCTACGTAAGCGCATTGCCTTCGCTGTCCGCGTTGCCGAAGGTGAGGCGGCGCCTCACGCCCTAGAGGGAATTCAACTAAATATAAAGAGCATAGTTTACTTCCTGCAGGCAACTCTTCGTTCAGTGAGAAGCAACGCGCAGATAAGAACTTTTCTTAGTAATATCACCGGCGGAAATACTCGACTAGTAATTGAGTTAATTAGTGGATTTTGCGGTAGCCCGAATGTTGAATGTGAACGCATCGTAACTATCGAGCGCGAGAAAGGCGATTATCAAGTTCCTTTGCATGAATTTACGAAACATGCCCTGTTGGGAGAGTACTCATACTATAACCCACTTTCCTCGTTAGTTGGCTGCAACATATTTGATATTAGCACCGCTGATCCTCGCGAGCATTTTATCTGTTGTCTTTTGATTGCCTACATTTCATCGCCTCTTGGTGTGAAAGACAATGACGGATTTGTGGGCGGGGCCGCAATACAAAAAGAACTAACTAGGCTTGGTTTCAATGACGATCAGATCGCGCATGCTCTCCGTCGGCTTGCAAAGAAGAGGTTGATTGAGACCCCTCACGCACATTATCGCGAATTGCCTGTCGCAGAAGATGTTGATCCGTTGCAATATTATTTTCGCGCAACTTCAATCGGGCTTTACCACATACGTTTTTGGGCGGGTTCATTCTCTTTTATGGACGCGGTGTCTATCGATACGCCAATTTTCGACACTTCGCCTCGGGGGGTAATTTTTACAAACGCATCATCGTTCGAGATAGCCGACCGACTTCGAAAATCGGAGGAATTCCGAGATTATTTGGAGACCAAATGGCATGAATCAAATTTTGATGTGACGTATTATGATTTTCCAGCGGTGGTGCGCGATAGAGCTTCAGAATTCCGCACCGTCGAGAATTTTGTGCAGAATGGTCCTCGGCGCAATCGAGGTCGGCAAACTGCACAAGGCTGGCGACGTTAGTAAAGTAGCGGCAACTCAGAGCTTACGTGAACGCCCCACTGGATTGCTGATCGCCGCTCGGCCCCGCCTCGATCTGCTCACGGGGCGGGGGAGCGTCCGATCTCACCAGCGTGTGAGCCGAGCCGATAGTAAGCGTCGTCTGGGCGGCACCTTCCGGCAGGCGGTGTGAAGGCGACATACGGAGCGGATTGGGAGCTCCGTCACATGTCGATGTCAGGGCGTATGGCTATGTCGGAGCCGATCCGGCGCCTGGAGCTGTTCACCGGGGCCGGCCGGCGCCGGACGTGGTCGAATGAGGAGAAGGCCGCCATCGTCGCCGAGAGCGATGGGCCGGGCATCTCGATCAGCGCGGTGGCACGCCGACATGGACTGAGCGCCTCGCAGCTGTTCACGTGGCGCCGCCTGATGCGTCAGGCTGGGGGGCACGACAGCGAGCGC
>NZ_FNWP01000061.1:0-8867 GCF_900108435.1 Methylobacterium sp. 275MFSha3.1 | reverse complement strand
CGGCCGGGGCGCGGCTGTACCGCACCGGCGACCGGGCGGCGTGGCGGGCGGACGGGCAGCTCGACTACCGCGGGCGGGCGGACGATCAGGTCAAGATCCGCGGCCAGCGCGTGGAGCCGGGCGAGGCGGCCGCCGCGCTGCGGGCGCTGCCGGGTGTGGCCGAGGCGGCGGTGGTCGCCCGTCCCGGTCCGGACGGGGGGCTGCGGCTGGTGGGCTACGCGGTGCCGGCGGCCGGCGGCGCGCTCGACGAGCCCGCGCTGCAGCGGGCCCTGGCCGACACGCTGCCCGACGCGCTGCGCCCCGCCCGCATCCTCGCCCTGCCCGCCCTGCCGGTCTCCGCCAACGGGAAGCTCGACACAGGACGCCTCCCCGAACCGGACTGGGCGGGCACGGGTCGGCGCGGGCCGCGCACCGCGCGCGAGGCGGCCGTGGCGCAGGCCTTCGCGCAGGTGCTCGGCCTCGACGCGGTCGGGATCGACGACGGCTTCTTCGACCTCGGCGGGCACTCGCTGCTCGCCACGCGCCTCGTCAGCCGGCTGCGCGCGGCGCTCGGCGTCGAGCTGCCGCTGCGCGCCGTGTTCGAGGCCCCGACGGTCGCGGCGCTGAGCGGGTGGATCGCCGCGGGCGGCGACGCGGGTGGCGACGCGGCCGGAGAGGCGGCCGGATACGTCGGTCCCGCGCGCACGCCCCTCGTCGCGCGCCCGCGGCCGGACGTCGTCCCGCTCTCCGCGGCCCAGACCCGGATGTGGCTGCTGTCGCGGATCGACGGCGCGCATCCCTACACCATCCCGATCGCGCTCCGCCTCACGGGCCCGCTCGACGCCGACGCGCTGCGCGCGGCCCTCGCCGACGTGGTGGCGCGCCACGAGAGCCTGCGGACCCGCATCGTCGCGATCGACGGGGCGCCGGCGCAGCAGGTCCTGCCGCCCGACGCGGCGCGGCCCGGCCTCGACCTGTGCGCGGCGGACCCGGAATCGTGGCCGGACGCGCTGTCCGCGGCGGCGCGCGCGCCCTTCGACCTGGCCGTCGACCTGCCGATCCGCGCGCGGCTGTACCGGTTCGGCCCGGACGCGCACGGGCTCCTCCTCCTGATCCACCACGTCGCCGCCGACGGCTGGTCGCTGACCCCGCTGATGCGCGATCTCGCGGCGGCCTACGCGGCGCGCCGCCGCGGCGCGGCGCCGGAGCGCCCGGCCCTGCCGGTGCAGTACGCGGACTACGCGCTCTGGCAGCGCGACCGTCTCGGCGACGAGGCCGACCCGGACAGCCTGATCGCCCGCGAGATCGGCTACTGGCGCCCGCAGCTCGCGGGGCTGCCCGAAGGCCTCGCGCTGCCCACCGACCGGCCGCGCCCGGCGACGGCGAGCCACCGCGGGCGGCGCGTGCCCCTCGCCCTCGGGCCGGATCTCCACCGCGCGCTGGCGGATCTCGCGCGGCGCGAGCGGGCGAGCCTCTTCATGGTGCTCCAGGCCGGCCTGTCGGCGCTCCTGACCCGCCTGGGCGCGGGCGAGGACATCCCGCTCGGGAGCCCGATCGCGGGCCGCACGGACGAGGCCCTCGACGGCCTCGTCGGCTGCTTCGTCAACACGCTCGTACTGCGGACCGACACGTCCGGCGACCCGAGCGGGCGCGACCTCGTGGGGCGGGCCCGCGCCGTCGCGCTCGAGGCCTACGCGCACCAGGACGTGCCCTTTGAGCGCCTCGTGGAGGTGCTGAACCCGCCGCGCTCGCTCGCGCGCCATCCCCTGTTCCAGGTCATGCTGGCGCTTCAGGACGGCGTGCCGGATTCGTTCGATCTGGCCGGCCTGCGCGCCGTCCCGGATCCGGTCGGCGCCGGGGCCGCGCGGTTCGACCTCGCCTTCGACCTCGTCGAGCGGCGCGGGGCCGACGGGACGGAGGCGGGCGTCGTCGGCCACCTCGAATACGCCACGGACCTCTTCGAAGAGGCCGGCGCGACCCGCCTCGCGGACCGGTTCGCGCGGCTGCTCGCGGCCCTGGCGGCCGCGCCGGACCGGGCAATCGGGGATCTCGACCTGTTCGAGGCCGGCGAGCGGCGGCAGGTCCTGACGGACTGGAACGCGACGGCGCGGGCGGTGCCGCCCGAGACCCTGCCGGCCCTCGTCGCCGCGCAGGCGGCCCGCTCGCCGGAGGCCGTCGCCCTGGTGGCCGGTTCGGAGGTGCTGCGCTACGCGGAGCTCGAGGCCCGCGCCAACCGGATCGCCCACGCGCTCATCGCCCGCGGGATCGGACCGGAGGACATCGTGGCGGTGGCGCTGCCGCGCGGGCCGGACCTCGTCGCGGCGCTGCTGGGCGTGCTCAAGGCCGGGGCGGCCTACCTACCCCTCGACCCGGGCTACCCCGCGGAGCGGCTCGCCCTCATGCTGGCCGATGCCCGGCCCGCCGGCCTCGTGACCGTCGACGCGTGGCCGCGGCCGGACGGCCTGCCCGCCCTGGTGCTCGACGCCCCGGACGGGCGCGCGGCGCTCGCGGCCGCGCCGGCCCGCGCGCCGACCGACCGGGACCGGGCGCGCCCGCTCGTGCCGGCCCATCCCGCCTACGTGATCTACACGTCCGGCTCCACGGGCCGGCCGAAGGGGGTCGTGGTCCCGCATGCCGGCCTGACCAACCTGCTGCACGACCTCGTCGATCGCCTCGGCGTGACGCCGGCGGACCGGCTGCTCGCCGTCACCACGGTCGGCTTCGACATCGCGGGCCTCGAACTGTTCGGGCCGCTCCTCCGCGGCGCGCGCGTGGTGCTGGCCGGGCGGGACGACGTGCTCGATCCCGGGCGTCTGGCGCGGCTCGTCCGCGAGGCGGGCATCACGCTGATGCAGGCCACGCCGACCCTGTGGCGCGGTCTCGCGGAGACGGACGCCCTGCGCGGCGTGCGGGTGCTGGTGGGCGGCGAGGCGCTGCCGCCCGACCTCGCGGGCGCCCTGAGCGCGCGGGCGGCGCGGGTCACCAACCTCTACGGCCCGACCGAGACCACGATCTGGTCCACGGCGGCCGAGATCGTGCCCGGCGCGGAGGCCGTAACCGTCGGCGCGCCCCTGTGGAACACGCAGGCCTACATCCTCGACGGAGGCCTGCGGCCGGTCCCGCCGGGCACGGTCGGCGAACTCTACCTCGCGGGCGCCGGGCTCGCCCGCGGGTACCTCGGGCGGCCGGGGCTCACGGCCGAGCGCTTCGTCCCCTGCCCCTTCGGGCCGCCCGGCGCGCGCATGTACCGGACCGGCGACCGCGCGCGCTGGCGCGCGGACGGGGCCCTCGACTACCGCGGCCGCGTCGACCACCAAGTGAAGATCCGCGGCGTGCGCATCGAGCCCGGCGAGGTCGAGGCGGCGCTGATCGCGCAACCCGGCGTCGCGCAGGCCGTCGTGACCGCGCGGCAGGACCGGCCCGGCGACGCGCGGCTGGTGGCCCACGTCGTCCCCGGCCCCGGGGCGGCGCTCGATCCCGCGGAGCTGCGCCGGGCGCTCGCCGCGACGCTGCCGGACGCGATGGTGCCCGCGGCCGTCGTGACGCTCGATGCCCTGCCGCTGACCCCCAACGGCAAGGTCGACCGCGCCGCCCTGCCGGCGCCGGAGCCGGTCGCCGACCCGGCCGCCGACCCGCCGCGGACCGGGACGGAGCGCCGCCTCGCCGCTGTCTGGGCCGAGGTGCTGAACCTCCCCTCGATCGGGCGCGGCGACAACTTCTTCGCCCTGGGCGGGCACTCGCTCCTCGTCGCCCGGGTCGTCGCGCGCCTGAGCGAGGCGCACGGCATCGCCCTGCCCCTGCGCGCCGTCTTCGAAGCGCGCACCCTGGCGGATCTCGCGGTCGCAATCGACGGCCGGGACGCGGGTGGCGCGGACGCCGACATCGACGCGATGAGCGACCTCCTCGACGCGCTGGAACACGCCGAATGACCGACACCGGCCCCTCGCGGGACGACCAGCTGCGCGCCCTGGCGGCGCGCTTCTCCGCGCTGCCCGACGGCAAGCGCCGCCGGTTCGTGCAGGACCTCGCCGCGCGCGGCCTCGAGGCGGACCGCCTGCCGATCCTGCCCGCGGAGGGCGGCGACGCGGGACCGCTCTCCGACGCGCAGCGCCGGTTCTGGCTCCTCTGGCAGCTCGACCCGGAGAGCCCGGCCTATCACATCGTCGGCGCGCTGCGCCTGACCGGTCCGCTCGACCCCGAGGCGCTGGACCGGGCGTTCGCCGGCGCCGTCGCCCGTCACGCGGGCCTGCGCGCGCGCTTCCCCCTGCGCGACGGGGAGCCGGTGCAGCAGGTCGACCCGGCGGGCACCTTCGCGATGGTCCGCCACGACCTGACCGGCTGCGACGCGGCCGAGGCGCGGGCGCGTCGCGCCGCGATCGAGGCGGCCGTCGAGCGGGCGCCCTTCGACCTCGCGCGCGGGCCCCTGCTGCGCGCCGCCCTGGTGCGCGAGGCGCCGGACCGGCACGTCGTCTTCCTGACCCTGCACCACATCGTCGGCGACGCCGTGTCGATGGACCTGCTGATCGACGCGGTCGCCGCCGGCTACGGATCCGACGCGCCGGAGAGCGCGGCCCCTGCCATCACCTACGCGGATTACGCCGCCTGGCAGGCGCGGATGCTGGACGCGGGCGCCCAGGCCGCGAGCCTCGGGTTCTGGACGGACCTCCTCGGCACGGAGCACCCCGTCCTCGCCCTGCCCGCCGACCGGCCGCGCCCCGACGTGCCCAGTTTCACGGGGGAGACGCTGACCTTCCCGCTGCCGCCCGCGACCGCGGCGGGCGTCCGCGCCCTGGCCCGCCGCGGCGGCGCGACCGCGTTCCACGTCCTCGCCGCCGGCTTCGCGATCCTGCTCCAGCGCCTCGGCGGCGAGCGCGCTCTCCGCCTGGGCGTGCCGGTGGCGAACCGCACCCGGCCCGAGACCGCGGGCGTGATCGGCAGCTTCGCCAACACCCTGGTGCTGCCCTTCGCGTTCGACCCGCTGGACAGCTTCGCCGCGTGCGTGGAGGCGACGCGGGCGCTCCTCGTGGAGGCCCAGGCCCATCAATCCGTGCCGTTCGAGCGGCTCGTGAGCGCCCTGAGCCCCGACCGGCATCCGGGCCGCAATCCCCTGTTCCAGGCGATCGTCCAGCACCTGCAGGAGCGCCCGCTCGCCACGATCCGCCTCGGCGACCTGTCGGTCGAGCGCGTCCCCCGCGCCACCGGCAGCGCCCACGTGGATCTCGGCCTGACCACGCTGGAGGACGCGCAGGGCGGCTTCACCGCGCACCTCACCTACGCCCGCGACTTGTTCGACGCGGCCACCGTCGCGCGCTGGCGCGACCATTTCCTGACCCTGCTGGGCAGCCTCGTCGCGGCGCCGGACGCGCCGATCCACGGGGCGCCCCTGCTCACACCGGGCGAGATCGCGCGGCTGAACCCGCCCTCCGCGCCGTCCGAGGTCGACGGGCAGCCCGTTCACGTGACCATCGCGGGGTTCGCGCGCACGGACCCCGAACGGACCGCGGTGATCTTCGCCGATCGCGCCACGAGCCGCGGCGCGCTGGACGCCGAGGCGAACCGCCTCGCGCACCGTCTCGCCGAGGCCGGCATCGGCCCGGACACGGTCGCCGCCGTGATGCTGCCCCGCTCGCCCGGCCTGCTCGCCGCCTATCTCGGCGTGCTCAAGGCGGGCGGCGCCTACCTGCCGCTCGGGCTCGACCTGCCGGACGGGCGGATCGCCGCGATGGTCGCCGACAGCGGCGCGCGCGTCCTCGTCACGGATCGCGCCCATGCCGGCCGCGGGCCGGCCGCGGTCCCGCGGATTTTGATCGACGCGGACGCGCCGGACGCGGGCGCGGGGCCTCCACCCCCGGTGGCGCTCCACCCGGAGAACCTGGCCTACCTGATCTACACCTCCGGCTCGACGGGGAAGCCGAAGGCGGTGGCGGTCGCGCACGGCCCGCTCGCGATGCACGTCCGCGCGACCGCGCCGCTCTACGAGATGGACGCGGACTCCCGCGAGTTCCACTTCATCACCTTCAACTTCGACGGCGGGCACGAGCGCTGGCTGACCGCGCTCGCCTGCGGCGCCAGCCTCGTGCTCCGCGACGACGCGCTCTGGTCGCCGGCGGAGGTGTTCGCGGCGTTCCGCCGGCACGGCGTGACGAATGCCGGCTTCCCGCCGAGCTACGTCCGGGAACTGACGCGCTGGGCCGAGCAGGAGGGCGGCGCGCCGACCCTCGACCTGCTCTCCTTCGGCGGCGAGGCGATGCCGCGCGACGAGCTCGCGCGCGTCAACCGCGCCCTCGGGCCGCGCCGCCTCATCAACGGCTACGGGCCGACCGAGACCGTGGTGACGCCGCTCGTCTGGAAGGTCCCCGCCGGCACGACCTGCGACACGCCGTACGCGCCGATCGGCAGCCCGGTGGGCGACCGGACCGCCTGGGTCCTCGACGACGCGCTGCACCCGGTGCCGGTTGGGGTGGTGGGCGAGCTCTACATCGGCGGCACCGGCCTCGCCCGCGGCTACCTCGGACGCCCCGGCCTGACCGCCGAGCGCTTCGTGCCCGACCCGTTCGGAAGGCCCGGCGCGCGCCTCTACCGCACCGGAGACCGCGCCGCCCGCCGCCCCGACGGCGCCCTCGACTACCGCGGACGCGCCGACGAGCAGGTCAAGATCCGCGGCCAGCGCGTCGAGCCCGGCGAGGTCGCCGCCGCCCTGCGCGCGCAACCCGGCATCGCACAGGCCGCCGTCGTCGCCCGCCGCAAACCCGACGGCCCGACGCGGCTCGTGGCCTACGCGGTGCCCGCGCCGGGCGCGCGCCCCGACCCGCAGGAGCTGCGCCGCGCCCTGGCCCGCGACCTGCCCGACGCCCTGGTGCCGGCCGCGATCGTCCTGCTCGACGCCCTGCCGCTCTCGCCCAGCGGCAAGCTCGACGCCCGCGCCCTGCTCGAGCCCGACGCGGACGCGCCCGCCCCGGACGCCGACCCGCCGCGCACGGCGACCGAGCGGCGCCTCGCCGATCTCTGGGCCGCGGTGCTCGGCCTGCCCGGCCCCGACGCCGTCGCCCGCTCCGACACCTTCTTCGAGCGCGGCGGCGATTCCATCCTCGCCCTCCAGCTCGTCACGCGCGCCCGTCAGGCCGGCCTGACGCTCACCCCCCGCGACGTGTTCACCCACCAGAGCCTCGCCGCCCTCGCCGCGCACGCCGAGCGCCAGGGCGCACGCCCGGCGCTCCCCGCGCGCGACGCGGCGACCGATCCGGGCCTCGAGGCCGGCCCGGTGCCGCTGACCCCGATCCAGAGCTGGTTCCTGGCCGCGCCGATGCCGCGGCGCGCGCACTGGAACATGGCTGTGCTGCTCGTCCCGCGGGCGCGCCTCGCGGCGGACCGCGTCGCGGAGGCGCTCGCCGCGCTGTCCACCGCCCATCCGGCCCTGCGGCTGCGCTTCGCGCAGGCGGCCGACGGCGACTGGCGGCAGACCTGCACCGCAGCCGACGCCGTCGCGGCCGCCGGGTCGCTGTGGCGCCGCGAGGCCCGGGACGCGGCCGCCCTGGCGGCGCTGGCCGAGGCCGCGCAGACGAGTCTCGACCTCGCCCGCGGACCGGTGCTGCGCGCCGTCCTGGTCGATCCGGCCCCGGACGGCGGCCAGCGCCTCCTCCTCGTCGCCCACCACCTCGTGGTCGACGCCGTCTCCTGGCGCATCCTGGTGGCGGATCTCGCCCTGGCCCTCGCGGGGCGGACCCTGCCGGCGCCCGCGACCTCCTTCCCCGCCTGGGCCCGGCACCTCGACGCCCTGGCCCGGGATCCGGCCGAGGCCGACCGCCGCCGCGCCTGGGCCGAGGCCTGGACGGCGCAGCTCGCGCCGCCCTCATGGGGCCTCGAGCCTGCCCGGCCCGACGCCCCCAACGTCGAATCCGCCCAGACCGAGATCGCCGACAGCCTCGACGCCGACACCACCGACGCCTTCCTGCGCCGGGCCGGCCGGCCCTACCGCACGCGCCCCGACGAACTCCTGCTCGCGGCGCTCGCGGTGGCGGTGTCGCGCCGCTGCGGCGGACGAGCCGTGCGCGTCGTGCTCGAGGGCCACGGTCGCGATGCCGACGCCCTGGCGGACAGCTTGGCGGACGCGGCCGGCGAGGCGGCGCGCCACGACCTGAGCCGGACGGTGGGCTGGTTCACCACGCTGGTGCCGCTGCGGCTCGATCCCCTCGGCGGCGAACCGGACCTGCCGCCGGACGACGCCGCCCGCGGCCACGCCCTCGGTGCTGCTCTCTGCCGGGTCAAGGAAGCCCGCCGCGCCCTGCCCCAGCCCGATCTCAGCCACGACCTCCTGCGCCACGGCCCCGTCGCGGACCTGCGCCACCGCATCGCCGCGGCACCCGAGCCCGGCATCCTCCTCAACTACCTCGGCCAGATCGACGCCGACCGCGCCGACCCCGACGCGCCCTTCGCCCTCGCCCCCGAGAGCGCGGGGCCCATGCGCGACCCCCACAGCCCCGCGGGCGCCGAGCTCACCCTCACCGCCCTCGTGCGCGCCGGCCGCCTCCACCTCGCCTGGCGCTTCAGCCCCGACCGCCACGATGCCGCCGCCATCGCCGCCATCGCCCGCGACACCCGGCACACCCTCCAGGCCCTCGTCGACCACTGCGCCGACCCGGGCACCCCGCGCCGGCCCACCCCCGCCGACCTGCCCCTCGCCCGCCTCGACCAACCCGGCCTCGACGCCCTCCTGGCCGGCGCCCGCGCGGCCGGTACCCTCGACCCCGACAGCCTCGCCGACCTCTACCCGCTCACCCCCCTGCAGGAGGGCCTGCTCTTCCACGCCCGCCTCGCCCCCGGGGACGCGGCCTACCGCAACCAGGTCCGCCTCGACCTCGAACCCCTCGATCCCGACCGCTTCGCCCGCG
>NZ_FNWP01000032.1:0-47637 GCF_900108435.1 Methylobacterium sp. 275MFSha3.1 | reverse complement strand
GGCGGCACGATCCCGCAGATGGAGGCCTGCCTCGACCTGCCCGACGGCGGGAGCCGCTTCGTGATCGTCGCCGGGCAGCCGATCGAGATGGGCGACGAGCCCTGCATGCTGTTCACCTTCGCGGACCTGGAACTGCGCCGGAAGGCCGAGGCCGCCCTGCGCCAGAGCGAGGAGCGCTTCGCCAAGGCGTTCCGGCTGACGCCGATCCCGACCGTGCTGGTGCGGGCCGAGGACGGCCAGGTCACGGGCGTGAACGAGGCGTTCAGCCGGGTCTTCGGCCTGGGCGGGGACCGCGTCGTCGGCCGCTCGCTGGAGGAGGCCGGCCTGTGGGTCGCCGAGAAGCAGCGCCTGCAGGTCGAGGCCGCCCTGGAGCGGCAGGGCTACGTGCTGGGTCTCGAGGTGTGCCTGCGCCACGAGAGCGGCGCGAACCTCGACTGCCTGGTCTCGGCCGAGCGGATCACGATCAACGACGCCGATTTCCTTCTTCTGGTGTTGCAGGACATCACCGAGCGCAAGCACTCGGAGCGGGAGCTATTCGACGCGATCGAGACGGTGATGGCCGACACGTCGTGGTTCAGCCGCGGGCTGATCGAGAAGCTGGCGAACCTGCGCCGGCCTCGCCGGGAAGGCGGCGACGCGGCGGCGCCGAACCTGACCGTGCGCGAGCGCCAGATCCTCAACCTGATCTGCTCGGGGCTCAGCGACGACGCGATCGCGCGCAAGCTCGGGCTGTCGCGCAACACGGTGCGCAATCACGGCGCCGCCCTGTACCGCAAGATCGGCATCCACAAGCGCAGCGAGGCAGTCGTTTGGGGGCGCGAGAACGGCTTTCCCCTGAACATTTCTGACGGATGAATACCGCCATACTGGTACAACCAAACCATTGATCCGGCGCGCCCGGCGTACATCTTCCGCTCGGCAAGGGTTTTCTCACGCATGACGAGGCGCCCATGACCGAAGACAGGAAGACACCGTCCGCCGAGCACCTCAAGGGCTCGGTGAAGGAGGCCATCGGCAAGCTGACCGGCGATGCCCGGACGGAGACCGAGGGCCGGCGCCAGAAGCGCGACGCGCCCGGATCGAAGGCCGGCTCCGGGCCCGCGGGCTCCGGCCCGCGCTGACGGACGTCACCCGGCGCCTCACGGTGAGGCGCCCCCACCACGAGGGCGATCGCGGAGGCGGTCGCCGACGCGACGACGAAGGAGAACGACATGGTCGATACCAATCGGATCACGGGCGCGGCCCGGGAACTCGGCGGCAAGGTGCAGGGCGCGTTCGGCGACCTGACCGGCTCGCGGCGGGACTCGGTCGAGGGCCGCGCCCGCGAGGCCGCCGGACAGGCCGAGACCCTCTACGGCCAGGCCAAGGACACCGTGCGCGACGCGGCCGACCACGTGGCCGACGCGGCCCGCGACCTCGGTGGTCGGGTCCGCGACGCCGTCGACGATCTCGGGGCCGACGACGTCGAGGCCCGCGCCCGCCGCGCCCAGGGCGCCGCGCAGGACCAGTACGCCCGCGCCGAGCGCGGCGTCCGCCACGCCGCCGAGGAGGCGTACGACTACGCCGAGGACGCCTACGCGCGCGGCAGCCACGCCCTGCGCCGCGGCACCCGCGAGGTCGGCCAGCAGGTCGCCGAGTACCCGCTCGCCGCCCTGCTCATCGCCGGCATCGCGGGCTTCGGCCTCGGCCTGCTCGTCAGCGCCCGCCGCGACTGAGCCGCGACTGAGCCGTGTCCCGGCAGTCCCCGGGCCTTCCGGGCCCTCCGGGCCCTCCGGGGGCCGGCGGCCCCACGAATTTCAGCGATCCACCACCGGAGTGACAGCGTGACCACCATCCAGACCGTTGCAACGCCCCTCGCGCCGGACGCGCACGCCGACACGCGCGCCGTCCTGCTCAACCAAGTCTCCTGGGGCGCCATCTTCGCCGGCGCCGTGACCGCGCTGGTCACCCAGGTGATCATCAACCTCGTCGGCGTCGGCGTCGGGCTGGCCTCGGTCGGCACGACCGCCGCCGACAATCTCTCCGCCTCCACCGTCTCCATGGGCGCGGGCGCGTGGTTCGTCGCCTCGGGCCTCGTCGCCTCGCTGGCGGGCGGCCTCATCGCCGGGCGGCTCTCGGGCAAGGCCCTTCCGGGTGCGGCCGCCCTGCACGGGCTGGTCTCCTGGGCGGTCACCACCCTGGTGGTGCTGTACATGCTGACCTCGGCCGCCAGCGGCCTGGTCGGCGGCACGCTCGGCACCGTCTCGAGCGCGCTCGGCGGCGCCGGCAACCTCGTCGGCGGCACGGTGCAGACCGCCGCCCAGGCGGCGGCGCCGTCGCTGTCGAAGATCTCGAACCCGCTCGACGGCATCGAGGACAAGGTCCGCCAGCAGGCCGCCGGCCAGGACCCGCAGGCCGCCAAGGACGCGGCCGTGGCGGCGGTGAAGGCCGTCCTGACCGGTGACCCGGCCCAGAAGGAGCAGGCCAAGACCCGCGCCGCCGACGCCCTGGCCAAGGCGCAGGGCATCACGCCGGATCAGGCCAAGGCGCAGATCGACGACTACCAGAAGCAGTACGAGCAGGCGGTGGCCAGCGCCAAGCAGAAGGCCGAGGCCGCTGCCGTGACGGCGAAGTCGGCGGCCACGCAGGGCGCGTTCTACGCCGCGCTGGCGCTGATCCTGGGTGCGCTGGCGGCGTATGTCGGCGGTCGGATGGGCGCTCCCAAGCCCGCGACTCTGCTCGGCGCCTACGAGACCCGGCGCGTCTGACACCTCCCTCTGACACCTTCACCGGCCCCCGCGTCGATCGCGGGGGCCACCACCGGCCGGGGAGACCGGCCCCACCAGCGAAGCAGGAGCACACGCGATGAGCAGCACGACCGACAAGATCAAGGGCCTGGCCAACGAGGCGGTGGGCAACGTCAAGCAGGCGGCCGGCAAGGCGACGGGCAACGACAAGCTGGTGGCCGAGGGCAAGGCGCAGGAGCTGAAGGGCGAGGCGCAGGAGCTGAAGGGCGAGGCGCAGAAGACCGTCGGCGACGTCAAGGACGGCGCCAAGTCCGTCGCCGACAAGATCACCGGCAAGCACTGAATCCGTCCCGCGGCGCCGGCTCCCCGGCGCCGCCGCCCCCGCCGAGGCGGGGCTCCATTCCCCGACACCAGGAGAGCTGCATGAACCGCGACCAGATCCGCGGCGCGTCCCGCCACCTCAAGGGCCGCGCCCAGACCGCCCTGGGCGGCCTGACCGGTGACCCGGGACGCCAGGTGCGCGGCGCCGTCAACCAAGTGGCCGGCGGCGCGCAGTACGCCTACGGCCGCGCCCGCGACCGCGCCGAGGACCTCACGGAGGACCTGGCGGAGAACGGCCGCCATCTGGCCGAGACCGCCCGGAGACGGGCCGACCACCTGATCGACGAGGGCCGGGACCGCGCCCGGGACGCGCGCCGCCGCGGCGCCGATTACGGCCGGCAGGCGATCCGCACGGCCGACGCCAACCGCACCAACACCCTGCTGGGCCTGGCCGCCGTCGCTTTCGCGGCGGGATGGCTCGTTCGCCGCACCCGCTGACGGAGGCTTTTCCGATGCTGCGCAAGCTCCTGACGGCCTTCATCGTGCCGAAGCTCATCGCCTATCTCGGGCGCCGCTACGACCGGCGCCGGGGCACCGGCCGCACCTACTGACGCCCGGATCCGGAGCCCGGGATCGCTAGCCCGGGGCCTTCCAGATGCCGGCGGCGATCCGTGTCGTCTCGACGAGCGCGGCGTGGAGCGCCGCGTCCCCGTCGCGCCGGCCGGCG
The DNA here is from genome assembly GCF_900108435.1 of Methylobacterium sp. 275MFSha3.1. Lineage (NCBI taxonomy): Bacteria > Pseudomonadati > Pseudomonadota > Alphaproteobacteria > Hyphomicrobiales > Methylobacteriaceae > Methylobacterium > Methylobacterium sp. 275MFSha3.1. Next base: position 43,863 of record NZ_FNWP01000032.1, on the reverse strand, counting down.
CGGATCGCCGCGACCAGCTCGGCCGGCGATCCGGCGCCGCCCAGCGCCCGCTCCCAGGCCCCGGCCGCCGCGCCGGCCTGCGCGATCTCCCGCATGACCACGCCCATCGCGTTGGCGGCCATCAGCAGGACGTAGCGCTGGCGCCCCGACAGGGCCGGCGCGACCTCGTCGAGGAGGCTCTGCCGGGCGACCGACAGGAGGGCGGCGCCCGCGGGCGCGTCCGGGAAGGATTCGCTCATCGGGCTCCCCACCGCTCGGGCGCGGTCTCGCGCAGGATCGCGGCCTCGAGTTCGGGCACCATCCGGCCGGTCAGCGCCAGCTCCAGCGACGTCTCCTGACCGGAGACGTGGCGGTGGCCCTGCTCCAGGGCGATCACCGCCCAGCGCAGATGCGCCATGACCTCCCAGTAGCGCACCGCCTCCGGCTCGATCGCGCGCCCGCTCTCGGCCTCGTAGCCGCGGTAGAAGGCGGCCCGCGGGGCGATGCCGCCGGCCTCCAGGTCGGGCCGGCCGAAGCGCCAGCAGGCGGCGCAGAACCAGCCGATATCTTGGACCGGGTCACCCCAGCCGGCGAATTCCCAGTCGAGGATCGCCGTCAGGCCCTCGGCATCGACCATGTAGTTGCCGGTGCGGAAGTCGCGGTGGACCAGGACCGGCCGGGGACAGGGCGGCGCGTGGAGCTCGGCCCAGCGCAGGCCCCATTCGAGGGCCGGGCGCGCGGCGCCGATCCCGTCGAGACTCGCCCGGAGCGCGCGGATCTCGGCCAGGGCCGGCTCCGGCTCGGGCGCGCCGAGGAAGGCGAGGTCGTCCGCCGGGGCGGTTCCCGGGCCGGCCACCGGCAGGATGCCGTGCGTCCGGGCGAGCTCGCGGCCGAGCCGCTCGGCCAAGGCCGCGCGGTCGCCGCCGAGGCTCGTGTCCTTGACCACCCGCGGCCCCAGCCCGACCCCTGAGACGAGGCCCATCAGCGCGAAGGGCGCCCCGACCACCCCCGGATCCGCGCAGAATCCGACCGGCTCCGGCACCCTCACGCCGGCCGCGAAGGCGGCGCGCAGGATCCGGAACTCCTCCGCCCGCGAGCGGCTCGACGCGATGGTGGCGGCCGCGTCCTTGCGCAGGACGAAGCTCCGGGGCGCGCCGTCGACCCGGCACGACAGCATCCAGTTCTCCTGGATCGAGCCGCCGGTCAGCGGCCGGGCGTCGTCGAGCGCGACCGACCCGGCCTCCAGGGTCCGGCCGATCCAGGCGCAGAGCGCCGTCCTCTGATCCGCGTCCAGCATGGTGCCTCAGGGCCGCGTCACGGGACGCGCTCGAGGGCCATGGCGATCCCCTGGCCGCCGCCGATGCACATGGTCACGAGCCCGTAGCGGCCGCCGGTCCGGGCCAGCTCGTAGAGGGCCTTGACGGTGATGATCGCCCCCGTGGCGCCGATCGGGTGGCCGAGGGCGATGGCGCCGCCGTTCGGGTTGACCCTGTCGGGATCGAGGTCGAGGGCGCGGGAGACCGCGCAGGCCTGCGCCGCGAAGGCCTCGTTCGACTCGACGACGTCGAAATCCGCCGCCCGCAGGCCGGTCCGCTCCAGCAGCCGCCGCACCGCCGGCACCGGGCCCATGCCCATCTCGGACGGGTCCACGCCGGCGTGGGCGTAGCCGACGATGCGGGCGAGCGGCGTCGCGCCGTCGCGCGCGGCCCGCGCGGCGCTCGACAGGACGAGGGCCGCCGCGCCGTCGTTCAGCCCCGAGGCGTTGCCGGCCGTGACGCTGCCGGTCTTGGAGAAGGCCGGGCGCAGCTTGGCGAGGTCCTCGGCGGTCGTGGCCTTCGGGTGCTCGTCGGTGTCGAAGGCCACCGTCTCGCGCCGGCGCTGGACCTCGATCGGCAGGATCTGGTCGCGGAACCGGCCCTCGCGGATCGCCCGCGCGGCGCGGGCCTGGCTCTCGGCCGCGAAGGCGTCCTGCGCGTCGCGGGGGACGGCGTAGCGCGCGGCCACGTTCTCAGCGGTGACGCCCATATGGCCGTTGCCGAACGGGTCGGTCAGCGCGCCGAGCATGTAGTCGACCAGCACGGCGTCGCCCATGCGCGACCCGGTCCGCCCGGTGGTCAGGAGGTGGGGCGCGCGGCTCATGCTCTCGGCGCCGCCGGCCACGGCCGTCTCGGCGTCGCCGAGCAGGATGGACTGCGCGGCCGAGACGATCGCCTGCAGGCCGCTGCCGCAGAGGCGGTTGACCGTCATGGCCGGCACCTCCTCGGGAATCCCGCCCTCCATCGCCGCGACGCGGGCGATGTAGGCGTCCCGGGGCTCGGTCGGGATGACGTTGCCGAGGACCACGTGCCCGACCGCCTCGGGCGCGGTCCCGGCGCGGCGCAGCGCCTCCGCGACGCAGCTTGCGGCGAGGACGGAGGGCGGCGTGCCGGCCAGCGCGCCGCCGAACGTGCCGATCGCGGTGCGCACCGCGCCTGTGATCACGACCTCGGTCATACTCTCGGCTTCCTCTCGGCTTCCCTGTCTGGCTCGGCCTGCCGACGCGCCCCGCGCGGCGGGCGGACGGTGTCGGCCCCGCTCAGGCCCCGACGCTCAGGCCCCGACGTCCCACGACCAGAAGGCGTCGCCCTCGGCCTCGAGATTGCGGTTCAGGACCATCTTGTGGACCTCGTCGGCCCCGTCCACGAGGCGGGCCTGCCGGGCGTAGCGGTAGATCCACTCGAGGGGCGTGTCGGTGGAATAGCCCCGCGCGCCGTTGATCTGGATCGCCGTGTCGGCGGCCGCGTGCAGGAGGTTGGCCACGTGGACCTTGGCCATCGACACCTCCTTGCGAGCGAAGCTGCCCCGGTCGAGGGCCCAGGCGGCCTTCATCACCAGGAGGCGGCCGATCTCGATCCGCATCGCGAGGTCGCCCAGCATCAGCTGGATGCTCTCCCGGTCGGCCAGCCGGATCCCGAAGCCGTGCCGCTCGGCCGCGTAGGCCCGGGCGATCTCGACGCAGCGCTTCGACAGGCCGAGCCAGCGCATGCAGTGGGTCAGCCGCGCCGGCCCGAGGCGGATCTGGGTGAGCTTCAGGCCGTCGCCCTCGTTCATCAGGACGTTCTCGGCCGGGATCTCCAGGCCCTCGAACAGCAGCTCGCAGTGGCCGCCGTGTTCCTCCGGCCCCATGATCGGGATGCGGCGCAGGATCCGCCAGCCGGGCTGGTCCCGGTGGAACAGGAAGGCGGTCAGCCCTTTCCGCGCGTCGTCGGAGGTGCGCGCCATCAGGATGAAGTGCTCGGCCTCTTCGGCCCCGGTGATGTACCACTTGCGGCCGGTGACCACGTAGCCGTCGCCCCGCCGCTCGGCCCGGGTCTGGATCATGCCGGGATCGGAGCCGCCGCCGGGATGCGGCTCGGTCATGGCGAAGGCCGAGCGGACGCGCCCGTCCACGATCGGCGCGAGCCAGCGCGCCTTCTGGTCCGGGGTCGCGACCTTCTCCAGCACCATCATGTTGCCGTCGTCGGGCGCGGCCGAGTTGAACACGACCGGCCCGAAGATCGAGCGGTTCATGGACTCGTAGCAGACCGCCATGCCGACCTTGTCGAGCCCGGCGCCGCCGGTCTGGGGCCGCAGCTGCAGGCACCACAGGCCCTCTGCGCGGGCGAGGCCGCGCAGCCGGGCCAGCTCGGCGAGGCTGATGTTGCCGTGGCCGTCATAGGCGGCCGGATCGGCCTCCAGCGGCAGGATGTGCGCGTCCACGAAGGCCGCGATCCGGGCGCGGTAATCCTCGACGCGCGGGGAGATGGTGAAATCCACGGGGCCACCTCCTGGGTCGGTGCCGACGACGAAAATCGAGCGAGCGCTCGCTTTTTATCGCCTGGATTCGCGCCTGGCAACGGGCTAGACCTCGGGAGCCGCTCCCGGTCGTGGCCACCGCGGGCTGGCGCGACGACGAAACGACGACGGCGCGACGACGGAGCGACGATGGATCGATGAGCCCCGCAGACGCTCTTCCGGTGAACTTTCCGGCGCACCTTCCGGCGAAGGACGCCTACGCCACCGAGGCGATCTGCGCGCGGATCCTGGCGCGGCACCGGGACCGGATCAGCGTCCGGAAGGACCACGTCGCCGTCGCCAACCTCGCGCGGATCATCGAGGCGGTGCTGAAGCTGTCGAGCCGGCAGGGCTTCCACGAGACGAGCCTGCGCGACCTCGCCCGGGCCTCGGGGCTCAGCATGGGCGGGCTCTACTCGTACTTCGACAACAAGAACACGCTGCTGGTGATGATCCTCACCGAGGTGGCCGAGACGGCCGAGGCGGTCCTGCGGCAGGCCCCGGCGGGGCTCGCGGCGGATCCGGCCGCGCATCTGCGCTGGCTGATCGAGACCCATATCCGCCTGACCGAGGCGATGCAGCCCTGGTTCGTCTTCGCCTTCATGGAGGCGAAGGGCTTCCCGGCCCCCGCCCGGACGATGGCGACGGAGAGCGAGGCCGCCACGGAGCGCATCTTCGCCGAGGTCCTCGCCCGCGGCGCGGCGGCGGGCGTCTTCGCGGTCGCCGACGTCGATCTCACCGCGGCGCTGATCAAGCCGCTCCTGCAGGACTGGTACGTGAAGCGGGCCAAGCACCGGAAGCGCGGGATCCCGATCCAGCGCTACATCGCCGGCGTGACCGCCTTCGTCGAGAAGGCCATCGCGGCGGCCTGAACCGGCGCGGCGGACGAACACCCCTGGTCGAGGCCGCCGCGCGCCCTTATGCCGGGCCCGGAGGGCATTCCGGAGCGCGGGGAGCATGGCCGGACCGATCGGGCGCCGCGCGGACGCACACGGAACCGCCGGAATCGACGATCCGCTGAGCGGCCTCGCGCCGCTGCTGCGCGTGCGGCCGCACCTGGACGACGTCTGCCGGTTCGGCGGCGCCTGGGCCGCCCCGCACGCGCCGGAGCCGACGCGGCAGGCCTATTTCCACCTCGTGACGCGCGGCCGCGCCACGCTGCGGCGGCCCGGGGGCGCGCCGCTGCAGGTCGCGGCCGGGGACATCCTGCTCCTGCCGCGCGGCGACGCGCACCTGTTCCACGGCGCGGGGCCGCCGCCGTCGACGCCCCTGCCCGTCGCGGTCCGCCACGCGCACGATCTGCGGTTCAAGACCACCGTCGGGGCCGAGCCGGACGTCGAGCTGATCTGCGGCCGCCTGGCCTTCGAGGCGGCGCCCCAGACCCTGATCGTGACCGCCCTGCCCGACCTCCTCGTCCTGAGCGTCGGCACCGAGCCCCTGGCCACCCGGTTCGCGCCGCTCCTGGCGGGCATCCGCGAGGAGCTGAACGACCTCCGCGCCGGGTCGGTCGCGGTCGCCGAGAACCTCGCGAGCGCGCTGTTCATGATGATGCTCCGCGCGCATCTCGAGGCGTCGGCCCCGGCCGAGGGCCTGCTGCGCCTCCTGGGGCAGCCGCTCACCGCCCGGGCGGTGCTCGCGATGGTGCGCGACCCGGTGCATCCCTGGACGCTGGACGAACTGGCCGCGACGGCCGCCGCGTCGCGGGCGAGCCTCGTGCGCGCCTTCCGTGGGGCGGCGGGCGTCGCCCCGCTGGAATTCCTCACCGACCTGCGGCTCGGGCTCGCCCATCACCGCCTGCGCACCGAGACGGTCCCGCTGGACCGTCTCGCCGCGGAGGTCGGCTACCAGTCCGCGCCCGCCCTCAGCCGGGCGTTCCTGCGCAAGTACGGGATCCGCCCCGGACAGGCGCGGCAGGCCGAGGCGCCCCCGCATGCGGTTTGATCCGCCCGGTCATCGGCCTGCGCCGCGCGGTCATCGAGGGCGCGGCCGGCCCCGACTACCTTCCTCGTCATCACGAAGGAGGTCGTCATGCACATGATCGATTGGAACAGCTACCGCCAGCAGGTCACCGCCGGCGTCGGACACTTCGCCAAGCTCAGCCCCGACACGGTGCGGGGCTACGGCACCCTCAGCACGGCGGGCCAGAAGACCGGCCAGCTCGACGCCAAGACCCGCGAGCTGATCGCGGTGGCGGTGGCGATCTCCCTGCGCTGCGACGGCTGTATCACGGTCCACACCGACGCCGCCCGCAAGCTCGGCGCCACCGAGGCCGAGCTGGCCGAGGCCCTCGGGGTCGCCACCAGCCTCAATGCCGGTGCCGCGGTCGTCTACGCGACCCGCGCGCTCGACGCCTTCGCGGCCTCCGCCGAGGCGTAGCCCCTCCCCCCATCCGATTGAGCAAGGAATCGTGCCATGAACACGCAGGTTCGCCGCGTCCTCGGCCTCGTCTCCGGGCCGGGCTCGAACCGCCTCGGCCTCCAGGCCATGCGGGTCGCCATCGCGGTCATCTTCCTCTGGATCGGCGCGCTCAAGTTCGTGCCCTACGAGGCCGACAGCATCACGCCCTTCGTCGCCAACAGCCCGGTGATGGCGTTCTTCTACGCCCACCCCGACCAGTACGCGCAGCACCTCACCCACGAGGGCGAGCTCAACCTCGCCGCCCGCGCGTGGCAGACGGCCAACCACACCTACGCGTTCTCCCGCGGACTCGGCACGGTCGAGCTGCTGATCGGCCTGCTCGTCCTCGTCGGGCTGGCGTCGCGGCGGCTGGGTCTGGCCGGCGCGGTGCTGGCCTTCCTCACCCCGGTGGTGACCCTGTCGTTCCTCGTGACCACCCCCGAGGCCTGGGTCGCCGCGCTCGGCGACGCCGAGCACGGCTTCCCCTACCTCTCGGGCGCCGGGCGCCTCGTCCTCAAGGACGTCACCCTCATGGCCGGCGCGTGGCTCGTCCTCGCCGACAGCGCCCGCGCCGTCCTCGAGCGGCAGGCCCGGGCGCCGGGCGCCCCCGCCCGCCTCGACCTCGCGGCAAGCCGCCAGGAGGCCGCTAGGAGGCCGCTAGGAGCCCGCTAGGAGGCCGGGGCGCCGTCCCCGGGCAGCGCCTCGATCACCGCCCGCAGGCCGCCGATGTCGTCCAGGACGGCGTCGGCGGTCCGCGCGTCGTCCGGGCGCCCGTAGCCGTAGCGGGCCAGGATGGCGGCGGTGCCGGCGGCGCGGGCGGCCGCGATGTCGTGGTGCATGTCGCCGACCATGACGGCCCGCCCGGGCTCGGCCCGTAGGCGACGCAGGGCCTCCCGCAGCGGCGCGGGATCGGGCTTGCGCTCGGGCAGCGTGTCGCCGCCCACGACCGTGTCGATCAGCGGCGCCAGCCCCACCGCGTCGAGGATCAGGCCGGTGGCGCGGGCCGGCTTGTTGGTGACGATCGCCAGCGCGTAGCCCGCCGCCCGGAGGTCGCGGACCGCCGCGGCGGCGTTGGGGAACAGGGCGGTACCGGCGGCCGCGAGCGGCTCGTACACGGCCAGGAAGGCCGGCAGCAGGTCCGGCGCCCGCTCCGGATCGCCGCCCGAGGCCCGCAGGGCGCGCCGCAGCAGCGCCACCGCGCCGTCGCCCACCATGGCCCGCATCGCGGCGGTCCCGACCGGCGGCAGCCCCTCCCGCGCCAGGGTGGCGTTCAGGGCCGTCCGGAGATCGGCCAGGCTGTCGACGAGGGTGCCGTCGAGGTCGAGGAGGACGGCGTCGAAGCGCGACGGGGGCGCGGGCGCGGGCAAGGAACGTCTCCGCGTCGCGGGCGACGCGCGGCGGGACGCCGACGCCTCAATCTCCGGGACGGGCGGTTCCTAGCGGGTCCGGCGCTGCCGGGCCAGGGTCCGGCACGCGCCCCGAGCATCCCCCGGGCATCCCCCGGGCAGCCTAGCGCGGCTTGGCGTCGGCCGGCGTCCGGTCGGTGCAGGTGACCGGCGTGCCGGCGCCGTCGGTCCACGTGACCGACCGCCCCTTGCCCCGCAGCTCGTGCGTGGCGTCGGCGTAGCGGAACCCCGACCCGCTCAGCTGTACCGGCAGGGTGACGACGGCGCCGTTGTCCGGCCGGACAACCGCCCGCTCCGGCCCCGCGGCGTTCAGGAAGGTGACGGCCAGCGTCCGACCGTTCGGACAGGCGAAGGTCACGTCGATCGTCTCGGCCTGCGCGGGCGCGGCGGCCACGAGCAGCCCGCCGACGAGGATCGCCAGCCGGGCGACGCGGACACGGATTCTCATCGGCCTCTCCTGAGCCCCGCGGCCGCGGCCGCGACGACGATCATCGCCGGGATGTCCTGTCCGGGCAATCGGCGCCGACGGCACGCGAGGCGGCCGGCCGACCCCCATCCACCAGTCCCTGGAAGAGCAGATGGAGCAGCGAGGCAATTGTACGATCCTCGATACAAGTCGAACCGGATCACTTCCCGCTCAACTTGGGACGGAATCGGTAAATCGTCGGCTCGCCCGCCCGGCGGATTGTCTCCCGAGCGCCGCGATGCGGCGCTCGGGTGCGGGGAATAGAGCCGTGGACGACCGCCGTGACAGCTCGCGGCTTAAATATCTCTTTAATGTTAGGAGTATAATAATACGGCAATCTCTCAGACGCAGCTTCGATGAACCGTCCGAAATATCCTTTCTCGATATTGATCGGGAGGTCGACCGCATCCGCCCCGGGTCTGACGGCCATGCGTCAGCTCGCGGAACTGCAGAAGCATATCCCGTCCCTCTACGGACTGCTCTCGGTCAATGCCGGCGCCCTCGCGGTGACGCATTACGGTCTGGCGCCCGCCTACCTGACCCTCGGCATCCCGGGGACCGTGATCGCGCTGTGCCTCCTGCGCGCGATCCACTGGTGGCGCTTGAGGCCCGAGGCCCTGGACGAGGCGCAGGCCGCCCGCCACCTGCGGCGGACGACGGTGCTCACGGTCTTCTTCTCCGTCGCCTTCGTGATCTGGGCGATGGTCCTGAACACGTTCGGCGGCCCCTACGAGCAGGGCCACGTCGCGATCTTCGTGGCCGTCACGGTGATCGCCTGCATCTTCTGCCTGACCTACCTGCCCCTGGCGGCCTTCCTGGTCACCGGCATCGTCATGGGCGTGTTCCTGTTCTGCTGCGTGACGAGCGGGAACCACGTGTTTCTCGCCATCGCGGCCAATACGGCCTTCGTCACGGCCGTGATGGTCCGCATCCTCAACACCAACTACCGGGCCTTCGTCGCCCTCGTCGCGTCCCAGGCCGTGGCGAGCCGGCTCTCGGAGGAGAACGCGCGCCTCGCCCAGACCGACAGCCTGACCGGCCTCCCCAACCGGCGCTACTTCTTCCAGAAGCTCGACGAGGCGCTCCGGTCGTCCTCCGGGGCGGACATGGCCTTCGCCCTGGCGATCTTCGATCTCGACCGGTTCAAGCCGATCAACGACACCTACGGGCACAATGTCGGCGACCGCGTCCTGGCGGAGGCCGGCCGGCGCCTCGCGGCCTTCGCGGGGGCGGACGTGGTGGTGACGCGGCTGGGGGGCGACGAGTTCGGCGTGATCCTGCGCGCGCCGGCTTCGGCCGCGGCGGCGCTCGCCTTCTGCGACGGCGTCTGCACGGCGCTGCAGCGGCCGATCCGGATCGGCGACATCCAGGTCGTCACCGGCTGCTCGGGCGGGCTCGCCCTGCCCTGCCGGGTCTCGCACGACGCCGACGCCCTGTTCGACCGCGCCGATTACGCGCTCTACCATTCCAAGGAGCAGCGGCGCGGCGCGACGACCCTGTTCTCGCAGGAGCACAAGGACGCGATCCGCGCCGAGCAGGCGGTGGAGACGGCCTTGCGGACGGCGGACCTCGCCGCCGAGATGGTGCTGCACTACCAGCCGGTCCTCGACCTCGCCACGGGGCGGACCGCCTTCGTAGAGGGTCTGGCGCGCTGGACGAGCCCGACGCTGGGCCGCGTCGCGCCGGACCGGTTCATCGCGGCCGCCGAGCGCGGCGGCATGATCCACACGGTGACGCTGCTGCTTCTGCGCAAGGCGCTCGCCGACTGCGCGCAGCTCCCGCCCGGGACCGGCCTGTCCTTCAACCTGTCCGCCCACGACCTCGCCTCGCCCGAGACCGTCCTGTCGATCCTGGCGGCGGTGCGGGGCAGCGGCATCGACCCGCGCCGCCTGACGCTCGAGCTGACCGAGACCGCCCTGATGCGCGACTTCGACCACGCCAAGGCGGCCATCACCACCCTGCGCAGCCTGGGCATCAAGATCGCGCTCGACGATTTCGGGACTGGCTATTCCAGCCTGGGCTACGTCCACCGCCTGCCGCTGGACAAGATCAAGATCGACCGCGGCTTCATGGCCGACATCGACACCGACCGGGGCTGCAGCCTCGTCTCCACGATCCTGGACCTGTGCCGCAACCTCGGCCTCGACGGGATCGTCGAGGGGATCGAGACGGAGGCGCAGCTCGACGTGGCGCGGCGGCACGGCAGCCGCTACGCCCAGGGCTACCACATCGGCCGCCCGATGCCCCTCGGCGACCTGCTGGAGCGGCTGGAGCGCGAGGGCGCGGCGGAAGCGAAGGTAGCGGCAGAGGCAGCGGCAGAGGCCGGCACGGTGCGCCGGAGGGCCTGAGGCGGCCCCGGCGCGAGGCGGAGCCGCCTCAGGCGCGCCGGAGGTTCCAGAGGATCGGGAAGCCCGGGAGGCGGCCCGTGAGGTCGCGCCGGTAGGACGTCATCGAGCGGTAGGAGCCGACCGGCACGAACACGACCTCCTCGAGGGCGATCCGCTGCATGTCGGCGCAGATTGCCCGGCGCGCCTCCGCGTCGGGGGCCGCGAACCACGCGGTCCGGAGCGCCTCCAGCCGCGGCACCGACGGCCAGCCGAACCACGCGTTCGGCCCGCTGGCCCGGAGCGGCTGCAGGGCGGCGGGGTCGGCGTTGTCGAAGGACGAGAAGGTGGTGAGCAGCACCGACCAGCCGCCCTTCTCGACGGGCTCGCGGGAGACGCGCCGCTGGATCACCGTGCCCCAGTCGCTCAGGGCCAGGTCGACGTTGAAGCCGATCCGGGGGAGCAGGTCGGCCGCGACCTGGGTCAGCGCCGCGGGCGCCAGCAGGTCCGTGGGACCGATGAGCCGGATCTTCGCGCCGTCGTAGCCCGAGGCCCTGAGCGCCGCGCGGGCCGCCTCCAGGCTGCGCGGCCCGGTGAGCGCCTCCAGGCCGACCTGGCTCGCCATCGGCGTGCCGGGCGTGAAGATCCCGCAGCGGTCGTCGTAGGCCCCGGGATCGTCGCCGACGATCGCCGCCATGAAGTCGCTCTGGACGATCGCCGGCAGCACCGCCCGGCGCACCGCGACGTCGTCGAAGGGCGGCTGCAGGTGGTTCATCCGCAGGATCGCCGGGTTGGTGAGCCGGTCGAGGCCCTCCACCACGATGTCGCGGTTGCGGGCGAGCAGCTGCTGGAGCTCGGGCGGCGGCTGCTCGTACCAGTCGATCTCGCCGTTCTGCAGGGCCGCCGCCGCGGTGGCGCCGTCGGCGATGATCCGCCACTCGATCCGGTCGAAATGGGCGACCTTGCCGCCGGCCGTCAGGCTCGGTGTGCCGGGCGCCGGCACGTAGCCGGGGTGGCGCTCGTAGACCATCAGGCTGCCCGAGTTGAACTCGTCGGCCTTCCAGCGGAACGGCCCGGAGCCGGTGGCGTCGGTGATCTGCTTGTACGGGTCGGTCCGGGCGACCCGCTCGGGCATGACGAAGGCCGGCTGGCTGACGCTCGCCAGCGCCTGCGGCAGGAGCGGGAACGGTGCCTTCAGCCGGAACACGATGTCGGTGTCGCCGTCGTGGGCGAGCTCGTCGGTGGCGGCCATCAGGGTCTGGCCGAAGCCATTGCGCGCCGCCCAGCGCCGGATGCTGGCTACGCAGTCCCGCGCCAGGACCGGCGTGCCGTCGTGGAAGCGCAGGCCCGCGCGCAGGGGGATCGTCACCCGGCGCCCGTCCTGCTCGACCTTGAGGCCGGCCGCCATCTGCGGCTGCGGCCGCAGGTCGGCGTCGAGGCCGAACAGCGTGTCGTAGACCACGTAGGCGTGGTTGCGGGTCACGATCGCCGTCGTCCAGATCGGATCGATGGAGGTGACGTTCGCCTGGGGGACCATGCGCAGGACCCGGGCGCCCTGCGCCCGCCCGACGGAGGGGGCCGCCAGGGCCGCGGCCCCCGCGGCCAGGAAGGTGCGTCGCCTCATCGTCACTCCCCGAACGGTGGATTCCGGCGTCGCAAGCGCCGGACCAGGGGGCGCCCCGCCTCAGCTCAGCGGGACGGCGAAGCCCCGCTGCACGGCGGGGCGCTCCATCATCCGGTCGTACCAGCGCCGGACCTGCGGGTAATCGGCGAGGTCGACCTGGTGGCGCTCGTGGCGCCACGCCCAGCCGAGGATCGCGAAATCCGCCACCGAGAGCGGCCCCGCGACGTACGCGACCTGCGCGAGGCGCCGGTCCAGCACGCCGTAGAGCCGGTGCGTCTCCTTGCTGTAGCGGGCGAGCCCGTAGGCGCGGTCGGCCTCCGCGACGGTCAGGAAGTGGTGGACCTGGCCGGGCATCGGCCCGAAGCCGCCCATCTGCCACATCAGCCATTCCAGGGCGGCGACGCGCTGCCGTCGGTCCTCGGGCAGGAAGCGGCCGTTCTTCTCGGCGAGGTAGAGCAGGATCGCGCCGGACTCGAACACCGGGATCGGGGACCCGTCCGGCCCGTCCGGATCGACGATGGCGGGGATGCGGTTGTTCGGGCTGATCGCCAGGAAGTCCGGCGCGTGCTGCGCCCCTTGCGTGATGTCGACCGGGATGACCCGGTAGGGCAGCGCCATCTCCTCCAGCGCCACGCTGATCTTCCGGCCGTTGGGGGTGTTCCAGGCGTAGAGATCGATCATCGCGGGCGCCTCCGCTGTGCCGAGGGAAGCTAGGGCCCGTGACGGGATCCGGCAATTCGGCCGGCGCTCAGGCGGCGACCGGGGCCGGCTCCGGCTCCGGCAGGCCGAGATGCCGGTAGGCGTGTCGGGTGAGGACGCGTCCGCGGGGTGTGCGCTGCACGAAGCCGCGCTGGATCAGGTAGGGTTCGATGATGTCCTCGATCGCGTCCCGCGGCTCCGACAGCGCCGCCCCGATCGTCTCGATCCCCACCGGCCCGCCCCCGAACGCGCGCGCGATCAGGCTCAGGTACTTGCGGTCCATCACGTCGAGACCCGCCCCGTCCACGTCCAAGAGCTGCAGCGCCCGGTCGGCGATCGCCCGCGTCACCGTCTCGGCCTCCGCCACCACCGCGAAGTCCCGCACCCGCCGCAAGAGCCGACCGGCGATCCGCGGCGTGCCCCGCGCCCGACGGGCGATCTCGTTGGCGCCCTCCGCCGACATGCCCAGGCCCAGCACCCGCGCGCCGCGCGCCACGATCTGCTCCAGCTCGTCGATCTCGTAGAACTCCAGCCGGATCGGGATGCCGAACCGGTCGCGCAGCGGCGTCGTCAGCAGCCCCGCCCGCGTCGTGGCGCCGACCAGCGTGAACTTCGGCAGCTCGATCTTGACCGAGCGCGCCGCCGGGCCCTCGCCGATGATCAGGTCGAGCTGGTAATCCTCCATGGCCGGGTAGAGGATCTCCTCGACCGCCGGGTTGAGCCGGTGGATCTCGTCGATGAACAGGACGTCGCGCTCTTCCAGGTTGGTGAGCTGGGCGGCCAGATCCCCGGCCTTGGCGATCACCGGCCCGGAGGTCGAGCGGAAGTTCACGCCGAGTTCGCGCGCCACGATCTGCGCCAGCGTGGTCTTGCCGAGCCCGGGCGGCCCGACGAACAGCACGTGGTCGAGCGCCTGCCCGGTCTTCCTCGCCGCCTCGATGAACACCTGCATGTTCGCCCGCGCCGCCCGCTGACCGATGAACTCGGCGAGGCTCAGGGGGCGGATCGTCTGATCCGGCTCCGCGGCCGCGGCACCGGCCCCCTGCGCGACCGTCCTGATCGGCGCCGCCATTCAGGCCGCCCTGGCGCGACCCGACGCCTTCTCGAAGGGCTGCACGAAGGGCTGCACCAGGACCCGCCGGCCCGAGAGGTCGTGCACGCTCACCCGCCACTCGGCCCAGTCGGTGCGGTTGGCCAGCGAGCGCCGCACGTCGGAGGCGACCTTGCGGGCGCGGTCGACGAGGCGCGCCGTCGCGCGCACCTCGGTGCCGCGGGCGTCGAACACGCATTCGAGGCCGTTGGTGCAGTGGAACCGGTACTTGGCCATCCCTCGCTCCTCCTCGGCCGCCCCGCGCGGCGCTCACCCTGTGTTCACTATATGTTCTGTTCTCGGCCGGATCCAGCCCCGGCGAAGCGTCGCAGGCGTCCCCGGAACGGACCCGCGCCGGACCCGCGCCGGCCTCACGACTGCGGCCGATGGGACCGGACCGGAACACCGCGCGCCCCGCGGGCTTACCGGGCGAGACGCCTCACCGCCGGACCGGGATCCCACCATGCGCGCCACGCTCCTCGCCCTCCTGCTGGCCGCCGGCCTCGGCGCGCCCGGCCGCGCCGCCGAGGCGCCGGCGGGGTCCGACGCCCTGAAGCCGATGGTGGAGTCGAACGACCTCGTCTTCAACGGCATCACCCGGTCCGCGGACGGCCGGCTGTTCTCGCCGTTCCAGCGGCAGAGCCAGGACAAGGGGATCGAGCTCGGCGAGTGGCGGGACGGCAAGGCGGTCCCGTACCCCGACGCGGCCTGGAACGCCTGGAAGACGGGTGACGACCCGGCCAAGGCCTTCGTGGCGGTCAACGCCATCCGGATCGGGCCGGACGGGGATCTCTGGGTGGTCGACAAGGGCGCGCCCGGCATGGGCGCTGCGCCGCTGCCGGGCGGCCCGAAGCTCGTGCAGATCGACCTCGCCACGAACGCCGTGCGCAGGGTCTACCCGCTGCAGGCGGCGACCACCGAGAAGAGCTTCATCGACGATTTCCGGTTCAACGGCGGCCACATCTACCTGACGGATGCCGGCCAGCCCGGGCTGATCGTCCTCGACCGCGAGACCGGCGGCCTCCGGCGGGTGCTCGACGGACACTGGTCGACGATCGCGCAGCGCCCGCTGACCGGCCAGGGCCGGGTGCTCCGGGACGACAAGGACAAGCTGCTCTTCATCCACGCCGACCAGCTGGAAGTCTCGCCGGACGGCAAGACCTTCTACTACCAAGCGTGCACCGGGCCGCTCTACAGCATCGAGACCCGGTACCTCGACGACGCGGCCGTGAGCGACGACGAGCGCGCCCGGCACGTCAAGCTCCACGCCGCCACAGTGGCGACGGGCGGCACCGCCATCGACGCGGGCGGCACCATCTACGCGAGCGACACGGACGGCCTGCGGATCCTCAAGATCGCGCCGGACGGGACCGTGAGCACGCTGGTGCAGGACCCGCGGCTCGTGTGGGTCGACGCGATGTGGATCGACGAGCAGGGCGGCCTGTGGATCCCGGCGGCGCAGATGAACCGCACGCCGGCGATGAGCGGCGGCGCGGCCTCGACGGTCAAGTTCCCGACGACGATCTACCGGATGCAGATCGACGCCGAGCCGCTGCGCAACTGAGGGCGGATCGGCCCGGTCCCAGGGGCGGCCTCGCGTCGGGCGGGCGGCGGCTGACGCCGAACCCGGAACCCGGGTTACAAGTTGGATCGAGGCGGGTGCCGGGCCCGGGACCCTGTACCGGGATCCGGCACCGAGGCTCGGCACGAGGAGAGGATGGACCGACCATGCGCAGGATGCAGTCGTCGCGGTGGGCCGGCGCCTTCCTGGCTGCCGGCCTGGTCGTCGCGTTCGCCCCGCCGGCGCGGGCCGACGCCGCGCTGGTCCTGCGGGAGACCCGGCTGCACACGCCGCCGGACTCGCACGAGCCGCAGCGGGCGATGGTCAACCTGCGCAACACCGGCCCGGACCTCGCGACGAACGTGACCGTGCTCTGCACCTTCACGGGGGCCGGCGGGACGGTGCTCGACACGCAGCAGGCCTCGGTGCCGGAGGTCGTGAGCCTCGCCGACGTGCAGGCCGAGACGATCTACTACGGCTGGCCCCGCGCGAGCAGCGCCACCTGCCGCCTCGCCGAGCCGTAGCCGGCGGCCCCCGTCGCCCGCCGGGCCGGCCGACGCAGCCTTAGCGGTTTCCGCGCGTTATGGTCCCGGTCCCGTGGCGTCCCAGGTCCGTTTCCGGCAGAAGGCGCCCACGCCCCGCCCCTCTGTCGCAGCGCCAGCCCCGTGCCCGTATCCCTCGCCCTCCCGATTTTGGCGATCCGCCCCGACCGCCCCGCGCGGCCGGCGGGGGAGTCCATCGCGACGCACGGGCGCTGAGCGTGGACGAGACGGGGACCGAGGCGCTCCTGCGGCGCGCCCGCGCGCTGGAGGCGGAGGCCGCCGGGCTCCGGGCGCGGGCGGCCGCCACCGGCGCTGAGGCGGACGCCCCGACGCTCCCGCAGCCCCCCGCCGACCTGTCCGGGGCCGGCCTCGCCCTCCGGGAGGCCGAGGCGCGCCTGCTGCGGGCGCAGGAGGCGGGCGGGATCGGCCTGTTCACCGTGGGGGTCGCGGACGGGCTCCTGCACCCGACCCCGCAATTCTGCCGGCTCTACGGCCTGCCGGAGCGCGACACCTACCCGGCCGAGCTGGTCGAGGCGCTGATCCTGCCGGAGGACCGGGCCCTCGTCTCGACGGCGGCGAGCCGGCGCCGCGGCGACGCCCCGCGGGACGTCGCCTACCGGATCCGGCGGCCGGATACCGGCGAGATCCGCTGGATCGCCCGGCAGGGGGAGATCGAGCGCGACGCCGCGGGGCGGCCGGTGCGGTTCTCCGGGGTCGCGCGCGACATCACCGAGCAGCGGGAGGCCCGCGACGCCCTGCGCGCCGGCGAGGAGCGCTACCGGACGCTGTTCGAGGCCATCGACGACGGCTTCTGCATCATCGAGTTCTTCGACGGCCCGCACGGCCCGCTGAGCGACTACGTCCACGTCGAGGCCAATCCCGGCTACGAGCGCCACACCGGCATCGCCGGCATCGTCGGGCGGACGCTGCGCGACCTCGTGTCGGCCGAGGACGCGGAGGCCTGGCTCGAGCTCTACGGCGGCGTGCTCCGCACCGGTGTCCCGATCCGGTTCGAGCGCTTCTTCGCCCAGGCCGACCGCTTCATCGACGTCTCGGCGGCCCGGATCGGGCCGGCGAGCCGGCGCCAGGTCTCGGTGCTGTTCCGGGACATCACCGCGCGCCGGCAGGCGGAGGACGCCCTGCGCGCCAGCGAGGCGCTCGCCCGGACCAACATCGAGCGCGTGCAGCTCGCCCTCGCGGCCGGCGCCATCATCGGCACGTGGCACTGGGACCTGCCGAGCGACCGGTTCACGGTCGACGAGGGCTTCGCCCGCAGCTTCGGCCTCGACCCGGCGCTGGGCCGGGACGGCATCCCGCTCGCCCGGATCGTCGCGACCGTGCATCCGGACGACCAGCCCGGGCTGGCCGCGGCCATCAACGCGGCCGTCGCCCGGGGCGGCGCCTACGCGCACCAGTACCGGGTCCGCCGGGCGGACGGGCGCTACTACTGGCTGGAGGCCAACGGCCGCGTCGACCACGCGCCCGACGGCACGCCCCTGAGCTTCCCCGGGGTCCTGATCGACGTGGACGAGCGCCGCGCCGTCGAGGCCGAGCGGGACCGCGTCGCCGCGGCGCTGCGCAGCCTCAACGAGACCCTGGAGCAGCGGGTCGCCGAGCGGACGGCCGAGCTGATGCGCGCCGAGGAGGCCCTCCGCCAGTCGCAGAAGATGGAGGCGGTCGGCCAGCTCACCGGCGGCCTCGCCCACGACTTCAACAACATGCTGGCCGGGATCGTCGGCTCGCTGGAATTGATGCAGACCCGGATGCTGCAGGGCCGGGTCGGCGACCTCGACCGCTACATCGGCGCGGCGCAGGGCGCGGCCAAGCGCGCCGCCGCCCTGACCCACCGCCTGCTGGCCTTCTCCCGCCGCCAGACCCTCGACCCGAAGCCGACGGACGCGAACCGCCTGGTCGAGGGCATGATGGAGCTCGTGCGCCGCACGGTCGGCCCCGCCGTGGCGATCGAGTCGGTCGGGGCCGGCGGCCTGTGGCCGACGCTGGTCGACCCGAGCCAGCTCGAGAACGCGCTGCTCAACCTGTGCATCAACGCCCGGGACGCGATGCCGGCGGGCGGGCGCATCGTCATCGAGACCGCCAACCGCTGGCTCGACCACCGGGCCGCCCAGGAGCGCGAGCTGGAGCCGGGGCAGTACGTCACGCTCTGCGTCTCGGACAACGGCACCGGCATGACCCCCGACGTGGTCGCCAAGGCCTTCGACCCGTTCTTCACCACCAAGCCGATCGGCGAGGGCACGGGCCTCGGCCTGTCGATGATCTACGGCTTCGCCAAGCAGTCCGGCGGGCAGGTCCGGATCTACTCGGAGGTCGGCCAGGGCACGATGGTCTGCCTCTACCTGCCCCGCCATCTCGGCGAGGCGGAGGCCGAGGTGTGCCTGCCGGACCTCGCCCACGCGCCCCGCGCCGAGCAGGGCGAGACGGTCCTGGTTGTGGACGACGAGCCGACCGTGCGGATGCTGGTCACCGAGGTGCTGGAGGATCTCGGCTACGCGGCGATCGAGGCGGCGGACGGTGCCTCGGGCCTGAAGGTGCTCAAGTCGGACGTGCGCGTCGACATGCTGATCACCGATGTCGGCCTGCCCGGGGGCATGAACGGCCGCCAGATGGCCGATGCCGGCCGCCAGCACCGCCCGGACCTGAAGGTCCTGTTCATCACCGGCTACGCCGAGAACGCCGCCCTCAACCACGGCCATCTCGGCCCCGGCATGCAGGTGATGACGAAGCCCTTCGCCCTGGAGGCGCTCGCGACCCGCATCCGCGGCATCATCGGCGGCGAGGGCTGAGGCCCGGAGGCCCGGGCGGGCGGTTCGCCTCCGGCACACGGCGTCGCAGGCCCGCGCGGAACGGGTTCTCCGGCCCGGGCGTCATTGCCATACCGCGCCGGCGCGCCCATGAGGGCGACCTCGCGGGCACCATCGCGGGCGTCCTCGGCACGGGGCCCGGCGGGCGGGCCCGGGAGCGGACCGGCAGGGCCGCGCCGAACGGAGGCGACAGGGAAGCTACCGTGGACACGCAGACCATCCCGGCCGAACTCACGACCTTCTTCGAGAAATCCCACATCGCCCTGGCGCTGGCCGCGGCGGGCGACGACAACGTCCTGCTCCTGGTGAACGAGCGGTTCCACCAGCTCACCGGCTACACGGGCGCGGAGGTCGTCGGGCGCAATTGCCGCCTCCTCCAGCGCGACGCCGACAACCGGGAGGCGCGGGCCAAGATCCACGCCTTCCTGGAGAACGACCGTCAGGACACGGTGCGCACGCCGATCGTGAATTTCCGCAAGGACGGGAAGCCCTTCGTCAACCTTCTGTACATGTCCAAACTGAAGGCGCTCTCGGGCGAGGTGCGCTTTCTTTTCGCATCCCAATTCGACGTCAGCCGCTCGCAACCTGAGTTGCTTTCCGCCTACGATGCAGAACTGGGCCGGACCCTGTCCCGGCTGACCCCGACGCTTGCGGAGAGTGGGCTCGTCATCGAGGGCTCGCTGATGACGATCGCCAACACGGTCGCCACGGTCGCGCAGGCCAAGCTCACGCTCGCGGATCTCGATGCACCAGGATTTCCTTAACGCCCCCGGAGGCGAGGCCTCGGAGGTCCTGGACGGCGCCGGGACGGTGACGGCGCCGCCCTTCGCCGGGCCGGTCGTGGGAATCGGTGCCTCGGCGGGCGGGCTCGAGGCCCTGCGGGAGATGCTGGCGCGCGCCCGGCCGCCGACCGGCATGGCCTTCGTCATCGTCCAGCACCTCGACCCCAACCACGAGAGCATGCTGGCGCAGCTCCTCGACCGGCAGACCGAGCTGGAGGTTCTCCAGTGCGAGGGCGGGGAGCGGATCGCGGGCGACAAGGTCTACATCATCCCGCCCGGGCGCGGCCTCGTCATCCAGAACGGCGTCCTCGAACTCACCCACTTCGTCCAGCCGCGGGGCCTGCGCCGGCCGATCGACGACTTCTTCCTGTCGCTCGCGGTCGACCAGCAGGCCAACGCCGCCTGCGTGATCCTGTCGGGCACGGGGGCCGACGGCACGACCGGCCTGCGGGCCATCAAGGAGCACGGCGGCGTCTGCGTGGTGCAGCAGCCCGACACCGCCCGCTACGACGGCATGCCGCTCTCGGCGGTCGGGACCAGCCTCGTCGACTTCGTGCGGCCGCCGGGCGAGATCGTCGACTGCCTCACCACCTTCTTCCGCCGCCGCGGCACCGACGCCGTCGACGCCGAGTCCCGCCTCGTCGCCGACCACATCGACGACCTCTGCCGGGTCATCCGCGCGGCGGTGGGCCACGACTTCGCCGGCTACAAGCGGACCACCCTGGTTCGGCGGGTCGAGCGGCGCATGCACGTCCTCGGGCTCGAGTCCGGCCGGGCCTATCTCGGCCGCGTCCGGGCCGACAAGACCGAGTGCGAGGCGCTGTTCCGCGACCTCCTGATCAACGTCACCCGCTTCTTCCGCGACGCCGAGATGTTCGAGCTCCTCCGGGAGCGCGTGGTGGAGCCCCTGCTGCGCACCCGCGATCCCGAGGAGGACATCCGGGTCTGGATCCCGGGCTGCTCCAGCGGCGAGGAGGCCTACAGCATCGCCATGCTGTTCGCCGACGCCGCCCGCCGCCTCGGCCTGCCGCCGGCGGTCCAGATCTTCGCCACCGACATCGACGAGCGCATGCTCCAGATCGCCCGGGAGGCGACCTACCCGGCCGCCGCGCTCGCCGACATCCCGGCCCATCTGCGGGAGCGCTACGTCATCCTCCACGCCGAGCGCTTCACCGTCGCGGCCGAGATCCGCGACCTGATCCGCTTCTCCAGCCACAGCCTGGTCAAGGACCCGCCCTTCTCGCGGGTCGACCTCCTGTCCTGCCGCAACCTGCTGATCTACTTCGACGAGCGCCTCCAGCAATCGGTGGTGCCGCTGTTCCACTACGCGGTCCGGCCGGGGGGCTACCTGTTCCTCGGCCCCTCGGAGAGCGTCAGCCGCTTCGAGCACCTGTTCCCGGTCATCGACCAGCACGCCCGCCTGTTCGAGCGGCCGCCGGGCGCGCCGCAATACCCGATCGACCTGCCCGGAAGCGCCCGCCGGGGCGAGGCCCGGCGCGGCGGGCGCGAGGAGCGGCGCGGCGAGCCCTCGATCGCCGACGAGACCGTGGCGGTGCGACGCGTCATGGAGCGCTACGCCCCGCCCAGCATGGTGCTCAACGAGGACGGCGGCATCATCGCCGCCTACGGGCGCCTGAGCCGCTACTTCGACTTCCCGGTGACCCGGACCGGCGGCACCAGCGCCATCACCCTGGCGCGCCCGGGCCTGCGCGACGTCATCGGCCCGCTGCTCCGCCAGACCCGCGACGCGCGCAAGCGCGTGGTCGTCCGCGACGTGGAGATCCGCTCGGAATACGGCGTCCAGCCGGTGGAGCTGATCTGCGATCCCCTGCCCGACGGCTCGATGCTCCTGGTCCTGCGCGACACCGGCGCCTTCCGGGCGGCGGACGACCTCGACCTGATCGAGATGGATGCCGGCGGCGACCACGTCGAGGCGCTGGAAGAGGAGCTGCTGCGCACCCGCTACAAGCTGCGCTCGGCGGTCGAGGAGCTGGAGACGACGAACGAGGAGCTGAAGAGCTCCAACGAAGAAATGATGTCGATGAACGAGGAGCTCCAGTCGACGAACGAGGAGCTGTCCACGGTCAACGACGAGCTGAAGACCAAGGTCGAGCAGCTCACCATCGCCAATGCCGACCTGCGCAACTTCTTCGAATCCACCGACCTCGCCGTCGTGGTGCTCGACCGCGAGCTGAAGGTGCGCAGCTTCACCACGTCGGCCACCACGATCTTCCCGCTGCAGCCGGGCGATCGCGGCCGCCCCCTCGCCGACGTGTCGAGCCGGCTCGCCGGGCACGAGTACCTGCACGACGCCCAGGAGGTCTGCGCCGGCGGCTCGGTGATCCAGCGGCGCGTCGCCACCCGGGACGGGGAGCGCACGCTCTCGCTGCGGGTGCTGCCCTACCGCCTGCAGAACGGCAGCGTCGACGGCGCCACCCTGGTGCTCACCGACATCACCGAGGCGCTGTCGCTGGAGCGCCAGCTCGCCGCGGAGCGCGAGCGGCTGGAACTGGCCGTGAAGGCCGGGGGCATCGGCGTCTGGGAATACAGCCCCGATGCCGGGACCGTCGTGGTCGACAGCATCGCCGGCACGATGTTCGGCCTCGCTCCCGACACCCCGCACCCCACCGCGTCCCTGGCGGCCAGCGTGCTGCCCGAGGACCGTCCCGGCTTCGAGGCGGCGCTGTCCGAGGCGGCGCACGGGCTAAACGAGTTCGAGGCGCGCATCCGCGTGCGCGCCGCCGACCACGCGCCGCGGCACATCCGCAGTTACGGGCGCCTGACCCGGAGCGGCGACCGGAAGCGGATCGTCGGCGTCTGCATCGACGTGTCGCCCGAATACGCGCTCGCCGAGACCCGCGACCTGATGCTGCGGGAGATGAACCACCGGGTGAAGAACCTGTTCGCGATCATCGGCGGCATGATCTCGGCGGGCGCCCGCACGCACCGGGAGATCGGCGTCTTCGCCACCGACATGCGCGACCGCATCTCGGCGCTCGGGCGGGCGCATTCCCTGGCCGACCCGTCCGACGGCCAGGGCATGAGCGACCTCGCCGGCCTGATCGGCGCGACCCTGCGCCCGTACCGCGACCACGTCCCCACGGTGATCGAGGGCCCCCTCGTGGCGATCAACTGGCGGCACGTGTCGTCGCTGGCGATGATCCTGCACGAGTGGGCGACGAACTCGGTGAAGTACGGCGCGCTCGGGGCCGACGACGGCGCGCTGTCGGTCACCTGGGACCGGCAGGAGGCGGGACTCGTCCTGGACTGGTGCGAGCGGATGGCCCGTGTCCCGGAGCCGAGGCCCGGACGAGGTTTCGGGACGATGCTGGTGGAGATGTCGCTGCGCCAGCTCGAAGCGACCGTGACGCGCAGCCACGACGCCGCCGAGTACCGGATCACGCTGCATCTGCCCGAGGCGGCACTCCTGCGGGGCTGACGCGCGCTCAGGGATATCCGTGCGTCGGCCGTCCTTGCGAGCGCAGCGAAGCAATCCCGTCGGCGCCACGCTTGCCGATGCTGCGCGACCCTGGATTGCTTCGCTGCGCTCGCAAAGACGGCGAGGTCTCCCGATCCTTCACTGCGGGTTCGGGAGGAGTCACGATGCCGGAGGGCGCCGGACGAACCGGCGCCCCGCCCCCCCTCAGTCGATGACTTCGACGATGCGGTGGCCGCGATCGACCAGGACGGGCTGGTCGTTCACGATGGTGTAGCGGTAGCCCGGGCGCACCCGGTACTCGGTGGGCACGTCGTAGTAGGTGACGCTGTCCTCCGGCAGCACGGTGCCGACCCGGACCGGGCCGCCCCAGCTGTAGGAGCGCGCGCCGCGCTCGCGGACGTAGCTGCGGAACCGCGGGCGGTCGTCGACGCCCAGGATGCCGCCGACCGTGCCGGTCGCCGCGCCGACCGCGCCGCCGACGATGCCGCCGACCGGGCCGGCCGCGTCGGCGCCGACCGCCGCACCCTCGGCCGCGCCCCGCAGGGTGCCCTGCGCCTGGGCGGCCGCCGGGAGGGCGAGGAGGCCGGCGGTCGCCAGCGACAGAAGAAGCTTGTTGGTCATGCTGAGATCTCCAGGGTCGTCAGGGCGCGGCTGTCCGCCGAGGATCAGTTGCAGCCTTCCTTGTGGACGGTCTTGGAGTTGCCCATGCCGTCCTCCTTGTGGACGGTCTTCGAGCCGCAATCGACGCTGCCGGTGGTGACCTCGCGCTTCTCGACGACGGTGTCGCGGTGGTCGACGACGGCGGGCCCGTCGCGGCGGATGACGGTGGTCTCCTCGGCGCTCGCCGCACCGCACAGGGCCGCGAACAGGGCGCCCGAGAGAATGATGTTGCGCATTGGTAGCCTCCTGACTTCAATCGAAGCCAGCAACGGCAGCGGCGGAGAAAGGGTTCCACGCGCATTGATCGGTAGATCACGCGGATATTCGCGATGCGGCACCGTATTGGTTGTGTACAATCGACCGCCCCGGTCCCGCACAGCTTCGCGGGACCGGGGCGGCGCTTCAGCCGGCCAGGGGCGGCATCCGGGACCACCAGTCGTGCGCCCGCTCGTACTGGTGGGCGACGCGCAGGATCTCGGCCTCGGCGAAGGGCCGGGCGGCGATCTGGAGGCTGATCGGCAGGCCGCGCCGGTCGAAGCCGCAGGGCAGCGCGATGGCGGGCAGGCCCGCGAGGTTGAACGGGTAGGTCAGGCGCCAGGAGGCCGCCAGCACGCTCTCCGCGCGCCCGCCGAGCGCCACCGCCGACTCGTCCGTCCGCCACGCGGTCAGTGGCGAGGCCGGGCCGACGATCACGTCGGCCTCGGCCAGGACGGCGGCCATCTCGTCCATGATCAGGGCCCGCACCTGCTCGGCCCGCAGGTAGTCCGGCCCGGTCACGAGCCGGCCCATCTCCACGAGGTCGCGGACGTCGGCGGCGAAGCCCGCCACGTGGCCCCGGGCGAGGCTGCGGTCGTGGTAGGCGGTCGAGGAGGCGAGCTCGATGGCGTAGATGGCGCCGAGGCCGTGGCGCAGGGACGGCACCGCGACGTCGCGCACCGCGCAGCCCCGGTCTTCGAGGAAGCGGAGCGCCGCCTCGACGGCGGCGGCGACGTCGTCGTCGATTGCGTCGAAGAAGTGGTTGCGGATCACCGCGACCCGCAGGCCCCGGATCGGCCGGTCGAGCCCGGCCGTGTAGTCGGGGACCGGGGCCGCGCTGGCCGCGGGATCGCCGGGATCCGGGCCGGCGAGCGCCTGCAGCATCAGGGCGGCATCAGCCACGGTCAGGGTCAGCGGCCCGGCATGGTCGAGGGACCAGGAATGCGGCACGATCCCCGACCGGCCGACCCGGCCGTAGGTCGGCTTGAGCCCGACGATCCCGCACAGGGCGGCCGGGATCCGGATCGAGCCGCCCGTGTCCGAGCCGAGGGCGGCCGGGCAGAGGCGGGCCGCGACCGCCGCGCCCGAGCCGCCGCTGGAGCCGCCGGGCACCCGGTCGGGGTCCCAGGGGTTGCGGGTCGGCGGCGTGACCATGCCCCAGGCGAATTCGTGCATCCGCGTCTTGCCGAGGATCACCGCGCCGGCCGCCCGCAGCCGCGCCACGGCGTGGCTGTCGGCCGCCGGGAAGGTCAGCGCCTCCACCGCCGTGCCGGCCCGGGTCGGCATGTCGGCCGTGGTGTAGTTGTCCTTGATGGCGATCGGGATGCCGTGGAGCGGGCCGCGCGGCCCCGTCCGGGCGATCTCGGCATCGGCCGCGCGCGCGGCGTCGAGGGCCGCGGGCGAGAGGTGGACGACGCTGTTCAGGGCGCCGTCGAGGCGCGCGATCCGGTCGAGGCTGGCGCCGACGAGCTCGGCGCTCGACAGCTCCCGCGCCGCGATCCGCCGCGCGAGCTCGGTGATCGGGGCTTGCCAGAGGGGGTCAGTCGCGGCGGTCGTCATGGGGCACCCGGCGGTAGGGGAGCGTCGGATCGAACACGACCGGCGGGTGGATATCCGCGAGGTCGAGGTCGCGGAGCCGCGCGATCTCGGCGAGCACCGGCGCGAACTGGGCCAGCAGGTGGGCGACCCGCCGGGGCTCCTGGCGCAGGCCGACGACGTCGCGCAGGAGGTCGGGGGCTGCATCCCCGGCGGTGCCCGGCCGCTCGGCGGGGGGCCTGAGCAGCATCGCCACGACGTCGTCCGGCAGGGCGCCGGCCGGGCCGTCCTTCCGCGGCATGCCGGCCACGAACGGCACGAGCTGACGGCGGGCGACCAGGAGAACGCGGCGCAGCTCGGCCACGGGCTCGGCGTGCTCGTCGACCCGCAGGTCGAGGCGCGGGTAATCCTCGGCGGCGACGATCTTGAGCGCCGCCGACTGCTTGCCGCGCCGGTCGCCGCCGGCCGCGTCGCCGGCCTCCAGGGCGCGCATCAGCCGCTCGTCGAGATCCTGGGCGGCGCTCCCCTCGAAGGCCTCCGCCATGGCGTCGACCACGCCCGGCCCGGCGAGCATGTTGCCCTGGACGGCGTAGCCGGCCCCGGTGCGGTGACCGGCCGCCGGCGTGCAGCCGGCGCCGGTCCAGGCGGCGGCCCGCCCCTGCCCGTCGACGAGGCCGAGCTGGCGCAGGTCCGGCCGGTCGTCGGTGGCGAGGGCCGCCGCCAGCGCGGCGTCGGGATCCTGCCCGCCGGCCAGCCCGTCGAGGATGCGGGCGGCGAGGTAGGGGTTCACCCAGGACTGGGTGGTGACGGCCCCGATCCCGGCCCTGAGGAACGGGCACAGGCCGCCCACCGCCGGGACGGCGCTCGCCACCGCGACGCCGAGCTGGCCGGTCCGCGGGCAGCGGGCGGCGATCGAGAAGGTGTTGAGTTCTCTCATGCGCTTACGGCTTCCTCCTCCCTGCTCCCGATCCACCGCCGTCTTTGCGAGCGCAGCGAAGCAATTCAGCAGCGCCCCATCCGGGAGCGTGGCGCGACCCTGGGTCGCTTCGCTGCGCTCGCGATGACGGTGGTGGATCCGGGTCGATCTCACACCGCCAGATGATCGATGACGCGTGCCCGCGCGTCCGGCGCCTGGGCGGCCCCGCTGTCGACGATCTCGCCGAGCTTGAGCACCGCGTAGCGGTCGGCGAGCGCCAGTGCGAAGGCGACGTGCTGCTCCACCACCAGCATGGACACGCCCGCGGCCCGCTCGGCCTGGAGCACGCCGCGCAGGCGCTCGACCATGGAGGGCTGCACGCCCTCGGAGATCTCGTCGATCAGCAGGAGGCGCGGGCGCAGCATCAGGGCGCGCCCGAGGATCAGCATCTTCTGCTCGCCGCCCGAGAGGGTGCCGGCCCGCTGGGCCAGCCGGTCCTTCAGGAACGGGAAATGGCCGAACAGCCGCTCCAGCGCCTCCGGCAGCATCCGGTCGGAGGGTACCGCGAGGCGCAGGTTGTCGCGGATCGACAGGTCCTGGAACAGGGGCTGCTCCTGCGGCGCGTAGCCGACGCCGAGCGCGTTGAGCTTGGCCGGCGTGAGGCCGGCGAGCGCCTGGCCCCCGACCGTGATGGCGCCGCCGCGCAGGGCCACCATGCCCAGGACGGTCTTGAGCAGCGTGGTCTTGCCCATGCCGTTCTTGCCCAGCAGCGCCACGATCTCCCCCGGCCCGACCGAGAGGGACACGTCCTTGACGATGGCGACGGCGCCGTAGCCGCTCGACACCCGGTCGAGGGCGAGGGCGGCCCCCGCCGGCGCGATCTGCCGTGCTGCCCGCCGTGCTGCCTCACCCATGGGCGCCTCCCGAGTAGATGGTCCGGACCAGTTCGGAGCCCACGACGTCCTCGACCGTGCCGTCCAGGACCAGCCGGCCCTGGTGCAGCACCACGATCCGGGACGAGATCTCGCGCACGAAGTCGAGGTCGTGCTCGACCAGCACGGCGGCGATCTGGCCCTCGGCGGTGAGCGCCTTGAGGACGGTCCCGATGGTGGTGCGCTCGGCCTTGGTCAGGCCGGCGGTGGGCTCGTCGAGCAGGATCAGCCGCGGCTCCAGCGCCACCACCATGGCGAGCTCCAGCGCCTGCTTCTGGCCGTGGGACAGGAGGCGCGTCGGCTGCGTCAGCTGGCGGTCGAGGCCGGTCATGCGCAGGACGTCGAGGGCCGGCTGCGGCAGGCCCAGCGTCTCGGCCCGCCCGACCGGGCTCAGGCCGTCGTGGGACGCCCGGGCGAGGCGGAGGCAGTCGGCCACCGACAGGCTCTCGAACACGCTCGCCACCTGGAACTTGCGCCCGACGCCGAGGCCGACGATCCGGTTCGGCGTCAGCCCGGTGATCGGCGTGCCGCCGACGGCGATCGCGCCCTTGAACGGCTCGGTGCCGTCGCTGAGGCAGCGCATCAGCGTGGTCTTGCCGGCGCCGTTGGGCCCGACGAGGCTGACGAGCTCGCCCGCCCGGATCTCGAGGTCGATGCCCTCCAGCACCGTCAGGGCGCCGTAGGCCTTGGCGAGGTTCTCGACCTTGAGGATCGGGGTCCCGGTCGCCTCGGTGCCGGTCACCTCCGACCCGGCCGCCTCGGTCCCGGCCGCCCGCGCGACGAGGCGCGGCGGCGCCGGCTGCCGCCGGCCCACCGGCAGCGCCCGCCAGAGGCGGCCGACGAGGTCGGCGAGGCCGCCCGGCAGCAGGATGATGATGACCACGAAGGCCGAGCCCAGGAGGAGCTGCCAGAGGAACGGCAGGTCGCCCGAGAGATTCGCCGCGAGGTAGTCGATCGCGACGGTGCCGAGCACCGGGCCGAGCAGCGTGCCGCGGCCGCCGAGCGCCACCCAGATGACCAGCTCGGTGCCGAACAGGAAGCCGGCATTCTCGGGCGCGACCACGCCCGAGGCGTTGGCGAACAGGAAGCCCGCGAGCCCCGCCACCGCGGCGAGGGACGCGGTGAGCCGGATCTGCAGGCGCCGCGGGTTGAGGCCGAGATAGGCGCAGCGCGCCTCGTTGTCCCGGAGCGCCACGAGGGCGCGGCCGGCATCGGCCCGGACCAGGATCCAGGCCGCCAGCGTGACGGCGATCAGGAACAGGGCCGCGAGGCGGAAATAGCCCTCGGTCTCGAAGGGCAGCACGTCGAAGCCGACGAGGCCGCTGCTGGAGCCGGTCCATTCCCCGCCCGCGTAGATGAGCTGCACGACGACGATCGGGACGACGAGCGAGATCACCGAGGCGTAGAGCGGGGTCGAGCGGTGGTAGAAGGACAGCCAGCCGACCGCGAGGCCGAGCAGGGCCGGCGCGACGAGCGCCGCCGCGATGGCCGCGGCGATCCCGAGCGGCGTCGCCCCGTAGGCGGCGAGGATCATCGCGGTGGCGTAGGCGCCGATGCCGAAGAACGCCGCCTGGCCGAAGGTCAGGATCCCCGCGAAGCCCCAGAGCAGGTCCACCGTGACGGCCAGCACCGCGTAGATCATCGAGCGGGTCAGGACGTTGACCGCGAAGGTGTCGAGGACGAGCGGCGCGATCCAGAGGGCCAGCGCCGCCAGGCCCGCGACCACGAAGGGCGCGGCGCGGGACAGGCGGCGTCCGCGGGGCGCCGCGGCGGCGCGCTCGGTGGCGGGCTCGGTGGCGGGCAGGGTCTCAAGCACGGGAGAAACCTTTCGGGCTGATCCGCAGCACGAGGGCGGCGAGCACCGCGACGGCGATGCTGCCCAGGATCGGGCTCACGAAGGTGCTGATCAGGAC
This sequence comes from Methylobacterium sp. 275MFSha3.1, assembly GCF_900108435.1. Taxonomy (NCBI): domain Bacteria; kingdom Pseudomonadati; phylum Pseudomonadota; class Alphaproteobacteria; order Hyphomicrobiales; family Methylobacteriaceae; genus Methylobacterium; species Methylobacterium sp. 275MFSha3.1. The sequence goes on along the minus strand of NZ_FNWP01000032.1, from coordinate 14,710 downwards.
CTGCGCGGCCCCGAAGACCAGGCAGGCCGCCGCGAGCGCCAGGTACGAGGCGTCGGCGACCATCACCAGCATGAAGGCGCCGATCAGCCAGGAGACGCCCATGTTGGGGTCGACGCTGGTGAGCGGCGTCAGCAGGACGCCGGCGAGGCCGGCGAAGCCGGCGCCGAGCATGAACACGACGAGGCGCACCCGGCCCGTGTCGATGCCGAGGCTGCGCGCCAGGGTCTCGTTCATGATCACCGCCCGGGCCGAGAGGCCGAGCCGGGTCCGCTCGATGGTGAGCGCGAACAGCGTGCCGATCGCCAGCGCGATGCCGAGCGCCACGAGGCGGTAGGCCGAGTAGTCGACGCCGAGGAACGCGACGGTGCCGGCGTAGAGGTTCGGGGTGAGCTGGACGTCCCGGCCGAAGGCCAGGGTGATGAGCTGCCCGACCACGATGCCGAGCCCCCAGGTGGCGAGAATCGCGTCCAGCGGCCGCCGGTAGAGCGGGCGGATGATGAAGTGCTCGGCGAGGCCGCCGAGCGCCGCGCCGACGACGAAGGCGAGCGGCAGGGCCAGCCACGGATTGAGCCCGAGCCGGGCGGTCACCACCGCGCAGTAGGCGCCGACCGTCAGCCACGCCCCGTGGGCGAAGTTGATGATCTTGAGCACGCCGAAGATCGCCAGGAGGCCGATCGCGACGATGAACAGGATCGCCGCCGTGGTCAGGATGTCGAGGGTGAGCAGCATCGGGGTTTCCGGGTGCGCGTGTCGTCGCGGGCTGAGGGAGGGATTTGGCGGGTGACGACGGTCCCCTCCCCCTCTGCGGGCTTGCCGAGTCACGTATCGACCACGGCACCGCGGCTTCCGGACCGGGCGCGGGTCCCCTCTCCCGTGCGGGAGAGGGACAGGGTGAGGGGTGTGACCTCTCCGGAGAAGTCTCGTCCGAGACAGCGCGACGACGGCGCGCTCGATCCTGGAGCGTCTAATCCCTCACCCCCAACCCTCTCCCGCACGGGAGAGGGGGCACGTGGCGCTCCGTCATCGACGTCGCGCGAGACGGGTGGATATCGTCGCCCGCCCGGGCGAGGCCTCGTGCCCCGCCCCTCACTGCAGCTTCGGGCACTGCTCGCCGGGATCGACGTCCTTGAAGGTGCCGGCGACCTTCACGGTGCCGTCCTTCTGGATCTGGCCGAGATACATGGTCAGCGGCGCGTGGTGCTGCTTGCTCATGGTGATCGTGCCCCGCGGCCCGGTGAAGCTCACGGTCGGGAGCGCCTCCAGGACCTTGGCGGTCTCGGTCCCGCCCGCCTTCTCGACGGCGGCCTTGTAGAGGTAGATCGCCTCGTATTCCGGCACCGAGAGGTCGTTGGGCGTGCGCAGCTCCGCGCCGAACTTCTTCTGCATCGCCGCCAGGAACGCCTTGTTCTCCGGGCTGTCGATCCCGGTGACGTAGGAGGCCGAGAGGTAGACGCCCTCGGCGTCCGCGCCCATGCTCTTGGCGGTGCCCTCGTCCAGCGCGAGGTTGGCGAAGGGCAGCGACACGCCCGCGCCGCGCAGCTGCTTGGTCAGCGTCACGTTCGGCGCGCCGCCCGCCGTCGAGGTGATCAGCGCGTCGGGCTTGGCCTCCTTCAGCTTGGAGATGATCGCCGTCCAGTCGCTGCCGTCCATCGGCAGGTACTCCTCGCCGACCACCTTGCCGCCGGTCTTCTCGACGTAGCTCTTGGCGAAGCCCAGCATGCCGCGGCCGAAGGCGTAGTCGCTGCCGATCAGGAAGTAGGTCTTGGCGCCCTTCGCCTTGAAGGCGTCCACCACCGGCGGCACCTGCTGCTCCGGCACCCAGGCGTCCACGAACATGTTCTTGTTGCAGGAATGGCCCTCGTAGAACGAGGTGTAGATGTACGGCACCTTCCCCTTGGTGACGGCGGGCAGGCCGGCGTTGCGGGCCGCGCTCGTCTCCATCGAGATCAGGACGTCGACCTTCTTCTGGTAGATCAGGCTGTCGAAGGCCTTCTGGGCGCCGGCCGCCCCCGAGGCGTCGTCGGCCACCTCCAGGACGAGCTTGCGGCCGAGGACGCCGCCCTTGGCGTTGATCTCCTCCACGGCGAGCTCGGCCGACTGCACCACCGAGGGGGCGACGACGCTGTTGGCGCCCGACAGGCCGATCGGGATGCCGATGACGATCGGCTTGCCGTCGGCGGCCTGCGCGGCCGTGGCGGCCTGCGCGGCGGCGAGGGCGAGCGCCGCGGCGCCGACGAGGGACCATTTCACCATGAACGAACTCCTTGGATGACGACGGTGCGAAGCGGGCTCAGCCGTAGATGTCGGCGCGGCGGTCGCGCAGGAGCGAGTTGAACGCGTTGAGGTCCTTGCGCCCGGCCGCGTCGAGGTCGACCAGCGCCGAGACGGTCTCGGTCCGGTCGCGGCTCGCCGGGCCGGCGAGCGGCCAGCCCTTGGGGCCGATGATCAGGCTCTGCCCCTCGAAGGGCTGGCCGCGCTCGACGCCGACCCGGTCGGCGCAGGCGATGAAGATGCCGTTCGAGTGCGCGGCGGCCCGGTGCAGGGTGTTGGCCATGGCGGCCTCACCGTCGGGCTGGTCGGGCATCGGCACCCAGTTGGTCGGGATGCAGACGATCTCGGCGCCGGCGAGCGCCAGCTGCCGGAAGGTCTCGGGGAACCAGCCGTCGTAGCAGATGGCGACGCCGACCTTCCCGAGCGCGGTGTCGAAGACCGGGAAGCCGAGATCGCCCCTGGCGAAGAACACGTTCTCCTGGTCCCAGAGATGCGCCTTGCGGTAGGTGCCGATGTAGCCCTCGGGCCCGACGATCACGGCGGCGTTGTAGAGGGTCTCGCCGGCGGATTCGGCGATCCCCGCCACGATGTGCACGCCGAGCTCCGCGGCGAGCGCCGCCCAGGCGCGGGTGGTCGGGCCGTCCGGCACCGGCTCGGCCAGCGCGGCGGCCTCCGCGGCGGATTCGAACACGTAGCCGGTGCTCGCGAGTTCCGGCAGCACGATCAGCCGGCCGCCCTCGGCGGCGGCCGCGCGGACGAGGTCCGACGCGCGCGCCATATTCGCGTCGACCGCGCCGAATTCCGGCTCGAACTGGATGCACGACACCCGTATCGGCGGGCGCGCGGGATCGTTCGCCTGGACCATGAGAGCTCCGAAACGCAAAAAGCCCCTGGGCGCGGAGACAGATCATCCGCGAACCAGAGGCTTCAAAGCCGTGATGTCGTGCAGCACTGCTGCTGCGGGGCAACCTTGCCCGGTTAGACTACGATACGCACCCCGAAACAGACCGCAAGACCATAAATGCGGCAGGCTGCTGCGATCAAGTCTTTTCCGCCAACGCGATGCGCAGGCCGAGTCCGCTCATCGCCTCGTGGGCGGAGACCACGCTCTCGGCCACGCTCGCCATCGGCACACGGGCGGCGGTGGCCCGGTCCCGGAGCATCTTGTAGGCGGCGTCCTCGTCGATCCGGTTCAGGTCCACGAGCAGCCGGACCGCCTTCTCGACGGTGCGGCGGCCCTTCATGGTCTCCTCCAGCCGGTTGATCTTGCTGGTGAGCCGGCCCTCGTAGCCGCGCCGGTAGCGGGCCAGGGCGAACTGGGTGAGCACGCCCCGCGGGTGGAGCGGCTTGTTGAGCACGCCGTGGGCGTTGACGTCCGCGATCGCCTTGAGCGAGGTCGGGCTCTCGTAGGCCACGATGGCGATGACCGCCGGCTCGATCGCCTCGATCGACGGCAGCAGGTGCATCACCTGGGCGTCGTCGAGCTGGATGAACAGCGTGTCGATGTCGGCCGGCAGGGCGGCGGGCGGCGGCCACGCCAGGGAGACCGCGCAGCCGAGGCGGCGGAGCTGCTCCAGCAAAGCGGCGGCCTCCTCGTCCCGGGGATGGATGACGAGGGCGCGGGCGCGCCGCAGGTCGTCCAGGATCTTGCGGGCGGGGGCGGTCACGCGGCGAGCCCCTCCTCCAACCAGTTCGTCTCGAACCGGGACCACGCGAGGTACGGGTCGGGCCGCACCGGCCGCCGCGCCCGCCAGACGACGTCGAACTGCCCGTCCGCGCGGGCGACCCCGATGCCGGGGGTGAGCCAGATGTGGCGCGTCTCGCCGTCGAAGGCGAGTTCGCCCTCCGGCGCCGCGAGGCGCTGCCGCAGGGCCGCCGCGCCGAGGCGCTCGGCGTCGAGGGTGCCGGCCTCCGCGAGCGCCCGGGCGAAGAGGTGGACCTGCGCGTAGGCGGTCTCCGACCACATGCTGGTGGGGCGCTCAGGCCCGAACCGGGCCTGGAAGGCGGCGACGAAGCGCCGGTTCTCCTCGCCGGGCAGCGCGCCGAAATACGGCGCCGCGAGGACGTGGCCGGTGCAGTGCTCGGGGCCGATCGCGCGGATCTGGCCCTCCGCCAGGGTGAGGCTGGCGATCGGGCAGCGGGCGCGGTCGATGCCGGACGCGGCGTAGGCGCGGTAGAGCCGCTCGGCGCCGCGCCCGACCACCGTGGAGAAGACCGCGTCCGGGGCAGCGTCGCGGATCGCCGCGATCATGGCGGCGTGGGCCGCGTCGTCCGCGTCGAGGGCCGCGTAGAGCTCGCCCGCGATGGTCCCGCCCTTCGCCTCGATCAGGTCGCGCATGACCCGGTTCGATTCCCGCGGGTAGATGTAGTCGGACCCGATCAGGAAGATCCGCGGCCCGTGCTCCTGCATCAGGTAGTCGGCCAGTGCGAAGACGTTCTGGTTGAGGGTCGCGCCGGTGTAGATGATGTTCTCCGAGTACTCGAAGCCCTCGTAGATCGACGGGTACCAGAGCAGGCCGTTGTGCCGCTCGACGGTGGACATGACCGACTTCCGGCTCGCCGAGAGCGAGCAGCCGAACACCACCTCGACCCCGTCCTCGGCGAGCATCCGCCGGGCCAGGGTGCGGTAGGCGTCGGTGTCGCCGGCGGGGTCGTAGCAGACGGGCTCGATCGGGCGCCCGAGCACGCCGCCCGCCCGATTGACCTCCTCGATCGCCAGGGCGGTGCCGAGGAAGTGCTCGGTCTCGGTGATGCCGCTCACCCCGCTGCGGGAGAACAGGACACCGACCCGCCACGTCGCTTCATCCTTGGCCGCCATGGTCCCCCCGGGCTCGCCGCAGGCACCCGGAGGGCTGCGCGCCCCGCTGTCCTAGCCGACGGAGGACCCGCCGCGAAAGCCGTTCCCCGCGCCGTCGTCCGGGGGCAGCCCTAGCGCCGCTCCGCGCGGGCGAGGCGCGAGACCAGGATCCCGAGCCCGATCGCCGCGCCGGTCAGCGCGAGCTTCGCCGCCAGCCCGGACCGGTTGTGGGCCAGCTCGGCCCGGGCGCCCATCTCGGCCGGGACGTTGGGGACGCGGCCCCGCGCGAGGTCGTCGACCACGCCCTCGACCACGTTCACCCGGTCGGCGGCCATCAGCATCAGCCAGTGCGCCCACTGGGACTCGCTGTAGCGGAACGCCTGCCGGCGGATGACGCCGCTCACGCCGCGCGGCGGAACCGACGTGCCGACGACCGCCGGCCGGGCGTTGTACTCGATCGAGGTGAGGACCTCGACGCGCGCCCGCTGCTTCGGCGGGCGCGTCCAGTTCATGCCCCGGCTGTCGTCGCGCGCGATGTCGCGCATCGGGTAGGTCGGATCGTTCTGCGGATCCGCGTCGACGCCCCAGCCCGGGACCGTCGACGGATCGATCGGACGGTTTCTCATCGCTCCCTCCTCACGCGCGTGCCGTCGGGGGGACGAGGACCGGCTTGATGCACTCATCGAGCTTGGCCGAGAAGAGATGGTAGGCATCCGCGGCCTCCTCGAGGGGCACCTTGTGGGTGATCAGTTCCTTGGGGTTGAGGCGGCCCGCCTCGATATGGGCGATCAGCTTCGGCAGCAGGCGCTTCACCGAGGCCTGGTTGGCCCGGATGGTGATGCCCTTGTTCAGGACGTTGCCGATCGGGATCAGGTTGCCGGTCGGCCCGTAGACCCCGACGATCGAGACGATCCCGCCCTTCTTGACCGCGTTGATCGCCCAGTGGAGCGCCACCGCCGAGCCGCCCTCCAGCTTCAGCTTGGTCCCCATCAGGGTGTGCAGGGCGCTCCCCGCCGCGTCACCGCCGACCGCGTCGATGCAGACGTCGGCCCCGAGGGAATCGGTGGTCTTCTTCAGGAAGACCACGGGATCCCCGATCGAGCGGAAATTGTAGACCTCGGCGGGACAGTAGCGGCGGGCGAAGTCGAGCCGGTACTCGACATGGTCGATCACGATCACCCGCCCGGCCCCGAACAGCCACGCGCAGCGCGCCGCCATGATGCCGACCGGCCCGGCGCCGAAGACCACGACGGTGTCGCCGCGCTGGATCCCGCCCATCTCGGCCGCCTGATAGCCGGTCGGCACGACGTCGGTGAGCAGCACCGCGTCATCGAGGTCCATCGTCTCGGGGATCTTGCACGGGCCGACATCGGCATAGGGCACCCGGACGTACTCGGCCTGGCCGCCGTCGTAGCCGCCGGCGGTGTGCGAGTATCCGTAGATGCCGCCGACCGCGGTCGCCTGCGCGTTCGCCTCGTGACAGTTCCCGAACAGCCCCTGCTTGCAGAAGTGGCAGCGGCCGCAGGCGATGTTGAACGGGACCAGCACGTGGTCGCCGACGGCGAGATTGCGCACGCCGGAGCCGACCTCCTCAACAACGCCCGTGAATTCGTGGCCGAACGTCGTGCCGACGCGCGTATCCGGCACCATTCCATGGTACAGGTGAAGATCAGATCCGCAGACGCAGGTTCGCGTAACTCGGATGACCGCATCCTCAACATGCTCGCACACGGGGATCGGCTTGCGATCGACGCGCACGCGGTACGGCCCGCGGTAGTTCATCGCCAGCATGCCGGGGCTCCCTCGTCCACGACCGGGGAACCGCAGGCGGATGCCCAAGTTCCCGGCGGCCGCGGCGGGGCGCGAGGTGGCGCGCGGTGGGCGGCCGCCCTCACCCGGCGGCCGGCCCTGCCTTCCGCGCCGGGCGGCTCACGAACCGGGAGCCGGCGAGCAGGAAGCGCCAGGGCGTCTCGGCGCCGCGGGTGATGCCGATGCGCCGGTCGCTGACCACGTCGCCGCCCCCGGAATCGCCCGCGGCGCGGGGCTCGAACCGGAACGGCGCCCGCGCGAGGGGCGCCCCGTCGAGCGCGTCGGTGACGCCGAGGGCCTGGCAGAGGCGGCCGGGGCCGGCGCAGAGGAGGCGCGGATCCTCCAGGCCGCGGCGCGCCCGCATGGCGGGAAGCCCCTCGGTCGGCGCGAGGGCCCGGAGCAGCACGGCGCTGCCGGGCTCGCAGACGAGGTTCAGGCACCAGTGCATCCCGTAGGAGCGGTACACGTAGGCGTGGGCCGGCGGGCCGAACATGCTGGCGTTGCGCCGGGTCGGGCCGCGGAAGCTGTGGGAGGCCGGATCGGTGCTGTCGTAGGCCTCGGTCTCGACGATGATCCCGCCGGCCGCGCCGACGAACAGGCGGGCGCCGATCAGGTCGGAGGCCACCGCGGCGGCGCTGCGGGCGAAGAAGGTGTCCAGCATCGGGGCTCCGGCGCGGGCGGCCCCGCGCGATCCGCGTCGACGGGATCCGGCGAAACGCGGGCGATTAGAAATAAATCGGACGCAACGGAAGTCTTGCTGGTACGAGGGGCCCGTGAATGGCGGGCCCAGAACCGATCCCCTCGGACCTCCAGCATGGTGCGCACAGCCTCGATCGCGACGCTCCGGTCCGCCGAGTCGGGCGCGCAACCCCGGTCGGCCCCGCGCGCCGCGCGGCTCCGCCTGAACCTGCGGCGCCTCCGGCTGGCCAGCGGCCTGATCCTGTTCGGCTACGTGCTGACCCACCTGCTGAACCACGCCCTGGGCAACGTCTCCCTCGACGCCATGGAGGACGGCCTCGACCTCGTCACGGCCGTCTGGCTCAACCCCGTCGGCCTGACGCTGCTCTACGGCGCCCTGGTGGTCCACCTGCTGCTCGGGCTCCAGGCCCTCTACGCGGCCCGCTTCTTCCACTGGCGGCCGTCCGAGACCCTGCAGCTGGTCTCGGGCCTGCTGATCCCGCCGCTGCTCATCAGCCACATCGTCGGGACCCGGGTCTCCTTCGTCACCGAGGGGCTCGACAAGGGCTACGCGCAGGAACTCTACGCCTTCTGGATCGCCTCGCCGATCCTCGGCCTGATGCAGGTCACGGTCCTGGTCGTCGCCTGGATCCACGGCTGCATGGGCCTGTATTTCTGGCTGCGGCTGAAGCCCGGCTTCGACCGCATGGCGCCCTGGCTGCTGGCGCTCGCGGTGCTGGTGCCGGTCCTGTCGCTGCTGGGCTTCGCGCAGGGCGGCCGGATGGTCATGACCCTGGCGCAGGATCCGGCGTGGCGCGCGGCGGCGCTCCAGCCGGTCCATGTCGGGCTGCCCGACCAGGTGGCGCGGCTCGCCGCCGTCCGGGACGGGCTGCTCGGGACCTACGCGGGCCTCGTGGCGGCGGTGATCGCGGCCCGCGGCGCGCGGACGCTCGCCGAGATCAAGCGCGGCACGATCCGGCTCAGCTACCCGGACGGACGGGTGGTGCGGGTACCCCGCGGCACGAGCGTGCTGGAGGCGAGCCGGCGCAACCGGATCCCCCACGCCAGCGTGTGCGGCGGCCGCGGCCGGTGCTCGACCTGCCGGATCCGGGTGACGGACGGCAGCGACGGGGCGCCGGCACCCGGCCGCACCGAGCGGGCGGTGCTGGAGCGCATCGCGGCCGGCCCGGGGGTGCGCCTCGCCTGCCAGTTCCGGCCCGAGACCGACATGGCCGTGGTGCCGCTGCTGCCGCCGCAGCCGCGCATGCGCCAGGCCGACCTGCTCGACCGGGCGCAGTCGGGCGAGGAGCGCTTCATCGTGGCGATGTTCGTCGACCTGCGCGGCTCGACGCGGCTCGCCGAGGAGCGCCTGCCCTACGACACGGTGTTCATCATCAACCGCTTCCTCGGCGCGGTCGGCGACGCCGTGCGCGAGGCCGGCGGCTCGACCAACCAGTTCCTCGGCGACGGCCTGCTGGCCCTGTTCGGCCTGGAGACGGAGGCCGAGGCGGCCGCCCGGGAGGCCCTCAGGGCGATCGACCTCATCGCCGAGTCGGTCGACACGCTGAACGGGCTCCTGGCGGCCGACCTGGAGCACACCCTCCGGTACGGGATCGGCGTGCATGCCGGCCCGGCGATCGTCGGCGAGATGGGCGACGCCACTGACGCCCGGTTCACGGCGCTCGGCGACACCGTCAACGTCGCGGCCCGGCTCCAGGGCCTGACCAAGGTCCTCGGCTGCGTGGCGGTGGTGTCGGAGGCGGTCTACGCGGCGGCCCGCGTGGCGCCGGCGGAGATCCGGGACGTGGCGGTGGACGGCCGGTCCGAGGCCGTCCGGGTCAGCACCCTCGGAAACGCCTGACGCGAACGTCGTTGCGAGCGGAGCGAAGCAATCCAGAGTGGTACCGCGGTTCTCGGCGTCGCGCATCCCCGGGTCGCTTCGCTGCGCGCGCGATGACGGGTGATCCGAGCGGACGGCGCGCCTCAGGCCCGCTGCCGGTGCGCCGCCCCGAGGCGCGGCGCCAGAGCCAGCATCAGCGGCACCACGGCGAGCGCCGTCCCGGCCGCCGCCACGGCCGCCCAGTGCGGGCCGGCCGCGTCGCCGAGCCGCCCGTAGAGCAGCGGTGCCGCCAGCGCGCTGCCGCCGAGCGTCCAGGTGTAGAACACCGCGAAGGCCCGCTCGACCCGGCCGCCGGGCGCCAGCTCCGGGACGGTCCCGTAGAGGACCGACGAGGTGCCGTTCAGCATCACGCCGAGCAGCGGCAGCAGGATCAGCCCGGGAGCCAGCGGCAGCACGATCACCGCCAGGATCGCCAGTGCCGTCCCGGTCTCGGTGAGGATCACGGTCCGGGTCACGCCGAGGCGTTCCCCGAGGCGCCCGCAGACCGCCTTGCCGAGCGCGCCGCCGACGAAGACCAGCGACAGGGCGAGGCCCACCGTGGTCAGCGCCGCGCCCTTCTCCTGCAGCAGGAACGGCAGGTAGAGCAGGAAGGCCGGCCGCGCGGCGTTGTCGAGCATGCCGATGGCGACGAGCAGCCGGAAGCCCGTGCCGCTCCCCGGCCCGGTCGCGGACGGATGGGCCGCCGGACGCGCAGCGGCGCCGCCGCTGCGTGACGCCGGATCACGCGGCAGCAGGCGCGCGACCGCGAGCGCGACCACGATCCCGGCGCCGGCGATCACCCAGAGCGCGTGCCGCCAGCCCGTCAGGGTCAGCAGCAGGCCGACCAGGGGCGGGACCGCCGCCTTCCCGAGATCGCCGGTGAAATTGTAGGTGCCGAGCGGGCCGCGGGCGCCGGGCCCGTAGGCCCGGGCGATCACCGCGGACGCCAGGGGATGCTGGGTGCTGCTGCCGGCGCCGCCGAGCAGGAGCCCGATCCCGAGCCCGACGAGGCCGCCCGAGGCGCCGGCGATCGCGTAGCCGGCCGCGCTGAGCACGGTGCCGAGCACCAGCACGGTGCGGGCACCCCAGGCCTGGGCGAGGCGGCTCGCCGGCATCTGCAGCGCCGCCAGGGCGCCGTTGTAGAGGGAGCGCAGGAACGCCAGGGCGACGTAGTCGAGGCCGAACTCCGCCTGCCAGACCGGCAGCAGCACGTAGATCAGGTCCGTGTAGCCGTCGTGCAGGGCGTGGTTCACGCCGGTGGCCACCAGCGTGCGCCGGGCGTCCGGCAGGGACGCGGCCCGGGAGGACGCGGTTTCGGAAGACGCGGTTTCGGAAGACGCGGTCAGATCGGACGCGACGGACATCCAGCCATCCTTCGTGGTGCGGCATCAGGATGGCGCCCTGGCCCGGAGCTGACAAACGACTTATGCTGACGCTCGCGTGAGGAAACCTGACCCGTGCACCGTCGCCTGCCGCCCCTCAACGCCGTGAAGGCCTTCGAGGCGGCCGCGCGGCACGGGAGCTTCACCCGCGCGGCGGACGAGCTGCGGGTCACCCACGGGGCGGTCAGCCGGCACGTCCAGACACTGGAAGGCTGGCTCGGGCTGCCGCTGTTCGAGCGCCACAACCGGCGGGTGGTCCTCACCGAGGCCGGCACGGCCTACGCTACCGAGATCGGCGCCGCCCTCGACCGCATCGCCCTGGCCACCGCCCGGCAGGCCGAGCGCGGACGGCCGCGCCTGCTGCACGTGAACGCGCTGGCGACCTTCACACTCCGCTGGCTGATCCCGCGCCTGTCGGGCTTCCAGCGAGCCAACCCGTCGATCGAGGTGCGGCTGACCACCTCGAACGTGCCCCTCGCCAGCCTGGCGGAGCCGTTCGACGTGGCGATCCGGGGCGGGCCGGACAGCCGGCCGGGCCACCGCGCCGAGCCGTTCCTGTCCGAGCGGCGCATCCCGGTCTGCAGCCCGGACCTGCTGCAGCGGCTGCCGCTCCGGGTGCCGGAGGATCTCCGGCAGCACACGCTGCTGCACGCCGCGACGCTGCCGCGGGTCTGGCCCGACTGGCTGCGCGCGGCGGGCGTCCCGGACCTGGCGCCGCGGGCCACGGTGACGCTGGAGCATTTCTACCTGACCCTCCAGGCCGCCCTCGACGGGCTCGGCGTCGCCATGGGGCCCGAGCGGCTGGTCGCCGACGACGTCGCGGCCGGGCGCCTGACCCTGCCCTTCCCGGGCCCCGCCCTGCCCGCGCGGAGCTACTACACCTACATCCCCGAGCCGCGGGCAGAGGATCCGGCGGTCCGGGCCTTCTGCGGCTGGCTCGCCGAGGCGGCGCGGCATCCGTAACGCTCCGTCATCGCGAGCGCAGCGAAGCGACCCAGGGCTGCGCGCCTTCCGTCCGGAGGGCACCGACTGGATTGCTTCGCTGCGCTCGCAAAGACGGCGGAGACGCGCATCAGGGATGGCGTGCCGCCTCCGCCCGGCGCATGGATCGGATCCGGAACGCCCCCGACCGCGTCGGGGTTGGCGTCAGACGCTTCTGCCGAAGGTGACCGCATGGCGCGCAAGCGTCTCCGCCCGACGATCGAGAGCCTGATCGAGTCCCTGGGGCGGCTCGGCGTCGCCCCGGAGGCGGTCGACCTCGACCGGCTGCTCGCCCAGCTCGACCTGCCCGATTACGGCGCCGAGGTCGACGACGACCGCGTCGCCCGGGCGCTCCGGGAGATGCGGGCCGCCCGGGCCTTCGCGGAGACCGGCGTCCCGGCGATCCGGAAGGCGATCCCCAATCTCCGGGCCGTGGTTACCAAGGACCACCGCATCACCTGGCTGATCCGGACCGAGATCCCGCTCCTCGACAACGGCCGCCTGGACCTGCGCCTCGACGTGGCCCCCGAGCCGGAGGCGGCCGAGATCCTCGCCCGCATGGCCGCCCGGAACGACCCGACGCACCGCCTGGAGGCCCTGCGCGACGCCGTGACGCGCACGGCCCTCCAGGCGACCCGCGCCCTGCACAAGCCGGTCGACCGGCTGCGGGCGCAGCTCCTCGTCGACCTGCGCGAGGTCGGGGCGGACGCCGCCGCCTACATCGCCCACATGGGCCGCTCGCTCCGGTCGCGGGTCTTCACGTACGGCCCGAAGCTCGCCCGCGGCCTCAACGACACGCTCACCCCCGTCCGCCGCCACGCCAAGGCGGTGGCGCGCGAGGGCTCGCGCCTGCGGCGGCTGCGCGATCAGGTCGGCTTCGGCGCCTATATCGAGCGGTTCACCGCCGCCCGGCGCCTCGACCGGAAGATCGTGTTCCACATGGGGCCGACCAATTCCGGCAAGACCTACGCGGCGCTGCAGCACCTGAGCGCGGCCGAGACCGGGGCCTACCTCGCGCCGCTCCGGCTGCTGGCGCTGGAGAACTACGAGACCCTGCGCGAGCGGGGCCTGCACGCGGGCATGATCACCGGCGAGGAGGTGCTGGGCGAGGCCGACCCGACCCACACCGCCCGCACCATCGAGACCGCCGACCTGACCCGGCCGATCGACGTGGCGGTGATCGACGAGATCCAGATGCTGTCGGACCCCGACCGCGGCTGGGCCTGGACCAACGCGCTGTTCGGCGTCGCGGCGCGGACCGTGATCGTCTGCGGCTCCGACGACGCCCTGTCGTATGTCCGCCGCGCCGCCGAGGCCGCCGACGAGTCCCTGGAGGTGATCCCCTTCACCCGCAAGTCGCCGCTCCTGCTGCTGGAGGAGCCGGTGCCGTTGGAGAAGGTCGAGGCCGGGGACGCGGTCGTGGCCTTCTCCCGCCGGGCCGTGCACGAGAACCGCGAGGTCCTCGTCGCCCGCGGCCACCGGGTCGCGACCATCTATGGCGCCCTGTCGCCGGAGGTCCGCCGGGCCGAGGCCGCGCGCTTCCGCTCCGGCGAGGCCAACGTGCTGGTGACCACCGACGCGATCGGCATGGGGCTCAACCTCGGCCCGCTGAAGCGGATCGTCTTCTCGGCGGTGCGCAAGTGGGACGGGACCGCCGAGCGGGCGCTGACCCATTCCGAGATCCGGCAGATCGCCGGCCGGGCCGGCCGCTACGGCCACCAGGATGTCGGCTACGTGGCGGCGACCGACCCCTACGCCGCCGAGCCGATCCGCACCGCCCTCTCGGGCGCACCGACGGCGCCGGCGGCCGACACGCGCTTCTTCGTCCGCCCGGATCTCGGGGCGATCCGCTCGGTGGCCGAGGAGATGCGCACCCACAGCCTGCACGAGGTGCTGACCCACTTCGCCCGGGCGACCTTCTACGCGGGCTCGCCGTTCCAGCCCTCGGCCCTGGAGGAGGTGCTGGAGGTGGCCCGGATCGTCGACCGGGCGCGGCTGCCGATCGAGGAGAAGTTCGCCTTCTCGGTCTGCCCGATCGACCGGCGCGACGAGATTGCCATGGGGCTGCTGGAGCGCTGGTGCCAGGCGCGGGCCGCCGGCCTCACGGTCCCGGCTCTGCGCGGCAACCTCTCGGGCGCGCTCGACTACCAGGAGCGGACCGTGAAGCTCGCCAGCGCCTATCTGTGGCTGTCGCGGCGCTTCCCCGAGACCTTCGACGACGTGGACGCCATCCGCCACATGCGCGGCCGGGCCAACGACGCCATCGAGCATCACCTGCGCGAGACCGCGACCCGCAAGGCCGAGCGGCGCAGCCGGCGACCTGTCGGGGCGCGGTGAGACGCGGCATCAGGCCATGAAAAAAGCCCGCTGCGCGTTCGGCGCAGCGGGCTTTGTCAGATGACGTTGGTTGCGGTGACAGGATTTGAACCTGTGACCTTCAGGTTATGAGCCTGACGAGCTACCGGGCTGCTCCACCCCGCGCCAAGTCTGTGCGGCTGGTCCGGGTACGCCAGCTCTGGCGAGCGGGCGGCGTGTCCGGGGGCCGGATCGGTGTTCGTGTCGAGGGAATGGTGATTGCGATGGGCGGGTCTGGCGGCGACCGACTCTCCCGTGTCTTGAGACACAGTACCATGGGCGCTGGCGTGTTTAACGGCCGAGTTCGAGATGGGATCGGGTTCTGGGCACGCCGCTCAGGCCACCAGACCGGCGCATCGCAATTCGTTTGGCACTGGGCGGCGCAGGGTGCTGCGACGGCGAGTGCTGTGTTCGGCAAGCAGGCAGCCTCATCGCTGCGGGTCTTCTTATAACCGTGGCTGTGTGCCCGTCACCCGCTTTGCAGCGGCTGCCGGTCACACACGGACACGGATCACGAGAGCGATCAAGCCAATCGGGCGATTAGTACCGGTCGGCTCA